>CAZIWX010000090.1:6373-9987 GCA_964543125.1 uncultured Lentisphaeria bacterium | reverse complement strand
ATTATTAATATTTATTCAGAATGAGAGTTGGGGTGCAGGTGAAAAATGAGAAAATATTTGGGAGCTGGATTATCGGATTGGGGCTGATTGGCATCATGAGTTGCACCAGTTCACCCAATGCTACACCGGTGAGTAGAATTGGACTTTTCAGAGATAAATACGCACAGGCGGCTTATGAAATTGACACGTTGATCAGTCATTCTCCATTTAACATGGCTTATTGGGGCATCAAAATCATAAAAGCCAATTCCGGCGACGTGATCTATGAACGCAACGCCGAAAAAATGTTTATGCCCGCTTCCAACATGAAATTGTATACCACCTCCGCCGCCCTATGCCGGCTGGGTCCGGATTATACCTATAAGACCACCTTTTGGACCGATGGAGAGCTGAATGAAAAAGGCATCCTGAGCGGTAATTTATACCTCCGGGGCAGCGGCGATCCCACTTGGTCCTGGCGGTTTTATGATCATAATTACGATTCCCTGTTTGTGAGTTTCGCCGACTCCCTGAAAGCGCACGGCATCACCGAAATCACCGGTGCGATTGTGGGTGACGATAATGTTTTTGATGATGATCCCCTGGGATATGGCTGGAGTTGGGACGATGAACCGTACTACTATGGCGCTCAACTCTCGGGCCTTTCCTACAATGAAAATTACATCGATTATCAGATTTTTCCCGGCGCCGTTGATTCGGTCGTAACCTTGATTCCCTATCCTGATACCGATTATCTCAAAGTGAAGAATGAGTTGGTCACAGTGGATTCGGATTCGGTCACCAAATATGACCTGGGGCGTGAACGGGCGCGGAACAATGGTTGGTTCAAAGGCGTGTGGAGCGTGGCTGACAGCATGGGCTGGGATGCCATTACCATTGAGAATCCCACGCTTTTCACCGTGGTGGTCCTAAAACAATATTTGCAGCGAAATGGTGTTCAGGTGCATGGTGATCCCCGGGATGTGGACAACTGGCCGGGCCAGGTTGATTATAACCGGTACCAGCCGATTTTTACCCATACTTCGCCTCCCTTGTACGACATCGTCTATCACGTGAACAAACCGAGTCAGAATTTCATTGCGGAGACCTTGCAAAAAACATTGGGAGCTGAATTCGGTGAAGCAGGCTCCAACCGGGAAGGGATTAAGGTTGAAATGGCATTATTTGATTCCTTGGGGGTGGATACTCGCAATCTCACAATTCGTGACGGCTCCGGTTTGTCGCGTCTGGATCTGGTTTCTCCCAATACCACCACTTCTCTGCTGAATATGATGTGGAACCATGGAGATCGGGATTATCTCCTGGAAAGTTTACCTCAGAGTGGGGTGGACGGTACGATTAAAAACCGCATGTTGGGCACCCTGGCCGAAGGCCGGGTGCGCGCTAAAACCGGTTATGTGAGTTATGTCCGTAGTTTGAGCGGCTATCTGTGGACCAAAAAGAATGAAGAGCCGCTCATTTTCAGTCTCATGGTAAACCACTACACGGTGCCGACTTCCCTGGCCAACCAAATTCAGGATCAAATCTGCACGATTCTGGTCGGACTGGATCAATAAGCCGTCCAGGGGACAAATGATTTAATCGATTTGCCGAAGGTGTGATTTATGCTTGGGGTAAGTCACCGCTTGCCCATATTCTCGGCGCGAATGAGGTCTGTATGCGTTTAAAACGGTTTGCCATCTTTTTAGGAATCCTGGTGGTCTTTATCCTGGCCCTGGCTTGGCGTCTGGGAGCATTCCGGGAGGTGAACATAGTGGAAAGTGACCAACCGGAGCTTCTGTTGGCGGGTGAATGGACGCAGGCGCCATATCGTGAAATTCTGGATTATGCCAACCACACCTTGTTGCCCCTGGTGAAATCAAACCCCGGTATCACCGGATTAGCCGGGCTCTATTTTGATAATCCCAAACTGGTTGTGGCAGATTCCCTGCGGGCATTTGTGGGAGTTATTTGTCAGGATTCATCTTTTGCACCCACTGATTTGACCCTGGAATGGGTAACCGCGCAAGCGGCCATCACTTCCAGCTTTTCCGGCTCACCCATCATCGGCAGATTCAAGATTTATCCGGTCGCCGAACGATGGTTTCAGGCAAACGGCGATTCAGCCGCTGAACCGATTTTGGAAATTTACTATGGGAATCAGAAAGAGGGTCGGGTAATTTACTACTTTCCGGTAGCTAGCGATGAAAATTAAGAAAATAGACCATATCGCCATTGCCACACCTGACCCGGAAGTTTTCCGTTATTTTATGGAAAGCCTGTTGGGAATCGTCCGGGGTGGGAAAGAGACAGTGGAACGGGAAGGCGTAACGACCCATTTTTTTCCGGTAGCGGATGTTGACCTGGAACTGCTGGAACCCTTGCGTACCGATTCGGGCGTACAGAAATTTATCGATAAACGCGGCCCCGGACTTCATCACATCGCCCTGGAAGTTGAAGGCCTGGATGATTTGGTTCAAGCGTTGCGGCAGGCCGGTATTCGATTTACAACCGCTGCACCTGTTCCGGGTGCACATCAAAAACGCATTATTTTTATTCATCCGAAATCAGCCGGGGGTGTCCTCATTGAACTGAGTGAACAACCGCCGTCCAACTGAGTATATCACTGCGTATGACTGGTCGTCGAGCAGGGTTACCGGTGGAAACTGCACCGATTTGGGAAAAACTAAAACGCGTACCAACTTTGCCGGGGGTCTATTTTTTCAAGAATCAACAGGATAAAATTATCTACATCGGCAAGGCCAAAATCTTGCGGAATCGTGTAAAATCCTATTTCACCGGCCAACCGGACCGCCCGAAGACCGCTTTGTTGATTTCCCGCATCTGGGACCTCGAAACGATTGTTACCCGCAGTGATGTGGACGCCCTCCTTACCGAGGCCAATCTGATCAGGGAGCATCGTCCCAAATACAATGTGGATTTACGGGATGATAAAAGTTATCCCTACATCCGTATTACCCGGGAAGATTTTCCCCAGGTGTTGGTAACCCGGAAAATCGTCAAGGACGGCTCCATCTATTATGGTCCCTACACCAATGTCAAAGCACTGCGGGCGAGTCTCACCGTAATTCGCAATATCTTTACTATCCGCTCCTGTAAATACCGCATCGACGATGAAGCGATTGCTAAAAACAAGCTGCAACTCTGTCTCGACTACCACATCAAACGCTGCGACGGTCCGTGCCGGGGACTCATTTTTAAACCGGATTATGGTCAAATGATCCAGCGGGTCGAGTCTTTCCTGAAGGGTGATACAACACCGGTTGAAGGCTACCTGGAAGCCCGGATGCGGACCGCGGCCGAATCCATGGCTTTTGAAGAGGCGGCTCGATTTCGCGATCAACTTCAAGCAGTGCGCTCATACGCTGCCAAACAGCGTTTGAAGACCAGTGATTTCCATGACCGGGACGTCATCAATCTGGCGCGGCAGGATAATTTGGTGGTGGGAATGTTGCTTCGGATTCGCAGCGGCAAACTAATCGGTAAAGAACATTTCTTCTTTAAAAATGCCGGCGAAGTGGAGAATGAAACTCTGTTGGGACAACTGATCACCCGGCTTTATACCGACACCACGGCCATTCCACGGGAAATTTTAGTGCCGGATGCGCCGGAAG
>CAZIWX010000090.1:0-6273 GCA_964543125.1 uncultured Lentisphaeria bacterium | reverse complement strand
TTGATGACTTTGCCAGTATGCGGGAAGTGATCCATCGCCGGTACACGCGCGTCAAAACGGAAGCCCGGGCGGAACCGGATTTGATTCTCATCGACGGGGGCAAGGGGCAATTATCCGCCGCTAAGGGAATTTTGGACCGGATTGGCATGTCCCATATTCCCATATTGGGCCTGGCCAAGCGATTGGAAGAGGTCTTTCTGCCGGGTTACGCCGATCCTTTGAATTTACCCAAAACCTCGCCGTCGGTCATCCTGTTGCGTCGAATTCGGGATGAAGCTCATCGCTTTGCTATTACTTTTCAGCGTAAACGGCGCGGGAAACGCATGGTTCAATCGGCTCTGGACACTATCGAAGGAATTGGTCCCAAACGGCGTCTCGCATTGATCCGGCAATTTCAATCCGTTACCCGCTTAAAAAATGCCTCCATCGAAGAAATTGCCGCTGTACCGGGCATTTCAAAAAGTCAGGCTCAACGCATAAAGAATGGGCTTGCATGAAATATCTGCTTAGCTTGGTATTACTGATCAGTTCAATCCTGGCGCAAACCACGACCTGGATTGCTCCCAATCAGAAACAATCCAAACTGATTTGGATGGATTCGCTGAGTCAATTTGAGAATCGGCTGACACCCCTGAGACTAAACGACGTAACCGTTGTTCCCGGGCCGTTTCAGGATAGACAAGGCGGACCCCTCATGGCCGAAATTCGCGGCCTGACCGGTATTTCCCGCTTACCCGACGCGGAATGGTACCGGATTCCCGGTAAAACCTGGCCGGTTTGGCGGACCCTGCCGGTTCCTATCCGGCGGCGCGGGGCCTCGGGTATTTGCTCTACTCCGGATGGCCGTGTATTTGTAACCTGGCGCTGGAGTCATCAAATTTCCGAAGGTCATATTCAAAAAGATCACCTGGTGGAAGATAGTGTCTGGGGCACTCCCGGCCGGGCTGACGGGCAATTGGGTGAACCGCTGGGGATTGCCGTCTCAACGGCTGGGAAATATTTCATACTGGAGCGTTTGAATAATCGCATTTCGGTATTCAACTCCGACCACTCACTAGACCGGATTCTTTATCCAACCCGTCAATTTCCCATGCGGAACGCGGTGGCAATGACTTTACACGATGGTGCAGCCCACTGGACCAATCAACGGAAATCTTACCTCGTGGTGATCGATAAAGACGGCCATCGCTTAACCCGTATCGGAACCGATGGGAACTTGCAAGCAGTTATGGACCAAAAATTTCCCTTTAAGACCTTTGATTTTGAAAAAGTCGCCACGGACTATTATGGTTGTATTTATGTCACCGACAGCTTGAATCATGCGGTCCATAAATTTGATTCCCGGTTGCATTATTTGGTAACAATTGGACCGAAAACCGACGCCGGTACTTTAATCGACCCCATGGGCATTGCTATCGATCACCAATATGGTCAAGTCTGGGTCTCCGATACCACGGGTGTTCACTACTACTGGATTGGCACGGATACTCTGGATTGGCGGGCCGGTTTCAGCCGGTTTAAAAACAGCGTCATGGGCAAATTTCGATTGACGGAGCCGGCTTATGTCACGGTTCAAATTAAAAATTCCGCCGGAGAAACCCTAGCCAAACTCATCGATCATGAGAAATACTTGTTTAACGCCATCAACTATGCCTGGCCGCTCCCCTGGGGGACCAAAGATCCGGTTGTGACGGTGGAAGTTCGGTTGACGCCCACCTATGGCTCACGCCGTCAATTTTCCAAGGTCATCACCCAACCCGTCAGCCTAGTAGCAGCCCCGCAATAAATGGAAATTTTATGAATGCATCCGCGTCGCAAACGCTCTCGCCGGCTGAAGAAAAGCGCCTGATTGAATTATTGGGGCGGTCGCCCACACCGGAAGAGTTGACCTTGATTCAATTTATGTGGGATCCAAAAGTTAGCCGGATATCGATCTGGAATGAACTCCAACGCTTACCCCCAAGCGAGAATCCAACCCGGGTCCTGCAAGGGCCACGGCGCCTGGAGATGTCCGGCGGCCGACTTTTGGTGGCTGAATTGAGTACACTTTCCGAAAAAAACAGTTCCCGCTTTACCAGCCTGGATACGGCCGGTGCCAAGAAACTGATTCAGCAGGTAATTCTGCCCGAGAATGACACCCTGACTCTTGGGCAAAATTTTAGATCCCAGCGAATCTGGAAAATCCCGGCCGCGGTTGGCCCAATACCGGCAACGAGGCAGCTGGTAGGTCTCGTTCCTGATTCTGATTCGCTTCAGGCCCGTCTCCTGGCTCCCGATGAGGTGGTGGTCCTGATTGGTCCGGATCCACTGCATCAGTGGAGTGAAATGCCGGGAGCACTGGAAGCGAAATGGTCTCAAAAACTCCGTCGATTTTTAGCCGATGATCACCTTTTGGATGTGGTGCGGGGCGCCCGGATCCTGAATCGGACGAGTTTGCTGCCGGCCCTGTGCACCACCACCGGGGGATCGGATTTGGGACTGCATATTAATCTGGAATTTTGGCCGTTTACCCTGCGTGATGCGGGTTGGCAAGCCGTATTACTGGAAAAGCAGGTAAGCGGATTATTTGTTTTTCTCCAAGCCGATCTGGAACCTGATCTGCGGTCGTTATTAGTGAAGCATGGACTTATCGGAATGCGAATTGCCAATGCCACCCCTGACGGGAATTTCAGCCTGCTGTCTTCTGCGGCCGCCACGGCCACCATACCCATCAAACTCCTGCTGCCCGGCGGTGGCCTGATGATACCGGAGATGGTGGAACAACCCCACCGAAAATTTAAGAAGGCGCCGGCCATTGATTGGAATGCGTTACCCGAGCCTGAAAATTGGAAAAATTCCCTGCAAGCCGTTTTGACCTCGCCGCGGGTACGGCCTTTCCCGTTGGTTTTACGCGCAGCGGATAATCCGCCGCGAATTTTGGATCTTCCCCTGGTTTTACGACACCGGCTGGCTGCGGGTCAAACCCTGATTTCAGCTCTCGCCGGTTATCCCGTCATTATGGCCCTGAATCCCAAACGGGGAGCGGCTATGGCGGTGGCCTCGGCTTCACGAAAAGTTGTTTGTACTGGTGCATCCGTCCGGGCTTTGACGGTTTCCTTCGTAACACCGGATTTGAGTGACAAAGAACATTTCCACTATTTTCAAGAGGCGGTTAAAGGTGTTGCCGAAGCGGCGGAAGTGCTGAATTTACCCGTCATTTCACGAGCAGTGCAGGCAGGACCGCAACTGAGTGTGATGGTTGGCGCCATTGGACAAACGCCATCCGGTCAACGGATCATGCTTAATCGATTTAAAGACGACGGCGATTTTATCGTCATGTTGGGAACGCTGAAAGGCGAACTTAGCGGCAGTGTATATCTGGAGACGGTTCTTTCCATGATTGGCTCCGAACCTCCGGAGCTGGACATGGTCTTTGAAGATCGGGTGCAGCGGGCGGCTCGGGAAGCAATCCAGGACGGTATTGTCAAGTCCGTCACGACCATCGACGCCGGAGGACTCGTCGCCGCGCTGGCACGGGCCTGTCTGGCGGATTCTGATAATCCCCACGGTTGTGAACTCTACATTCACCGCAAATTTCGTAATGATCAACTGCTTTTTGGTGAAAGTCAGTCGGTCATCATTGTCACATTAAATGAAAAACATTTATTGGACCTGGAAAAAATCACCCAGGTCAATCAGGTGCCCAGTGCGACGATTGGCCGGGTGCGCGGTGACCGGTTTATCGTCAATGAGGATATCGATCTGGGATTAGATGATCTAGGAGCGGCATTGAACTGGCCGCCTCAATATACAGGGGACGGAAAATGAACCTGAAATTGCTGTCCCAGCCGGTGGAATCCATTACTCCGCGCACGATCTGGTGCCTGGGCCGGAACTACACTGAACATGCCCGGGAATTGGGCAACAAAGTGGAAGCCGAACCACTTGTATTTCAGAAGGGGCTGAACAGCCTTGGCCCATTTGAGGGTGATGTGAAACTGGATTGGCCGCTGGGGCCGATTCATTACGAAACGGAATTGGTCATTTTAATGGACCGGGTGGATGATATCCCGCAAATGGCCGGCATCGGTTTGGGATTGGATCTGACGCTGCGTGATTTACAGACCGAGTTGAAAACGGCGGGAAAACCCTGGACGCTGGCCAAGAGTTTTGATCAGGCGGCGGTGCTATCGGCTTTTATTCCGGTGGATAGTTTGGGGGACCTGAATACACTGGTCTACCGGATGCATTTGAATGCTGAATTACGCCAGACCGGTGAAACGGCCAAGATGATTTTACCCCTCCCCGGTACGGTTCAATATTTAGAGACCTTTACCCGTTTGCAGCGAGGTGATGTGATCTTCACCGGGACACCGGCGGGGGTGGGCCGGCTCCGGCCCGGCGATGTGGTGGTTGCCGAATTGATGGGGCATTTAAAGGCAAAAGTGACGCTTGCCTGAACGGGAGCTGGCCTTTTTACTGTTGGCCGCACCGGCAGCTTAAGGCGTTGTTAGACGGCCTCATGACCTCTTGGAGCGACGCAGCATCCACAGGCCGACGAGGGCGAGGGTCGTGTTGATGGCGATCCAAACCAATCGTGCTTCGGCCGTCGACACAATTCTGTTCCAGATGCGCAGTTCCACGTTTGGAAAGACGAAGCTCGCGAGTCCACCGAGTGCGAGCACCCCACCGAAGGCGAGTAGAACTTGCCCTGCGACTCGTAGCCACTTTGTCATGGGGATGAAGCCTCCTCGGTCCGCCTAACGGTTAAAGTCACCTGCCTGAAACTTATGTAATCTGAGCATTTGTCATACATATTTACTGTCTTAAATCTGCGAAACATTGAAATTGCGCTACACGAGTTTCAGGTCAGGTGGACTGGGGGTTAGACCGCCGTTCCACACGTTATTTAAGTATCAGGCACTTCTTTGTTTCTGAGTATTCCCCAGCTTCAATTCTATAGAAATACAGACCTGAACCAACACCACTCGCATTCCAAGTTACTGAATAGTAACCAGAACTCTTTTCTTCATTAACAAGTGTTTCAACCAACTGACCTGTAACATTGTAAATGGACAGATTCACAAACGTTAATTTCGGTAATCGGTAGGATATAGTGGTTACAGGATTGAATGGATTTGGGTAGTTTTGGAGCAAAACAAATTTGTGGGGAACTGAGATAGACTCATAATTCGCACCTAAAACATCAGATGCAAGTCTTATGAGCCATACATCAGAACTACCAGCGCCAAAAGAATCTGTTTGACCCACCACAATGGTACCTCCATCGGACGTTTGCTCGGCGTGTAAGCCCCAATCGGTACCGCTACCTCCGAAAGTGTCCATCCATACTATGTTCCCTACATTATCTGTCCGTATGAGCCATACGTCGTATCCGTCGGTGCCAAAGGATCTAGTAACGCCACCAAGAATGAACCCTCCATCCGAAGTTTGGCGAACGGAACTGACTTCGTCATTTTCAATTCCCCCGAAGGTACGAGTCCAGAGAGTGTCGCCCGAAGCGTCTATCCGGATGAGCCAAGCGTCCTTCTCCCCGGATCCAAAAGATTCTGTTATGCCACTAGCGACGAAACCTCCGTCAGAAGTTAGGTCGATGGAATAGCCCCATTCGTGGTTGATACCCCCATAAGTGTGAGTCCATAGTGAATCACCATTTTCATCAGTCCGGATAAGCCAGAAATCCGTCTCACCGGCACCAAAGGAATAGGTAGAACCGGAGATAATATAACCACCATCCGTGGTCTCCTGAACGGAATACCCAATATCACCTCTGTTCCCACCATAAGTGCGGGACCAGAGAGTATCTCCGAACTCATCAGTTCGGATTAACCAGACATCGTTTGAGGGACTACTCCCTACTAGGAGGAATCCGCCATCTGAAGTCTGGATTGCGTCATGGCCGTCCTCAGAACCATGATCTCCAAAAGTACGCGTCCAAAGTGTATCTCCCTCTGAATTTGTTCGAATAAGCCAGGCATCCCAAACATCGGAATTGAAAAAGCCGATGGTAGCGGCGATGATGAAACCGTTGTCTGATGTTTCATATACAGACCAGCCTATGTCCCAGTCTGGTCCACCATATGTGTGAGTCCAGATGGTGTCACCTAACGAATCTGTACGGATGAGCCAGACATCATAATCGCCAATACCGAAGGACCTGGTATTACCGACAATGATAAAACCTCCGTCGGAGGTCTGCTTTACACGGTAGCCTACATCGGAGTTATTACCTCCATACGTGCGGGACCAGAGAGTATCAGGTTGTGCCCATAT
>CAZIWX010000089.1:0-10112 GCA_964543125.1 uncultured Lentisphaeria bacterium | reverse complement strand
CGATACACTTGATTTCAACTTGGATGTGGAAGACCGGGATACTCATCAACAACTGGTGTATGAATGGCGAACCCAACCACCCCATGGTACGCCCCTGTATCCCGATTATTTGTTCGGGTACCTGTTGGGTACGGAAACACAATTTCAGACGATGGTTACGGATACGATCATTTCAGGCGATTGTGAAGTACTAGTGGAAGTGGGGGATGGATGGATAACCCGGTCGCGCTCCTGGCATGTTTACATTGATACCGCTTATACCGGCCTCAAGCAGGATACCCAACAGACCCCAACAAGTTTCCGAGTCGGCGAACCCTACCCGAATCCCTTCAACCCGGTGACCACCATCGGTTTTGACCTGCCGGAAGCCGGCCGGGTAAAGCTGGTGATCTACGATATCCGGGGCCGGGAAGTTACCCGGCTGGTAGACGGTAATCGTCAGGCCGGGAGTTACAAACTGACCTGGCGGGGGACGGATTCGTTTGGCCGTAAGGTGGCCTCCGGCTTGTACTTCTACACCCTGGAAGCAACCTCCACCACCAGCGCTAAAGCCTTCCGCGCCGGCCGCAAGCTGCTGCTGTTGAAATAGAGCGCCGGAAAAACACCCGGTATTACACCCGGCGTTGGTTGTTACCGATAGAAAAAGCCCGGTGATTTGATACATCGGGCTTTGTAGAATATTTTATGGCCGATGATCAGACTTTTACACGGAGCTTCGTCTTTGGCTTAATTCGTGAAATACCAGACGACCGTAAGATACCGGAAACGGTTCTCAGGCGGCAGGTTGCGACCAACCGGGTAGGAAACCGGCCAGGAATTACCAAAATAGGGTTTCCAGACTTCATCCTGTAATAAATTGACATCCGTAAAGGCGATAATCACATCGCTGATATGAGCCTCAATACTGTAATTAAGCCGATTGATTGTTTTGGAGTGGATGACGAAGGGTGGCTCGAGCTGTTGCGTCTGAAGATTAAAAATTCCACTGCGCGAATCGAAATCATGAACACCCCATAACCGGAGTGTTGCCAGTAATGCCCGCTTGAAGAGATACACATGCTGATCCAGGCCCCAATTCAGAACCTGAGTTGTATAAACATCATACGTTGATTCACCTTTTAAAATTTTGGCGGCCCCGATCCGGAGCGACATTAGCCAGGGCAGCTCCAACTTGGATTTAAAGGCAATTCCCCGGATAGTGCCCGGGACGGTTTGGGTCGAATCCCAGGGCAGCGGCAAACCGCCCAAGCCCTGCCAGGTGCTCAATTTTACACTGAAAGTTGTATCCGCATATCCCGATTCACCGAGGACTACACTAACGCCATGGGCCGTGCCGGACAATAAATCATATTGCAAAACCGACCGCAAAGCTGTTTCGACGAAAAAATGGCGAGACTGAAAGCGAATCTTTCCGGTGGGAAACTTTGTTTTGCCGAAAATCTTTACGCCCAAATCCATCTGGAACCGGTTTGAATTCCAGTGGAGATTTCCAACGGCAAGCGGTGCTTTGAGCTGCCATTCACCGAGAGCTTGGCTCCAGTAGCCGGCTTCCAAATGAGCCGACACATGCGTCGTCAACGGACGGGAGAGTGTCGCGGCGAAAAGCCGGGTCCATTCATTGCGGGTTGAGTCAGCCCAGCGCCAGGCCCCCGCACCTTGCCACAGAATCAAGCGGCCGTTGTATTTCGAATCCGAATACCGGGCATCCAGCGAACCATTAAAACGGTCCCGGTGCAGGTTGCTTTGGGTCGATAAGGTTTGATCACCGGTGAGCGGATCGGTGGTCAACTGGTAAAAAGGGGTGCGCAGCCGATTAAATCCGGCCGTAACCCGGACTGAACTTTTAGCTCCGCGGCTGAAATATTCAAAGCGATGATCCTGTTGGTCATAGGTAATCACATCGGAGAACCGGACGTGGGATCGATTTTCACTGGAAAATCCCATAAAGGTGTTTCTAGAAAAGGACTTGTGGTACCAAAAACTGAAATCATTGAAATAGGCGTCACCCTGTTTGTAATCGATCATGATCTGCGGCGCGCTGGTATCCGCCGGAGCGGTGAGCGCCGGTGATCTTAGAAGCGCCGTGACCGTGTCAGGCCGTTCTACCCACCACGCACGGCTGAGTCGATCCGGTTGACCATTAACCGGATTAAGATGCAACAAATCAGACCAATTATTTAATGGAATGCCCGGATACCCGTAGGGCCGTGTCAATGTGAGATAGGCCGTGGGACTAATGCTGACGCCAAAATCCGGAAAGGGAGAAAGCTCCTGACGCGGCAGTAGTATTTGCGCGGCCAGCCCGAGGGGCAATATCAATAATATTTTAAAACTGATTTTCAATCTAAACCGAAGCTCGGTGGACGATGCCATGATATTCCAGTTGGCGGCTGATCAGACACATAACTCCCGGGACGATGCTAAAAAACAGGATCCCGTTGACGACGATATGAACCAGGAAAAAACCCATCCCCAGGCCGACGGTAGTGATCAGTGACCACCCCCCCAATCCGGCCGTGAGGGGAAATGAAATCGCTGTAAAAAAATCATACATCAGCGCCAGGCTCACTCCGACAAAGCTCATTAAAATACGGACAGGCAAACCGGCGGGCGTCTGATTCCGGAGCATAGTGAAGAGCCCGCCCGTAAGGCCCGTGATCGCAATCGCCGTAATCTGAAGCATATACATAAGCGGAAAAGCCAAACCCGAGCCCAACGGATTGACGGCTGAAAAAATAGCTTCAGCCAAGCCGGCCACCCACCAGCCCCAGCGTGGTCCCAGGGCATAACCCGTGAGAAACGCGGTGGCGGTAACCAACTCAAGATTGGGAATGAAAGCCAGTGTAATGCCGACCGTGATCAGCAGGGCAATAAACATAGCGGCCAATGAGACCCGGCGATATTCAGTCAGACTCGGAAGTGGGATCGTCATGGGTTTCCAGCCGGCCTTTGAGCAGATTCAGTCGAAAATAATTATAGCGATTGGTAAAAGGACCGGGTTCCAGATCCTCCGTAACGGCTGTACGAAACATATTCACCCGCGCATCCATTTCATCGATCATGTGTAACAGGACCGCTTCCAGGATTTTAGGCTGCTTCGGAGATTGCCACTCATACTTCCCCTGATGCGATAAGATAAGGTGTTCAACTTTGAGCTGCAATTCAGGCGGGAAATCCGTCATGCCCGCCATGACATCCCGCACCATATCCCGGCCGATCACAATATGTCCCAACAAGATACCCTTCGGGGTGTAGCCCGGTTCATTTACCGGATTCAATTCGACCAATTTTCCAAGGTCATGCAGCAACACGCCGGTAATGAGCAAGTCCGTATCCGCATGGTAATGTTCGGCGACCCGTTGCGCCATTTGACCCATGGATAACACATGTTCCAGATAGCCGCCATAGACCGCATGGTGCAGCATCATTGAAGCCGGGTGAATTTTGATCTGATCGGCATTGTTAGTGTACAGTGTTTCTACCAGCTCCCGCAAATGCGGGTTCTCCAGGCCCTTAATGATCTCCATGAGCCGGGACCACATCGTTTCAATATCGAAAGGTGAAGCAGGCAGTAAATCGATCGGATCAAAACCATATTCCGCATGTTTTTCGGGTGTCGCCAGGCCCAGCTTGGTCACTTCGAGTTGCATCCGTCCGCGGTATTCGGTGACACCCCCCTGGATTACCACCGAATCGCCTGCCTCGCACGTAACCCCGAAGGCTTCGCTATCATCCCAAATCTTTGCATTCACATGACCGGAATTATCCTGCAGCACCAGCTCCCGATAGGGATTGCCGGTGCGGGTGGTCCGGTGATGAATTTCCTTCACGAGGAAAAAGCCCTGAATTCGGCGATCCGGTTTGAAATCCACGATACGCGTGAGTTTAGGTGGCATAAGTACGACTAATGTAGCGTATTCAGGTTAAAAATTAAAGTACCGGTTGATTCCCCGCAAATTTTGTGGGCGATTGCTAAAATGCTTAATTCTGTGCGACGGGCAAATGCTTTTTCGCGTGGTATTGATCACGGATTTCGCGCATATCACAACCCGTGTCGCAGGCAATGCAGGCTCCGCTCAGGTGCCGGGGTGGATGAACAATACGCCACAAATATCGCACCGCAAGCACGATCGCAACAACCAAAATAATTCCCGTAATGACGGAATCAACTAGCTGAGCCATTGTAAGGCACTCCCAATTCTATATAACCCGTAGGCCAGCAACCAGGCCAGGCTCAGGGAATAAATAATCGAAAAGCTGGTCCAACCCAAACTCCCCGTTTCACGGCGGATAGCCGCCATGGTGGCGAGACAGGGCGTATACAGCAGCACAAACACGAGAAAACCCAGTGCAATGAGCGGAGTCATCCCTGAAGTTTTCAGGCTGGTGATGATGCCGGGATTCTGTTCGGTGGCCATATTCCCCACCCCGAACAGCACGCCGTAGGTCGAAACCACAATTTCCTTAGCGACAAATCCGGTGATTAGTGCCACGCCTTCCCGCCAGGTAAATCCCAATGGTGCTACAAAAGGTTCGATGATCTTCCCCAATTTGCCGATCCACTTCTGCTCCATGGCCTCGGCATTTTTGGCATAATCCACCTTTACAACCTCGGTGCGATACCAGGCCGTATTCTTTTGTAATAGTGAATCGCGCTGATTCGTTAATTCCTGATAATGAGTACTGGATCTGAATGGAACCATGGTTGAAAAATATTGCCGGCGTTGAGCGGCGACCGAATTTTCAAAAGCCTGTTTCACGGATACCTGCTGATTTTGGTAAGTCTGCTTCAGGTGCGTGTATTTCGCATTATAGTCCGTGGCATATTTCACATCCCGGGGAAAATACCCCAGGGCCCAGACGATGATAGCGCCAACGAGAATTACGGTGCTCATTTTACGAATGAAAATTTGACCACGCTCCCAGGTGTGTAGCAGCAGGGCGGACATTTTTGGCCGTTGATAGGGGGGTAATTCCAGAACAAAAGGTTTCGATTTTCCTCTGAGGACCGTTTTGCTGAATAATTTTCCGGATAGGATCGCCGCAACAACTCCCGTCAAATACATGGCAAAAATAACCGTGCCGGCATGTTGTGGGAAAAAGGCGCCGGCCACCAGGATATATACCGGCAACCGGGCACTGCAACTCATGAAGGGATTAATCAGGGTAGTAAGGATGCGATCACGGCGTGATTCCAGGATGCGTGTGCCCATGATCGCCGGAACATTGCAGCCGAATCCCATCACCATGGGGATGAAAGCTTTACCATGTAATCCTAAAGCATGCATCACGCGGTCCATGATAAATGCCATACGCGCCATGTACCCGGTGTCTTCCAGCAGGGCGATTATAAAAAACAGAATAAAAATGTTAGGCAGGAAAACGGCAATGGCGCCCACACCGCTGATAGCACCATCGACAACGAGACTGGTGAGCATGGAATGGGGTAAAATTGTATACAATGTATTAACCACCCAGGAAACGCCCGAATCGATCCAGGCCATGGGGTAGGCGCCCACCTCGAAAGTGAATACAAACATGAGCCACATGAAGACGGCGAAGATGGGTAGTCCCAAAATTCGGTGGGTCAGGATCTTGTCGATCTTACGACTGTAATCCACCGGATCAACAATAGTGTTTTGCACACACTCTTGAATTGCACCACGAATAAATCCATACCTGGCATGGGAGATGGCGGCCCGGCTGGAATCCTTGAAAATCTTTTCGATTTGCGCTACCGCCCCAGCGACGATTTCCCGTAAATGGTTCTTTTCAGGAAAATCGGTGAGATACTTCCAGATCCGTTCATCTTTCTCCAGCAGCTTAACCGCCACCCAGCGAGGATTTGCCAGTGGAAGCCCGGACTGAACCAATGCTGATCGAATAATTTCAATTTGCGTTTCAATATCGCGCTGAAAGGGAATTTCAATGTAACGCGCTTTTTCACTGATTTGAGTCTGAACCCGATTGATTTTCTCCTTGAGTAATTCAATCCCCTGACCGGTTCGCCCCACCACCGGAACGACCGGTGCTCCCAAAATTATGCCCAGGGTTTCAGTATCAATTTTGAGGCCCTTTTCATAGGCCATATCCATCATGTTAAGCACGATGACCAAGGGTCGCCCAATCTCAATCAACTGGGTAGTGAGGAATAAATTCCGTTCGAGATTCGCGGCATCAACTACATTAATGATAATATCGGGCGCATCCTGTACGATGTAATCCCGGGCCACGATTTCTTCGATTGAGTAGGTTGATAGACTGTAGGTTCCGGGTAAATCCACAACCTGATAGGTTTGTTCCCGGTAGACCAAGCGGCCGTCTTTGCGCTCCACCGTTACACCTGGCCAGTTCCCCACATGTTGGCGGGTCCCGGTAAGGGCGTTGAAAATAGTCGTTTTCCCGCAATTGGGATTGCCGGCAACGGCGATGGAGAACACTTTACTCATCCGGCTTTACTAATTCCACTCTAATCTTTTCGGCATCCATTCGACGTAGCGAGAGGTGATAGCCTTTCACGATTATTTCCATGGGATCCTGCAGGGGTGCGAATTTATCTACTTCCACGGAGTCATTGATCAGTAAGCCCATTTCCATGAGGCGAATACGAAAATGCTCACTGCCACCCATTTCCAGAATTCGGCCGTGCTCGCCGGGATGCAGGTCGCTAAGCCGCAATCCATCCGCCCGCAGCCGGTGACGGGCTTGATGGCCCGATTGTGTTCCCATGCGATTCCGAAAACGGCTAAACATTAAGCGGATCTTCTAACGGATACTGCTTCAATTTCAATTAATCACCCTCTATTTCCGTCTCGGCCAGGCCAGCGCATTCGGCGCAGAGTCCATAGATATACATGGTATGAGCCAGGATGACAAACTGATGCTCCCGGGCAACGTGTTCTTGCAAGGCTTCAATCTGAGGATTAAAGAACTCAACCACCTTGCCACATAGCTGACAGACCATATGATCATGATGCTGATGATGACTTTGAGTGTGCTCATACCGCATGCGTCCGTCACTGAAGTTCAACTTGCGCACGAAATCATTATCCACCAGAACCTCGAGGGTTCGATAAATCGTAGCGCGGCTTACATTTTTCTTCTTCCGCATAAGGCGCTGATAAATTTCTTCAGCATCCAGATGTTCCTCGGAAGTGAGGAGTAGTTTCAGCACATCCAGACGTTGAGGTGTCGCTTTCAATCGGTTATCCCGGAACACTTTTTTCAGGGCTCCCTCTCCATGGGTTTTCATATATCCTCCCAAATTCATCGCCGGTAATCTATGTTTTTACCGTCTCTTCAACAAATGATAATGAGTCTCATGTATAATTAATATGACTGACACACTCGCGCTGGTTACCAGCGTTAATCAACTGTATTTGCTAAGCTTATTACCGAATAATGGTCAAGTTAGCGTAGCGGACGAGTATCTTTTTCTGCTGATTACCTGAAAAAAGAATTGTCAGTTTGGCTTCGGGACCGGAACCGGCAACCTGGAGAATCCGGCCCCGTCCGAAATAGGCATGTTCCACGATTCGGCCCGGTGCGTAATCATCTTTTATTTCCTTAATTAAACGGTGAGCCTGGAGCGGGGAGCGGGTTTTCTCGCGTACAACCGATGCGCGTCCGGCACGGGATGTGCGTTTCAGGGTAGGCCTGGCCGGAGACCCACCGGCCTTTAACTCAAATAAATCATCCGGAATCTCGTTAATAAACCGGGAGGGTTTGGTCAAGAGGGTTTCCCCATAACGCCGGCGCGCGTTGCAATAGCTGATGAATGCTTTCTTTCGGGCTCGGGTGAGCCCCACATAAAACAGCCGGCGCTCTTCTTCCACCCCGCTTTCATCCGAGTCTTGGCGAATCAAAGGGAATAAGCCTTCCTCTAAACCGGTAAGAAATACGACCGGGAACTCCAGCCCTTTAGCACTATGACAAGTCATCAGGGTGACCTGCTGCCGGCCGGCTTCCAGATCATCGATATCCGTGACCAGAGCAACTTCTTCCAGGAAACCGGCTAAACTTGGTTCTTCCGAACGGCCCTGGTACTCACGAATTCCATTGAGCAATTCATAAATATTATCGATCCTGGAATCAGCCTCCTCCGTCGCTTCGGCCTCATATTGGTGTATCATACCGGTAGCTTTGATAAAATCTTCAGCCCAGACGCCTAAATCTGAATTATTTAATGAAGCCACATTGCTTTCAATAAGGTCTGAAAATTCCCGAATGCGTTTCGACGGACCGGTTCCCACGGGAGTCTCATTCACATGGGATAGTACTTCATAAAGACTAATTTCATTCTCCAGGGCGAATGCCGCCAAATGAGCTTCCGAAGATTTACCAATTCCACGGGGGGGGGTATTTAGAATTCGGGCCAGACTTAAATCATCGGCATGATTCTGAATGATTCGTAAATACGCCAGGGCATCTTTTATTTCCTTGCGGTCGTAGAATTTAGTGCCCCCCACGATTTGATAAGGAATGGTAAAATCACGCAGGCGCTCTTCCAAAGCGCGGGACTGGGCGTTGGTGCGGTAGAGGATCGCGATATCGCTAGGCGTATATGATTTTCTTTGTGTCAATCCCCTGATTTCATCTACGATCAGCCGGGCTTCATGCTGATCATCCCTGGCAGCCAAAAGGGTAATGGGATCACCGGTTGCCGCTTCAGTCCAGAGGACTTTTTCAGCCCGATCCCGGTTGTTTCCCACCACTGCCGCGGCAGCTTTTACAATGGTTTGCGTGCTGCGATAATTCTGCTCCAACTTGAAAATTCGAGCTTTGGGGAAGGTGGCTTTAAAATCAAGAATATTGCGAATATCAGCACCCCGCCAGCCATAGATGGATTGATCATCATCCCCCACAACGCATAGATTCCGATGTTGGGAAGATAAATATTTAACCAATTGAAACTGCGCTCGATTAGTGTCCTGATACTCATCCACCAGAATATATTGAAATCGATTTCGGTACATTCTCAGGATGGCGGGGTTTTGACTAAAAAGCTCCAAGGGTTTTAGGAGCAGGTCATCAAAATCCATGGCATTATTCTGTTTTAAACGCTTCTGATATAAATTATAAATTTCCGCCAGATCAACGCCACCGCGCATCATGAGCGGCTGGTCCGCGACTTCCGCCGGGGTGATCATCTGATTTTTATAATGCTTGATGGAATAAAAGGCTCTTTTAGGCGGTACTCGTTCGGATGAAAAATTTTTATCCTTAAAGATTTGTTTTACGATCCGTAACCCATCCGCGTCATCATAGATGGAAAAATAGCGATCGTATCCCAGAACCTCGGCTTCGCGGCGTAAGATGCGGGCGGAAATGGAGTGGAACGTACCTACATTCACCCGCCCTTTGCGCTCTCCGCTGAGCGAAATAATGCGGTCTCTCATTTCACCGGCGGCTTTATTGGTAAAAGTCACCGCCAGAATTTGATAGGGAGGGATTTTTTTCTCATGGATCAAATAGGCAATGCGGTGGGTAAGTACGCGGGTTTTGCCGCTTCCGGCGCCCGCGAATATGAGAACCGGTCCGGCTAGGGCGGTTACCGCGGCTCGTTGTTGGGGGTTCAATCCAGCCAGAATATCAGACAAAAATTAGTGCTTTCCGCGTTGGTAGTGGTTGACTTTGTTAATATGCTCCCGCAGGGTAGTGGAAAATGCGTGCTCGCCCGAACCATTGTTTTTCCCAACAAAATACAAGTAAGGTACTTTCTCGGGGTATAAAGCCGCTTCGATGCTGGCGGCTCCCGGATTGGCTATGGGTCCGGGTGGTAAGCCGCGAACCCGATAGGTGTTATAAGGACTGTTCAGACTTTTGTGTTTAAGTTGTAAATTGCCGTTCCATTCACCGCGTTGAACCAGGGCATAGATGAGGGTGGGGTCGCAATTCAGGAGCATCTTCTTATCCAATCGATTATGATAGACCCCCGAAATTATTTTCCGCTCCGCGGGTTGAGCCGTTTCTTTTTCGATCAATGACGCCAGCGTGATGATTTGGGGTAGACTAAACCGGAGTTCAGCTGCCCGAACTTCCCAGCGGGGGGAAATATGATCAAGAAAATTTTGAACCATTTTCTTTAGGATCAAGCGTGATGAAGCACCTTT
>CAZIWX010000088.1:0-10151 GCA_964543125.1 uncultured Lentisphaeria bacterium | reverse complement strand
CGGTGATATCCACTACAAAGACGGTTAAACCAACAATCCGGCCCTGATCATCGAACATGGGAGAATAACGGTTTTCCCAAAAGGAGCGTTGAAGCTGCTCATTGCCGTAGGCTTCAACCAGCAACAGGTGTTCGCCCCGCAGGGTTCTGTCGAAATTTTGCTTGGCTTTTTCCCGGTCGGCCTCGTTGTGAATCGCTTCGAGCATATTCATGCCGATTTTAATTTGAACACCCCAGATCGCCTGCATGGTCTGTTGATGACTGAGCGTAAACGAAGTATAGCAATATTGGGGATCAAGCGAGAAAATAATGATGCCCTGGGGCGCCTCGAGAATCGAACGTAAAAGTTCATTGTTTTTACGGGCGCCGGATTCGCTGGCAGCGAGGGCCTTCAAAGCCGCCCGTTCCCGGGTTTGATCCCGGAATACCAGCACCACCCCAATGGTCTTACCAGCTGCATCCCGGATAGGCGCACCGCTGTCGGCAATGGGAATTTCACGGCCGTCCCGGGCAATCAGCAGGGTGTGGTTGGCCAGTCCGACGATAACCCCCTCCCGCAAGACTCGCGTAACCGGGTTTTTTGCCTTACGCCGGGTATCCGCATTAATGATTTTAAATACGGTTCCCAGGGATTTGCCCATTGCAGCCGGTTCGCTCCAGCCGGTGAGCTTTTCCGCCACCGGATTCAGCTGAGTTATGCGCCCCTGTTTATCAGCGGTAATGACGGCATCCCCGATGCTATGTAGAACGGTGCGGTAGTGTTCCAGACGAGTCCGGAGTTCCTTCTCCGTGCTTTTAAGAGCATTAATCGTTTCGATTAGCGTCGTGACTGCCGGTTTCGTCATTTTCTTACTCTTCGAAGGTGGTCATGGATCGAGGTGATTCTCCGGTAAGCCGGTCTTGACAGCATTCAATTGATCACTTGGCGGGTGAAGTTAAAGCTCAAGGATTAGATTCCCGTGTGGTAACACCATATTCTCTTTTCAATTGAAACTATAATTTATGGCATTCCAATAGATGCCGCAAGGTTATTCAGGCCTCAACATTTCCCCCGTTTTTGGTAAAACCGGCCCAACTACATAAGGTTTTCCCAAACCTGTTTGAAGAGGGTTTTGCTCAAACGAATGACTCTCCGGTTGTCCCGGTGACGGCGGCATGAAATCCGGTATCCCGTGACCATCGGTATCTCTCGCCGTGAGGGATTGAATTTAAAGCGCCGGGCAGTGAGTAAGCGAAACCGGTTAAAGCTAATAAACCCTTACGGATTAAGTTCCATAAAGGTTTAAGGGGGTGTACTCCGGACCCGATCAGGCTTTAGCACCGAGCTACGACTTGGCAAGCCGGGACAGCCTTCGCCGGGGGACATTTAAAAGCAATGCCCCGGTTGGCAGACAGGGGCATTGCTTCAATAACAGCTAATTGATAATTGAATTTACGTCAGTCGCCTTTATTCCGTGAATTTCAGATAATATGATTCTGACGTCCGGTGTTCAAAACCGTGCCGTGAGTTTTCAAAAGCCGCAACATTGAAAAGGTATTCATTGGCCGGGTTGAACCGTACGTCATCATCATGACCGGTATCCAATAATCTTTCCAATTCCGTGACCCAGGTTCCATTCGTCCAGGTTGCCCCGGATTTGATATCACCGCGGCTGCCATCCGGCTGCCTCAGGATGCGTTCCGGAACCACGGCCCGCAAAGCCGTGTAGGCCGGCCAGTAGATTGCGGCAAGCGAATCGCTTACACCAGCCGTGGCGTCGCCGACTACTTCACCGGCATCAATTTCAGCCTGGGTTAAGAACATGGCATCCGCATAATCCACGGGCGCCGTTTCCATGTACTTCGGCCGTGATTTATCACTGATCCGATTGTGGGAATAGGTACTGGTTCCCGCGTCGCCATAACGTCCGCCATCTTCGCCATTAGTGGCATCATCAGCCCAAACATCCACGTATTTATCATCGGCATAACCGAGCATGGAGAAAGAGCCGGCGGTTACTTCAAAGGTTGCCGGATCAATAGTGAGGCCGGTTCCGGACGCGGATAAAAGCGCACCGCAACGGGCGGACTTGGTGTGCCACATGTCAGCCCGGCCACTGACCAACCAGGCATCATCCACAATACCGTGACTGCTCACATGCGGATCGGTATCAGTTGGATAATAGGCATGACATTTGGTCATACAGCCCCCGGTGCTCTGAGGTGAACCGGTGATATTGCCAATCGGGAAGAAGAAAGCGATCCGATCTTCCGATTGAGCCGTATGATGCTGCCGATTCCATTTATTAGCTCCCGAGATTGTATCATCCCAGAACCATGAATTGCCGCGGGTGAAACTGGCTGTAGGATCAGGCCATTGAGCCAGGAAATAGATTTTGTTGCTGGTGTAAGCGGCCTTCAGAGTGACCGTTACGTTACTGTCAAAATTATGGCACCCACTGCAATCATTAATGCTGGCCGGATCATGTACATCATAGGTTTCACCTAACGGTACCGACAATGCCGGAATACTTTCCCATAGGGCATCTACAACGCCGTCCGTTGTTGGTCCAGTTGCAATGGAAACCGCATTCAGCTTGGTCAGGTCATAAGCTACGCTTACCGTTAATGTGGCGGTACCGTTTATCCCGTCCGCACTTGCGGTGATTGTTGCTTCACCGGCGCCGGTTCCCGTGGCCAGGCCACTGGCATCGATCGTAGCCACGGTTTCATCGCTGCTGGCCCACGTCACACTGACGCCGGTCATCCCCGCACCATCCTGATCATTTACCGTGGCGGTAAATTGTTGCGTTCCGTTAACCTCGATTGACGCTGTTAACGGAGCTACCGTGATGGTTGTTACCTTTACCCCCCCTGTTTCCTCGCAGCTTGTGAAAACCACAAGCAATAAAGGAACGAGGAGAATGAATGGTAGCAATATTCGCTTCATTTCAAGTCTCCTTTTACGTGTATGGTTGCATCATTGTCTTTTGCCAATAGTGCATATCTCATGCCACAATGAATTTTTTTATGTCTGTCAGCCTTTTGAAGCCGGGGAGCTAGGTAGGTGAAAACGAGATGAGGAAATCATATTTAGAGTGGATGTAAGCGCGCTATAATCTTCGGCAGGTTTGGTTTGAAGCGGACCTAGTTCATAAAAATATTGGGGTGGAAAATACATCCTGCATACTGTTTTATAAGGGCTTTAGCGGGTACTCCGGATCCGTTTTTGTTTTGCTGAGACATAGCCAGCGGGACCATTCTCCGTCCGGCAGTTGCCGGATCAGGGTTTGACAAGGCTCGAACCCGCGGCCGGCGGATTAGAAAAACATGGCCTTTTGATCTATATAAGGGTTTGCGGGGACTCAGTGACTAAAAAGTGACTGTTTTGAAAAGCTTAAAATCTTACGGCAATCTAGTCTGTCAGAGAGTCTCTGGTGGTGCAATCCCCTGATTTAGAACTTCGATATAGGCGGTATAGCTAAATATACGGTTCCTTTTCATCGTTGTTAACTCTTGCACGATTTCGAGTTCTTCTAAATGCTTGAGTGCCTTATTTACCGTTGCGGCAGTGATACCTGTTCTTTCCACCATCCAATTTGGAGTGGCTATAGGATGTTCCAATAAAACCTTATGTACAAGTAGGGTTGTTGGTGTTGCTCGACCAAGAGTGGCTATTTTCTTTTGGTCCTGTTGGGATAGTTCAAGTAACTGTTGTGCAGTATCCACAGCTTGTTCAGAGGTAACAATTACTGACTCTACAAAGAAATCCAGCCACGCTTCCCAATCTCCATTCACGCGAACATTATTAAGGAGTTCATAATAATATTGACGATGTGGCTTAAAGTATAGACTCAAATACAACATGGGTCGTTTTAATACTGATTGCGAATAGAGCAAAAGCGTAATCAGTAAGCGACCCAGACGGCCGTTTCCATCGAGGAAGGGGTGAATTGTCTCAAATTGGACATGGGCCATGGCAGCTTTTAATAGTGCCGGTGTCGTTTCTACCTGATCATGTAAAAATAATTCCAGTTCACCCATACATGCTAATACATCCTCGGCTGGAGGTGGAACATATACTCCGTTACCAGGTCCTGTCCCACCTATCCAGTTTTGACTGCGGCGAAACTCGCCTGGAGTTTGGTTAGCTCCACGGGCATTCGTCAGAAGAACACCATGAATTTCTTTGATTAACCTGAGCGAAAGCGGAAATCCCTCCGCTAATCTATCCAATCCATATTTAAGTGCGGCAACATAATTGCTAACTTCACGAACATCGTCAACCGGCACGCCTGGTTGTTGTTCAAGTTCATACAGTAATAAATCTGAGAGTGCTGATTGGGTACCTTCAATCATGGATGAAAGGACGGCCTCCTTTCGAACATACATATAAAGGAACGGAGACGTATCCGGCAGTAGCCTGGAAACACTATCCAATCGGCCCAATGCGAGTAATGCACTATCATATTTGGTACTCAGTTCAGGATTCCAGTTGATTGGTGGATCTGGTGGTAATGGATCTGGTACAAAGGCTCGTATGCTTTCACCAACCGTGGAAACGGTGTTGTACTGCCCTTGTGGTTCACGCTTCATACAATGAATACCATCCTAAATTATGGCCCGTTTTTATTTTATTTTATTACCTCTTCCTATAATAAGCATCCTGAGACATTAGTAGATTAGTGTCTAATATATGGCATTCTAGTAGAAGGAGTCCATTGAATCGATTTTATACTTCTGTTCCAGACCTTTAATAAATATTGCTGCCAAATATCTTTTATTACCGAGGATCTGAAAAAGAAAAAGCCCCTCGAAAAGGGACCCTCTTTAGTACTCCGGGCAGGACTCGAACCTGCGACCGACGGATTAGAAATCCGTTGCTCTATCCACCTGAGCTACCGGAGCATTTCAAGTGCGGCAGTATAATTTCACGCCCTTCATTCTGCAAGAATTATTCTGTATACTGCTAATATACAGGTGGTTACAGGTGTTAAATATTTCAACTTCGAGTATCCCGAGGGTTTGAAAAACACTTCCTTGCGCGGTGTTCCCAACTTGATAAGCGTATTCAATCAGAGCCTAAATGCACCCCGCATCCCAATGAGGGTATCTGCAATGGGATACCTGAGCCCACTCCGAAAAGGCACGGATGACCTTATTTGCCTTGAATAATCATCCCCGCGGCCTGAAAAAACAGTCTCGAATCCCTCTTTTTGTCGGAAGGAGATAATGATCCGGTATTCCAGTCCCGTCCGGGACGAAAAGAGACTAGCCCGGCAATTCATTGCCGGGACCAACTAACAAGATTGGGTTAAGTGCCGGTTTCTTTCCCAATGCGATTAGGAATCAAACCCGCGCCGTTTATATTGATATCTCATGGAACCCAAAAACATTATCCGAACCTTGAAAGAAATGGCCGCCCTCATGACATTGGCGGGCGAAAACCAGTTCAAGATCAGAGCTTTTGAAAACGGAGCGCGGACAGTTCAGGGGCATCAGAAGGAATTAGAAATGCTGGTTGAACAGGGCCGCCTGGAATCATTGAAAGGTATCGGACGTGGCTTGGCCGAGGTGATCCGGGAATTGATGACTCAGAATAAATCCAGCGTCCACGAAAAACTCAAGTTGCAGATTCCTCCCGGTCTATTGGATATTCTGCGTTTGCCGGGCATGGGCGCGAAACGCGTTCAAGCACTCTGGCACGATCTGGATATCGCCACATTGGGTGAATTGGAATATGCGTGTGTGGAAAACCGTCTTGCCTACATGAAGGGGATGGGTCAAAAACAACAAGCCCGCCTGCTGGAAGCCATTCGATATCAGAAAAAATTCAGTAAACATTTCTTACTGGGAGATGTGCTGCCTGCGGCTCGACTCATCAGTGATTATCTCAGCCATTCAGAATTGATTACCCGGGTTGAGATCGCCGGTTCTGTCCGCCGATTTAAAGAAGTAGTCCAGAATATCGACTTGGTGGTGAGCGCTGAAGCGAATAACGAAATGTTGGCTGAACTACTTCAAGAATGTCCCCGGATCGAATCAGTCATACAACCTGAAGCGGATTCGGATATCATTTCGGCCACTACGATTCTCGGTGTACCGGTCATCCTGCATATTTCCCGGATAAAAAATTTTCACTCTAATTGGGCTTGGTTTTCCAACAGCGCCGATCATAACGAATATCTAAAACAGATTGCCCGTAAACGGGGATATTCCTGGCGTCCGGCCGGATTATTCCGAAATGGTGATGCGGTAGCGGTTATTTCGGAAGAAGATTTGTACCGGCGACTCGGTTTACCCTGCATCCCACCGGAGCTGCGAGAGGGCGGTGAGTCCGGTGTTTTTCCTGAAAATCTCATCAAAGACTCCCAAATCCGGGGCTTTTTCCACTGCCACACCACGGCGAGTGATGGTGTCCACACCCTGGAGCAAATGGTCATGGCCACAAAGTCAGCGGGATATTGCTATTTTGGCATAAGCGACCATTCCCAATCAGCCTATTATGCCCACGGACTCGATGTGGAGCGCATTCACGAGCAATGGCAACTCATTGACAGTCTGAACGCAGACGCAACTGATTTTCACATTTTCAAGGGCATCGAGTCGGATATTTTGCCCGATGGCCGCTTGGATTATGACGATGAAATCCTGGCGGGATTCGATTTTGTGATCGCGTCCGTGCATAACCACATGGGCCTGGATCGTGCGCGTCAGACCGAACGCATTGTGAAGGCGCTGGAAAATCCATTTACCACCATGTTAGGACATCCCACCGGGCGCCTGTTGCTGTCCCGGGCCGAATATCCCGTCGATTTGGAAAAGGTTATCGATACCGCGGCGGCCAATGGTAAGATAATTGAAATCAACTGCTCCCCGCAGCGGCTGGATCTGGATTGGCGCTGGGTGCGATTAGCCGTGAGCCGGGGCGTACTGTTGTCCATCAATCCGGATGCTCACAGCCTGGAAATGATCAACTATATTCCGATCGGCGTGGGGATTGCCCGCAAGGGTAGTGCTGCCGCCGAAAATATTTTAAATTCACGCACCATCCGGGAAGTAGCGGAATATTTCACTGCCCCGAATTGATTTTTACTTTAAACGAGGGTAATCCTTGATCTACCGGCTTTTTCCATTGAATCAACCCCGGGGAATTAGAAAGCAGGTAAGCACCTGATGGGGGAATCCCTGGAGAAAAAGGGCCTCCGGGCGGCTGAAATTGTCCGGCGGCTGAAGCAGGCCTATCCCCATTCCCACTGCTCGCTGGATTTCCGGACGCCTTTTCAACTGCTGGTGGCCACCATGCTCTCAGCTCAATGCACCGACGAACGGGTCAATAAGGTGACGCCGGTGCTATTCAACCGGTTTCCCGACGCCCGGACCATGGCGGTTGCTCCGGCGGAAGCAATTGCTGAAATCATTCGTTCCACCGGATTTTTCAATAGCAAATCTAAAAATATTTCCAAGATGTCCCGGCAGGTGGTGACAGAATATGCTGGTGAAATTCCGGCGGACAGGGACCAACTGGTGAAACTCCCGGGTGTGGGCCGCAAGACCGCCAATGTGTTACTGGGTACCGCTTTTGGCATTCCGGGGATCGTGGTGGATACCCATGTGACCCGCATTGCCAACCTGTTGGAACTGACCCGGCAAAAAAACGCGGTAAAAATCGAGCATGATCTGGAGCAGGTTTTAAATAAAGAAGATTGGATTATCTTTACCCACCTGATCATCGATCACGGCCGGGCGGTGTGCAAGGCCCGGCGGCCCCGGTGCAGGGAATGCGGGTTGAACGATCTGTGTCCGTCGGCGATGGTGAGTGAATGAATAGAAAAAATTGTCACCCTGAACTCGCTTCAAGGTCTGACATATAGGAGGAATTTAATATGAGTTTAACCTTTTACGACAAAACCACCTGCGGTACTTGTAAGAAGGCCAAAAACTATCTCAACGATCAAAAAGTCGCGTTTGAAACAATCGCTATTGTGAATGAACCACCTTCCCGGGAATTCCTGGAACAGCATATCGATGAGAGCAATCTGAAACCCTATCTCAATACTCACAGTAAGCCCTACCGCGAGCACAGTCTCGGCAAGCACCTACCCACCAAAGCCGAAGCAATTGACCTGATGCTACAGGATCCCAATCTCATCAAACGACCGATTATTATTCGTGGGGAAACGGTGGTGTTCGGATTCAACGAAAATGAATATCAGGACAAATTACTCTGAACCCATAGAGCCTGTGTAAAAATTGAACTGTACCGTAAAAAATTGTCTGTCTGAGCTCCGTCGAAGACCAATTTTTTACTAAACACGGAGAATTCATGGCCGACATCCGGCTCAGATTATCCATTCACGGCGTGGTTCAGGGCGTGGGTTTCCGCTGGTTCACCAAACGCGCGGCGGATCAGATGAACCTGGCCGGGTGGGTGCGCAATGAACCGGGCGGCAGGGTAACGGCGGAGGTGGAAGGCGATCCGGGATTGGTAAAAGCATTTATCGACGAATTAAAGATTGGAAACCGCTATGCGCGGGTAACCCGGATTGACGAAGCACGTTTGGGTTTGGCTCATGAAAAGCCGCCGTTTTTGATCCGGTATTAAATACCTGGGATCAAAGCATTAGTCGTGGTCATTACAACCCGGATGACTCGGATCAGTTCATACAGCAGTTCTTAAACTTCTTTCCGGAACCGCACGGGCAGGGATCATTTCTGCCTACTTTATTGCTGATTGCCTGATGTGTGGATTGCAGGACGTCTTTTCGGTATGGCAGCCAGTAATTACTTATCAATTTGACGGAAAGCCGGATGACATCAGCGTATTTTTTAATGTCCTGATCGGTGAAATCGGGTATTCCCTTGAGCTTTTGCTTACCTGAATCAGTGCCGAAAAGAATTATTACTCCCAGTAATTCCTGGTCAGTTTTAGAATGTATTAATGGTTTCCAGTCATTAGAAGCCAAACTCACACCCAGCATAAAACCGGTACACCAATCTTCCAGAAGCGCTCTTCCAGGGTCTTCCCCGGATGCATCGTTTAAAAGCAACCGGAACTTCCCCAACGGCTTAGAGACGGCCTCTATAAGCGAATTATAAAGCGTCATAATCAGGCCGATTATATTTTCGGTTGCTTCCAGGGAATCCCAGATCATTTCATTTCCCCAGATATCAACCAGCCACCTACTGGGCATGATGGTTTTCGGTCCAATTGCCAGACTGGTTAGATATCCATGGAGTTGGGAGATATTCAGGCACTCTTCCGGCGTGCTATCCGATCTGAAAAACGCGCTTAACTCCGTGAAGTCACGCCGACTGAATTCCTTTTTGGGTATCATGAGCTATTCCTACGATTCTTAAAAAGTGATTTACCTGAATTGCCGAGCCAAGCGGACTCCTTTATTGTAAATCTTCAAGGTATTTCAAGAGAATTCAGGCTTTAATTAATCACAGATAAGTAGTTCCCACCCCGTGGACCGGTTTTGCCGGTTTTCAGGTATAAAAACCTTGTTGTTTTTCATTCCGGTGGTCCTTTCAGATAAACCGGCAAGGATGTAGTTCCCGGCTCACCAAGGAGCGCTCATACAGTTAATTAGGCAGATTACCTTCAGGTCTGATCCCATTCCCTTTCAACTTAATTCACGGTATTTTAGGTAATTCCAGCCGGAAAACCAAGGAGTCTCCCGGTGCCTCGTAAAAACTCGGGTGGAGAAAAGGAGTAAAATCAAAGTCCAATCATCCAAGCCGAATGTGGAGTCACGCTATTCGCGGGTTAGTCCCGGATCAGCAAAACACCAGTTGAAACCAGTTGTGTTTACGAGAAGCGGGGTGGTTACTCCAAGCCGGGTCAGCCATCGGCCGGCAGTTGCCGGGGACGTCGATGTAGCGGGTTCGAACCGGTGGCCGACGGATTGGAAATACCTGACCTTTTAAGCTATATAAGGGCCGGCTGAGTATCAGTTACCCAAAAGCCGCTAGTTTGAAAGGGGGCGAGTTCCCTGCAGTTCCAAGGGTCAAAGGGTCAAAGGGTCGAATGATTTGAACTAAAGGCAACAACTGATCTTAAGGATATTGACCCTTGCCAAATCCCGCTAATTTTTGAACTAATCCTATTTGCCCTTTAAAGCCTCCCGGACCTTGACGGCTAACCCCCTCACGGTGAACGGTTTTTGG
>CAZIWX010000087.1:0-10161 GCA_964543125.1 uncultured Lentisphaeria bacterium | reverse complement strand
CCGCAAGCGGTCGAGGGAGCGCCGCCGTCACCCGCAAACCAGCCAGAAGAACCGAACGGGGTGCAGTCGGGAAAATTGAAAGAAACCACAAGGAACAGAGACACCGTGGTCCATTAAAACACCGGTACGGGCATTACACTCGGGTATGATTCACCTTCATCATACACGGCGGTTACGGCATACCAATAGGGTGTATCAAAATCGAATGCCGGATCGTCGAATAGCGTACCCGCCACATTGGCATAGGCATCGCCCCAAGTTTCCGGATCGGTGGTCCGATACACATTGTAGCTCTGGAGGTCGCGGGTGGCATCATACAAAGCCGGGACTTCCATACTACCGGTACCGGGTTGACGTTCAACCTTGGCTTCAAAGGCATTATGATTCGAGATCTTGGCAGCATTCACCACGTTACCGGCCACGGCACTTACGCTGCGATCCGTGGTGGTTTCACCCACGAAAGCCCGAATCATGAAGTTGTAGGGGATACTATTCCATGTCAGACCGGAATCAGAGGTCCAGAACGAGTTATTGCGTGGCGTACCATCTTCGTCAGCAGCAACATACGGTCCCATGGTGTTGCCTTCCGGCCACTCCACCAGAACCCAGAAGTCATTGGTAGCCGGAACGGCATTCACATTCCGGACTTCCCAACGCACATCGGGCGAGACAGCCGCCTGGATATTTGATGTACTCCAGATAACATTGCTCATGTCCGGCATACCGTTGGTATCGGGGCCCACCACGATAAACTTCTCAAAGTTCGTCCGTGGTGCATCGGCGGTCGCCAATACGGCCACCTGATTCACCGAATATCCGACCGGCAACGGCGAATGAAAGTGCTCGGCAAAGAAATGCGTTGTGCTGGAGGGAGTATTCACCCACCAGAAGCCTTCAAAGGTGCCATCGTCCCATTTCAATTGGCCCATGGGTAATGGCGGTGCCCAGGCCAGGGAAATGCTCCCCGGTTCCGACATGGCCCGATGCAGACCCTGCGGACGCGGTAAGCGCAGATTCAGCGTAAAATCGAGCGTGCTGGTAACTCCGGATTCGACCACAACACCCGCTGTGTCGGTTCCCGCATGGTTCAGGGCCCAGGCGTGGACATTATAAACGCCGGCCGGCAGATCCATACTATAGACACCGTTGGCATCGGCCTGGGTTGTCAGATGAAACAGGTCGCTATCGAAATTGAGTACCGCATAGCCGAGACCGTTACCGTCCACGGCGCTGACCGTACCGGCAATCGTACCCGGTGCAGGTGCTTCATCGACTAAGATGTCATCAACACCCAAACCATAAGCCCAACCGCCATTATCATTATAGTGGAAACCGATCTTGACTGACATTCCAACGAACTGTGTCAGATCGAATTGCGCACCATCCCACGTTGGATCATTATTAACCAACGGATAATGAGCTGCTTCACCGCCCATTGGTTGAACGATCAATTCACTACCTGCTCCTCCTCGAGCTGTGTAGGCAAACAGTACGCGTGGTGCCGTTGTACCCGTCAGATCAAACCATGGTGTCCATAGAATTTCATTACCATTCTGGCCATTTACCGCATCATCATCAATTCCCGCATATTGGGTGTGAGCTTGTGGACGCCATAAATTGGAGGCATTAGAGTTAAAATACACCGAGTCACCAATTTCCCAGTTCGGGCCATCGGGTGTTCCAAGTTCTTCGTCAAACCAACCGGCCGGGAATGGGTCACCTGGTAAGAAACTCTCAAAATCCTGCGCAAATGGGAAATCTCCGAAAATGGGTGACCAAGGTGTGGCACATGCTTCATTGGAAGAATCAGACTCGGTGCTATCTGGCAATATCTGGGTGACCGTGTAGCAGTGCTCCACATCCAGGGTCATGTCAAAATCGGTAAAGGCGCCATGGAAATCCAGGCCAACCGGTTCCAGACTATCAGCGACCAGGAAGCCATCCCGGTATACATTGTAAACCGGAATATAGGTGGGTGGATCAAAATGAATCAGGATAGAGTCAATATTGTTCGTCTCATCACTCTCATCCAGATAATCCCAGTAATCGACTTCCAAAACGATATTGAAATCACCCGCACCCAGGTTGGCATAGGTCAGGCCGATCAGACCAACCGTATCCGATTCGGTGGGCGCCAAGGCAGCCGGATAGAGATATCCCACATCCGTTCCGTTAATGAACCAGTGAGCGGACTCCGAGGTTGCATCCTGAGTACCAATATTGGTCACCTGGGCAAAGACCCCATCGCCATCCTGCCACATGCTGGTAATGGTCAAATCCGGAGCCGGCAAAACGGCATCGTAGGTAATATCGACTGTATAGTCAACATCACCGGCGGAATAGCCATCAACCACGACCATATAATCACCCGGCGTAACCGGTACGGTCACTTGAGAGCGGAGGCCGCAAAAGTCATCGTTTTGATCCAGCAGGGTGGTGCAATCAGCGGCATAAATCTGAATCTTGGTGTCGCCGGTAGTTCCGGCACAAGTGCTGGCAGTCAGATAGCCGGCTTCCGCGACCGTAACCTGATAAACCACATCATTACCGTTTCCATAGGCAAAGCTGTTGTTGAAACCGGCGGTTGAACCGGTTTCGTTAAACGGCAGCGTTGTCACCACAAATGGATCGGAGCAATCGTCACCGGTGGTCCGGGCATCACGGGTAGCGTTCTGCTCGGCGTGAATCCGATCCCACTTGGCAGTCACGACCGGATCATCCTGAACATTCTTGACTTTTTCGTCCGTAACACCGCCCAGGGCAACCGTAACCACAGGCGGATTCAAGGCTTCATCCGGTGTGGGATCCCAATTCAAATCCACATGTCCTTCGCCAGCCATGGCAATGAGATTGCGCGGGGTGGCCGGTGGAACGGGAATATTAATCATGATCGAATCGCGGTTATTCAGTTCGTCTGCTTCGGTTACATCATTGTCTACATCACAAACGAAAAGAATTTCGTGATCGCCGGATCCCAGGTTGTCCCAGTTGAAACCGGACACCTGGTAGGTGTACGAGGCGCCTGCCGCCAGGGCCAGTCCCGACTCGGCGATATAGCCCATATAGCCACCGTCTATATAAAGACCGTGGTAATCAGTTCCGAAATAACCCGGTGAGTCAGCAGTACCCTGGTTGGTTACTTCCACGCTGAGAGTGTCACCCGCCATGGTCATGGAACTCACGATAAAGTCGGGTTGACCGGCTTGCACCGTAAGCGACCAATCAAAAACGTCACTGGACCACTGATCACTCCAGAAAATGTAGTAGGTGGCGCCGGCGGTGATGTCCACATTCAGCAATGATGTAAAACCGGTACCGCCATCATCATCATAATCAATGTAAGCACCGCCGCAGGCATCATAGACATAGACTTTGGTATCGTTTGACTGTCCATTGATATCGGAGGTAATCGTCATGGAACCATCAACCGTGGAGGTATAACTGTACCACAGGGGAGGTTCGGTGCCCGTGATTGTGCCTTCAGTGACATCAATCGCGTGTTCACAATCCTCGCCCGGTTGGATCGTGTAGGGTGCGGAATGGAAAGCCATTGCATAGGCCCCGGTGGATGACCGGGCAACATCGCCCCAATAGCCGGCTGCGACATAGTAGGTGCCGGGGCCCAGAATCTGGACAATTTGTTCATCACCACCGCTAAATCCATCATCCGCGTAGCTGATCGACCCGCTGTCGCTGTCCATTAACCGGAGTTTTCCATCCAGGCTGGAGTAGCCGCTGATGAGCATGTCGATGGTAACCTGGGAATCTTCCGTCAATGTGAAGGAATACAGATCCACATCGCCGGCGGGATCAACCGCGGCCAAAACGGTATCACCGCTCATGAGAGGTACCGCATCCGCGAGAATGTCATTGGGTTCGTTGAGGTCGATTACCGGCCAGGCGCCCAGGAAGTTGTGTACATTCTGATCCAGAACCACCCATTCGGAATTGCCGGCATCGGTTCCGGCCGACGTGGCCCAGTCGCCCCAGTTACCGGCGGTAACATCGGCTTTACGGATCAGGGTATGGTTTTTGGTCGCATCGGCAATACCGGCCACCACCCAACCGGCGCCCGGATCTTCGGTGGGTACGCCAATAACATCAATCAAGGTGGTATCCGTACCTGAGATATGGATCAGTCCGCGGGCGTCATCGCCATTGAAAAAAACCAGATCAGGATAGGACAGGATTTCGTCGGCAATCGCTGTTTCGGCCGGGAACCAGGTATCGGTTACCATGACCCAGACATCGCCCGGATCCAGCACTGCTGTATCCGGGAACAGGTGGTAATATTGCCAGCCACCGCCGTTGGTGGACTGAGCAATCTGGTATTCGTTCAAATTCACGGTGGCATTGGTGCCATTGTAAATCTCCAGCGCTTTGTTGTTGCTGGAGCCTTCTTCGTATTCTGAGAAGAATAGCGAGGTGGAGGGCTGCGCGGGAGCTTCTTCTACCACAACGTCATCCAAGAAGAGATTGTAGGAGCCATAATCACTGGTTGCCATAAAATCAAATTGGGTTGTAGCCGTAGCACCCGTTAACGGGATTTGAACGTTGGTCCAGCTATCAGCCGAACCATCGGCATCCTGATTATAAATCTCTGACCAGCTTGCTCCACCATCGATGGACATATTGATCGTCAGATTGGGTACCGGAGAACTGCTAGTTGTACTCTGCCACCAAAAGCTAAGCTGTGGTGCTGCAAAACCAGTCAGGTCAACCACCGGCGTCCATAAGTCCGCGAAGGTACCGGAACTCATCCAGTAGATATCGGCCATGGCTGCCTGGACGCCACCATGGACCGACCCCGGACCATGTGTGGTTCCATCACCAATGCCCCAGCCGTCGCCGCCGGCATCGGTGGTTGCTGTAGCCCAGTTGGCCGGCGGGAAAGTCGTGCCCTCAAAATCTTCGCTGAGACCCACCACGACATCATAAGCCGAGCCGGTTAAGGCGATCGTATCGATACCCGTATAGGTTCCACTGATATCAAATGCGAGTGTTTCAGCAAAATCGCCAGCCACGGTGGGATTAAAACTGATCGTGGCCACCTCCGAGGCAAGCGGAGCAATCGTACCACTGTAGCTGCTGCTGAAAGGCGCGGCAACCGTAACGCCGGTAATCACCAGATCAGCGCCGCCGGTATTAGTAATGGTCACATCATAAGCGGCCGAACCACCAGCATACACGCTGCCGAAATCATTAGCACCGGTACTGAGATCAATAATGGGATCCGTTGGCGCCGGCGGGGCGGCAAAGTGAATCGCTTCGTTAGCATAAACGCCCTGAGGTAAACCATTATAACAGATTTCGAGACCATCGGAACCATCGGCATTTTCGATACCAACCGTTCCGCCGATACCGTTATCGGCTGAAGTATTTCCGGTCACATCAGCATATTGAAAGGTTATATCACTGGTGGCTTCATCAAAAATCACCTCAAAAGTGAAGTAGTCTGAATCATAGGTTCCCCGAACAATCTCGTTAAAAATGACAACAAATTGACGGTTCGGTTCAGTTCCTACTGTTTTGTACAAAATAGTCCCATGGGCAGATGAAGAACTTCCGGGTGCATCGCCGGCTTTAAAATCATCCCACCAGGGGGCGATGATATTGTTGGGGCTGCCACTATCGGGAATCGGATCATTCGTCCAGTAGGAGCTGCTGTAGTTGGTGGATGGACCCATGCCAATCCAGCCGTTGGTGGTGGCGGTGATATCATTATACACCGTGCCATAGAAACGGAAAGCGAAGGGTAAGGAAATGGTACCGCGATAATCATCCCCGTAAGCGATAACGGCATCGGTAGCACCGGTGGTGTCGATCCAGCTATAGGCCGGGCCGCCGGCATCGTAGCTGCTGGCCCAGGCATAGCCGCCACTATCCGGTCCGCCGGAGGTGGGTGCGCCCGCACCCGTTAAGGCAACCGTATCGGGTGAAGAAGCAGCATCCGAAGTAATGATCAGGTCAGAGCTATAGGCACCCGAAGCAGTTGGGCTAAAGGTCACCGTTACATCCAGAGTACCATCTACGGCAACCGTACCACTCGAAACATCCAGCGTAAAGGCGGCGTCGGAAGAGGTAATGGAAGAAATGTTCAAAGCAGCACCGCCGGTGTTGGAAATCGTCAATACGGCATCAGAGGACATCCCCGGAATTAGGGAACCGAGATCCAGTGCGGAAACCGAGAGTGAGATAATGGGGTCAGTCGGCGCTTCTTCCACAGACACCAGATCAATATGCGGATTATCGTATCCCCATACACTTGAACCAGCGAACTGGATATAAACCGTGCTGTTACCTGCATAACTGGAAAGATCAACAATAGTCTCCGTCCAACTCGAGACCGTTGTGGAAGTGTTGTAAACACTGTTAAAAACGGTGCCATCAGTCGAGACCAGGACATCTACAAAGTCAGATCCACCAGAATCCCAGTAGTAAAATACTAACCGGGGTGCGGTGGCCGATGACAAATCAACAGCCGGCGTCGTTATTGTTCCGACTGTACCGGAGGAATAATCGTAGTCATTAAAAAAGGCCGCGTAAGTGCCATCTACGACATTGCCCGGACCATGATCATCGCCCATATCCTGTTCCCAGGCCCCGGTAGTACCTGATGCCGGATCAAGGGTCCAGTCCGTCGGTGGCCAGGTTTCAAAACTCTCCGTAAGGTAGGAAACCGTCACACGGGCGGAAGGCCGTACCGGGTTTGATTGAGGTGTTTCAATCAACCCATTTTCCTCGGCCAGTTGTTTCTCGGCCCGGGTTAAAATTTGATTATTTTCAAGCTTGGCTTTAACCAAGCCTACCGGTGTATCATCCTCGCCGATAGCCTGTGTATTGTTAGCCCAAGCCAGGCCTATTGTTAAAGAAAGCACTAAACCGATTAGTAACCCTTTACGCCACATACATCCTCCCGTGATTGTATTTGGTAAATTCAAGTCATGCGCGTTTGCGCTAAGTTGCCCTCGTCATTTTGATCGATTGTTGATCAAAACTATCCCCGGCACTTTAGGGATTCAACCGAAATCTTTGTTAATACCGTGATCTAAATCCCACGCCCCGGAATTTATTTTAAAAACCCCGGGGCACTTTATAGTATTATATATCAAAGACTTACTATTTGATGTAAGCCATTTTCAAGGTCTTGGTGAAATTACCGGAGCGTATCTGGTAGATATAAACACCGGTGGGCACCGCCTGACCGCGCTCGTTCAAACCATTCCACTGGACCTGGTAATAACCGGCGGTCTGCCGCTCATTCACCACGGTGCGCACCACCTGCCCTAACATGTTATAAACGATTAGGCTTACCCGGCCATCTTTCGGCAACTGGTATTTAATGGTCGTGGCCGGGTTGAACGGATTCGGATAATTCTGGGCCAGCGCATAGGTCTTGGGGAGCGGTCTGGATACTTCAACCTTACCCAACGTGATCGTATTACCGATTGCCTGACTCCCACTGGCGGCCAGCACGGCCTCGGTCAGCGCGAAGTCCAGCGGGCCCTCTTCAGCGGTCTTCACCCGCACCGGCAGATTCACCAGTATGCCTTCCGGCGCCCGGATCAGTCCGCCCAGAGGTTTCAACAGCATGAAGCGCAGTTCACCCTCACCGGCCGCGCTAAATACCTGCACCTTGGCTTTGGCGTCCGCAAAGGCCGGCGTACCGATCTCGAGGCGGTCGGCGGGATAGGTCAGGGTTGCCTGGAATCCGGCAAAACCACCGGCCCAATTGAGCCTGACCGGAATATTCTGCCAGAGTTCGGTATCATTCCGGAGTTTTACATCCGGTACACTGATCCCCACCGGTGAAGCCGGCAGCGTGGCGTCTTTGGCCAGGCTGGGCGAATTGAGAATGGCTTCCACGAGCTGGACGGCATCCAGGACATTGTTTACGCCATCGTAGTTCAGGTCCATAACCAGCATTTCGTCCGGGGTGGGATCGTCACCGAGGTAGAGCAGAATTTCGACCATGCGATTCAGGTCGGTAATGGTCAACTGGGCATCACCGTCCAGATCACCCATGATAGCAGTAACCAGTCCCTGAATCTCAATATTGTCAACCGCCCAGCCACCGGCCCAACCGCCACCGTCGTCGTGGTGGAAGCCTAAGTAGACTTCCGGTTGACCGGCCAGGGCCGACAGATCGATACTGTAAGGGGTCCAGTTGTCAGCCGCCGGAACCGTGTACAGTGGCTGCCAGCTTCCGGTGGCGCCGATCCGGTACTCCACATCGGCCAGGGAACCCCAGGCTGCATCGAAGAAGCAATCAAAGACCAGCGTTACCTCACCGGACAAGGATAGATCAAAGGGCGACGTGACCAGCATGTTATTGCCGTCAAACCCCGAGCCCGGTGCATCATCGTTAATAAAGGCGATCAGACCACCATTATCCGGTGGCGCCCAGTAGGTACTGGTGGCATCCGCGGCGGTTCCCACCTGCCAGGGCACCTGATTTGGATTGGTTTGGGTCCAACCGTCCGGAATAATGCCGTTCTCGAAATCAAAGATCGTCGGCGCCGGACCAATCCACGCATTCGCGCCAGCAGGAGGACCGATATTGGGCACTTCATCAAAGCCCTTCAACTCATAGGTATGCTGACCATCCGGAAGGCCGGCATCGATGTATAGCCATTCCAGCGGATCGATATTGGCAATAAAGGTATCGTCGCGGTACAGTTTCAAGCCTTGTAGATCGATACAGGGCGACCCATCCGCATTTACCACCGGATCAACCCAATCCAACTGGACCGAGCTGCCCAAAACCGTAGCGCTAAATTCGGTTGGCGCACCCGGCGCCATATTGGCGCGGGCGACGACTTCATTGGAGGGAATGGATTCCACACCATTGTCGTACTCGGCCGTTACATAGAAAATGTAATCGATATTCTCGGCCACCGGCGCATCAAACAGGGGCTCCGGGGGTGATCCAATCAGATCGCCGTCCTGGTAGACATTGAAGTGGGCAATATCGCGGGTATTCGGATGGATTGGCGTCCGCACCACGGGTTGATTGGTGGTGACCACCGGTTCGGCCAACCGGGAATACTGCATCTGGCGATACTGTTCCTTGGTGACCAGGTGCTCACGCACATGGTAGTTCGTCGCCAGGGCGGCATTGTTGGTCCCAAAGGCCCGGATCAGGAAATTCACCGGAAATCCGGCGGGACCGATATCCAGCCAGGCATTACCAGCGGCGATATCGGCATTACCCCACATGGTGCCCGGTTGAAATACCCAGGGTTCGCCAATTCCGTCATCCGTGGCTAGACCTGTGAAGAGGTTAGGCGTCAGGATACCGACGAAGAAACCATTGGGTGCTCCCACGGCATCCGGCAATTCGAATTCATTCCATTGATCGTCCGTGTTATCGATCGGATCGGAAATGTAGAGCACCTGATTGACATCGGGCACGCCCGAGCCATCCAGCCCGTAGATATAGATATTGACCTGAGTATGCGGCCCACCTTCGTTGGTGAGATACCAGGTCACGCGGGTTAAAGTGGCGTTCTCCGGCCAGGCCGCACCCATTATGGCGGCCGGGTTTTGGCCAAATCCCAACTGACCCGTGACCACGCCATCGTCATAACGAAATTCGGTTTCCACGCCCCCGGCGCCGGGAGCGCGCCAGCTTAAGGCAATATGCGTGTCATAATCACCATCAGCCGCCAGGTTCATGGGTGGAGCTTCACCCACAATCAGCGTCACCGCATTTGACCTTTCGGATTCCATCCCGCCGGTATCGTAGGATTTCACATAATACTGGTAAGTATTGCTCACCGGTGGTGATTGCGTGAATCCGGCTGTGTCCACACTGGCAATCAGTGTGTCATTGCGATACACATGGAATGTGGCGAAATCATAATCCGCCACGGCATCCCAGGTCAACGTGACCAGGTGGTTATCGCCTACAACGCCAACGAGATTACCCGGTGTGGCGGGCGGATGATTGACGGGCGTGGCGCACGCTTCATCGCTGGAGGCCGCACCCGTGGTATAAACGGCGGAAACCGTGTAGCAATATTCCACACCATTGGGAATGTAGCCATCCGTGTAGTGCAGCGTATCGGTTGGCAGCGTATCGGAAACAGCCACACCGTCACGATAGATTACATCGCCGTCGAAAGAGCGGCTTGACCGGACCTGCGTGGCGGGATTCAT
>CAZIWX010000086.1:0-10289 GCA_964543125.1 uncultured Lentisphaeria bacterium | reverse complement strand
CTCCGGGATTTCAATTGGGCCAAATTGGTTTCCGCTTCAAGGAACGGGACGAGAACCGATTTAGTCCGCTGGCCCGGCCGGGCCGGTTGGCGGACGGAAATCGGTTACGGGGTCGAGGCCAATTATTGGAGCCAGTCCCGTCCGGGACGGGACACCCGCCAGTCGCCGGGTTTTCCACGTGAGTTGTGTACACCCGGCAGAATAAAAAGCAAACTCAGCCCAAAATTCCCTTGACAACTAATTACCATGGAAATAGTTTCCATGCGAACTATTGTTTCAATATGCGGTGTCTCATCTATATTCAGTTTGGCCTGCAACCCGGAACCGGTGCATGAATTATATTACAAACAGCACCGGATTTTTGGTCGTAAGAGCCGCCCGCTCCATGCGAAAAGCCTTAGATGCCAAATTCGCGGAAAAAGGAATCACGGCCACCCAATTCATGGTTTTGGATGCTTTGGAGGGGCGGGGCGCGCTGCCCTTGTCGGAGATTGGACGAAAAATTTACCTCGATAAACCGGCCATTACCGGCTTAGCCGACCGCCTGGAAAAGGATGGTTTTGTGGAACGCCGCCGCTCTTCTGACGACCGGCGCGTGGTCAGACTGCACTTGACGGCCAAAGGAAAATCCGTTCACCACGAGCTGGAGCCCCTGGTCATTGCCGTTGATAAGAAATTAACCCACATCCTGAGCACGGACGAATTAACCGCCATGCGAACTTCTCTGAACCGAATATGGAAACAGGCCGATGGAAACCTGGATTCCTGAACCCGATTCCTACAACGACGCCATCACGCAATCCCGGGCGCTGTTTGAAGATTTGACCTTCGCCTGGCCCCGGGCATGGAAAGCAAAGAGCGAAACCCGCCGGTTGATCGGATATCTGCCGCTGTATCTTCCCCGGGAAATTATCCACGCCCTGGGTATGCTGCCGGTAGGCCTGTTTGGCGCCGGAGACCGGCTGCCGGTCGTTCGCGGAGACGCTTTTTTCCAGTCCTATATCTGTCACCTGCCGCGAACCGTGGTTGAACTGGCGCTGGGGGGAAACCTGGACGATTTTGACGGATTTATTTTTCCATCGATTTGTGATGTCATCCGCAATCTTTCCGGAATCTTTCGTATGAAAATGGGTGGCCGTTATGCGCGCTACCTGGATTTTCCGCAAAATTTTGATCCCAAAGTCGGCGGGACCTTTTATCGCTCAGAGTTAGAGCGCCTGGTAGCGGATTTGTCGAAACTGAACGGAATTGCCTTGACGAACGGCGCCTTAAACGAAGCCATTCAACGCTACAACCACAATCGAAAGCTCCTGCGGCGTCTGGACAGCATCCGGGCCGGGCGGCCGCATGTCATTTCGGCCACCGATTTCTACCTGCTTCGCCGGGTGGGGCAAATGGTGGATGTTCAGGATTGCAACCGTTTCTGGCAGCGGGTGATTGAGCTGGCGGATGCCATCGAGCGGGAACCGGAAGACAAAATCAGAATCGTCGTATCGGGATCATTTTGTGAGCAGCCGCCCCTGGGACTGATCAAAACGATCGAAAACGCCGGGTGCTATATCGTGGAGGACGATTTTCAACTGGGCCTGAATTGGTTTCAGGATGAATTGTCGGCCAATACGGACGATCCCATGGGAGTGTTAGTCGATGCCTATCTGAATTTGTCGCCGGCTTCCTCCGCTGTCTATGCCCCGGCGGACACGAGAGGCCGGGCGCTGTTAAAGCAGGTCCGGGAGCGAAACGCGGACGGCGTGATTTTTTGCGCGCCCAGTTTCTGCGACCCGGCGCTCCTGGACCGCCCTTTCCTGGAGCAGGCGCTGGACCAGAACCACGTCAAACATTTTTCCTTTCAGTATCACGAGAATTTAGGCCAATTCCATGTTATCAAAGAACAGGCCGGAACCTTTGCCGATATGGTCAAATTATGGGAGTGAAAGTATGAGTCGGCAGCCGCGGGCGGGGGAAATCAGGGTGCAGAAAGAAAACAGCATGTTGAAGCAGAAGCAGATGTTGGCCGAGCACTTCATGGCGCTGTCGCAGGTCCGGGAAACCGGAAAGAAGGTGGTCTATACCTTTGTGCCCGGAAACCTGACGGAATTGATCTACACCTTCGATATGCTGCCGGTTTATCCGGAAATCAACGCCCTGCAATCCGGCATGCGCAAGAAATCTCACGACTATATTCGCAAAGCCGAGGATCTGGGATTTTCCGAGGATGTGTGCTCCTATGTGAAGTGCGATATCGGAATGATGCTCCAGGGAAATATTGGTCCCACCGGTCAAAAATTACCCGATCCGGATATTTTGCTCCTCAGTTATACCGGCTGTTTCGTCTTCATGAAATGGTTCGAAAATTTAAAGCAACTCTATCCCCGGGCCGAGATTGTCATGCTGCATATTCCCTATCAGGAAGCCGGACGCGTTGAACCGGCCGCAGTGGAGTATATAAAAAAGCAATTGCTCAACGACGTGATCCCTGTTTTTGAAAGGGTCAGCGGGACATCCTATGCGGAAAAAGTCCTGGCCCGGAAAATGGACCTGTCCGCTCAGGCGGAAGATTTATTGATGGAAGTATTCGACTCGGCTCAGCGCAAACCCTCGCCCATCGACGCCTATTTTGGCGGTGTGTATTATATCGGTCCGATTTTCACCGCCTTCCGCGGGAGTGAAGCCTGTGTTGAATATTACCGTGAATTGGTCAAGGATGTGGATTATCGCGTGCGCAACAAACTCGGACCACTCACCCCGGACGGCTACCTGGAAAAAGAGCAGTATCGCCTGGTGGTGGAGGGGCCGCCGAACTGGACCCATTTCCGGAATTTCTGGAAAATCTTTTACGACCAGGGCGCCGTCTTCGTGGGTTCCAGCTATACACGCGTCGGCGGTGTGTATGATGATGGTTTCCGCCACTCGCCCGGCGATCCGCTGAAAAGTCTGGCCGAATATTGTCTCGGTTGCTACACCAACCGGAGTCTCCCGCAGCGGATTGATTTACTGGAGCGTTTTATTACGCGCTATCATGCCGATGGATTTTTGGTGAATTCAATCAAAAGCTGCAACTCATTCTCCGCCGGGCAACTGGTCATGATGCGGGACCTGGAGGAACGGCTCCAGATTCCGGTGGGATTTATTGAAACCGACCTGGTCGACCCCCGCTACTACTCCTATTCGAATATTAAAAACCGTCTGGATTCATTTTTCCAAATGCTGGATCAACGTCAAACCGTTCGAGTGGCCGATGACTGGCTTTCCGATGATGTATTGGCCTAGGAGGCTGCGATGAAAGTGTATCTGGGTATCGATTTAGGTTCAACCACCTCCAAGGCGGTTATTCTGGATGAAAGCGATCAGATCATCGGCCGGGGCATCACCAATACCCGGGCCAATTATGAAGTGGCGGCCGAAATAGCCCGCATGGAAGCCGAATTCAATTCTAAATTCACCCTGTTGGATCGCGAGCTCCAAGCTCAGGAAAACGGCGCCGTCGACTGGACACCGGTATTTAAAAATCTCAACCATCGTTTTCACTATTTGCAGTTCAAAACACGCTTCCGCCGCTTAATGGAAGAAATGAATCGCATCGTGAAGACGGAGAAGGGTTTGCAAAACCGGGAATCGATCCTTTCCCTGTTTTCCCGGGTTTCTACCATCATCAACGACACCGTACGGGAACGCTACCTTTCGGGAAAAATATCGACCTCTTCCGAATTTTTCCGCGATGTCTTTTCCAGCGTGTATTTAGAGGCAATTCCCGCGGACGATAAGGATGTTTATGATCGGTTGGTGGCTATTTACGATCGCGCCATTACACCGGTGGAAAATACGCTGATTCCGTTTCGCTTTGTGGAACTGGTGGCGGAAGCCCTCAACCTGATGCCCGACCTGGATCAGTCCCAACAGTCCAGGATTCTGCGGCAGTTGGAAAAAGTGGATTCCATATCGCTGGAACCGGCCGACTATGTGGGCACGGGGTATGGCCGTCAACTTTTGCCTTTTGATAAACAACACATCAAATCAGAGATTCTCTGTCATGCCATGGGCGCCCATAATTTTTTCCCGAAAACACGTACGGTGCTGGATATCGGCGGACAAGATACTAAGGCGATCCAGGTGGATGAACAGGGTCTGGTCACCAGTTTTCAAATGAATGACCGCTGCGCCGCCGGTTGCGGACGCTATCTCGGCTATATCGCGGATGAGATGAATATCAGCGTGGGAGAATTAGGGCCGCTGGCCATGAGCGCGGATTATGAATCCAATATTTGCAGTACCTGTACGGTCTTCGCCGGGGCGGAATTACGGGAATACTTAAACCTGGGAGAGAAAAAGGAAAACATTCTGGCCGGATTACATAAGGCTATTGTGCAACGTGCTTTTGCGCTGTTGGCGCGGTCGGGGGGGGTGCGCAACGAATTTACCTTTACCGGTGGCGTCGCCCGCAATGTGGCCGTTGTTAAATATGTGAAAGCGCTGACGATTGCCAACTACGGCGAATTGACGATTAACAGTCACTGGGACTCGATTTTTATGGGCGCCCTCGGAGCGGCCATTTTCAGCGCGCGGAGGAAAGCATGAGCAAAACCCTGGGGATCGATGTGGGCAGCAGTTTCATTAAAATGGCGTTAATGGAATATTCTGAAACACCAAAAGTCATTGCTTTGGTAAATGAAAAGATTCGCAAGCGGAATCCCACGGAATTAATCGCTAAAACCATGGCCGGCCTGCTGAACCGGCACCACTTGAAATACGAGGATTTGATTTATGTGGCGTCAACGGGCGAAGGCGAGCAGGTTCCCCGCAAACGCGGTCATTTTTACAGCATGACCGCCCACGCCCGGGGCGCCTATTTTGCCGATGCGCGGGTGCGGACGGTGGTGGATCTGGGCGCCCTGTTTTGCCGGGTGGTCACCCTTGAACAGGGCGCCCGGGTGAAAAACTACGCCATGACCGGACAATGCGCTTCCGGCTCGGGACAATTTTTGGAAAATATCACTCGCTACTTGGGGATCACCATGGACGAAGTAGGTCCGCTGTCTCTGGAATCCGGCGATCCGGCCAAAACCAGCGGCATTTGCGCCGTCCTGGCGGAAACCGATGTGATTAATATGGTTTCCCGCGGGATTCCCACGGCGGACATCGTGAAGGGAATTCACCTGTCCATCGCCCGGCGGGTCATCAAACTTTTGCGTAAATTAAAGGTGGAATCACCGGTGGCTCTGACCGGCGGACTGGCCCGGGACATTGGTCTGGTGGCGGCCATTAAGGAAAGCCTGGCGGAAATGAATGTGGCTCTGGAAGTGTTTTCAGTTGAAAAAGGATATGCCGCCGGCGCCATTGGGGCCGCGCTCTGGGGTGGCTTTCGCCACTATAAATTGTTAGAGAGACAGGCATGAAAATCTATTCCAGTGAATATTCACTTCCCCCGTATCCCCGGAATTTAGCCCGGATGATCGAACATAATACGGCTCGGTTTCAATCTCAGGTGGTGTACCAGGAAGTCCGGGCCGGTCACCTGGAAGCGCTTTCCTGGGAGCGGTATTTCGAGGACGTGAAATGTCTTCAGGCTTCTCTGCTCCAGCTCGGGATCGGGGCCGGCGACCGGGTGGCCATTCTTTCCCGCAACCGCAAAGAGATGCTGGAACTCGAAATGGCCATTATGTCCCTGGGGGCCATCGCCGTGCCGATTTTTGCCGGGTATCCGCGAGCCCAGGCCAATCGATTAACCCATTTCTGTGACCCGGCCGCGGTGGTTGTCGCTGATCAGGAACAATTTTTAAAACTGGATAAACCGGAGGCCATACCGACGATTATCCACTTTGATCCGCTGGATGCTTCCGGAACAAATCTTGTGGCATTCCGGGATCTGCTTTCAGGCAATCACAACCAATTAGAATTCGTGGGTTCCGATATCGAATCCGACCGCGTGTGTCTCATGATGTACACTTCCGGGACCATGGGTAAACCGAAATGCGTCCAACTTACCCACGGCAATATTTTGTCTCAGCAGGCTGCCATGCGGGTGTTATGGCAATTGTCCAGTCAGGACCGGTTTCTCTGCTATTTACCCTGGCACCACAGCTTTGGCGGTATCTTCGAAAAATATGCCGCCCTGTTCAACGGCGCCACGCTCAGCCTGGAGCACGGTTACGGAAAAAATATTGATGTTTTGTTGGAGAACTGGGCTGCTGTCAAGCCCACCGTCTTTTTCAGTGTACCCAAGATTTACCAGGAAATCGTGGCCCGGATGCTGCAAACACCGGAGCTGGAATCCGTCATTTTTCACGCTGAGTTGCGGTTTATTTTTACCGCCGCCGCCCCGTTACCTAAAAATATATCCAGCCATTTCGAAGCGCACCAAATTCCGGTTTACGAAGGCTGGGGACTCACGGAAACAGCGCCCTGTTGTACGGTGACGGATACCGCGGTTCCCCGGGTTCCGGGAATTGTGGGCAAACCGATTCCCGGTGTGCAGATTGCCTTTGCCGCTGATGGTGAAATTTTAGTCCGGGGCCCCAATGTTATGACCGGGTATTACAAAAATCCGGAAGCGACCGAACAAGCCCTGCTAAAAGACGGTTGGTTTCGTACCGGCGACGTGGGTGCTTTCACGGATACGGGCGTGCGTTTGATCAGCCGCAAGGACCGAATATTCAAATTAAGTAATGCCGAAAAAGTGATCCCCACGGAAATAGAAAACCTGATTTCCGAAGATTGTCTATTTTTAACTCATGCCTATCTTGTGGGAAGTGGAAAGGATTACCCGGTCGTGTTGCTTTTTCCCAATAAGACGCTGATGGAGCAGATGCCGGAAGAGTCAAAATTGAAATTCGGCTGCCAATGCCCCCAAAATCTGGAGGATTTTTCCCAATGCTTGCAGAATTGTCTTTCCGGGATCAACCGGCAACTGGAAGTAAAATATTCCCGGCCCCGGGCCGCCATGCTTTTGGATCATGAATTGAGCATTGAGAATGAAGAGTTGACGCCCTCCCTCAAGTTGGCGCCTAACGTGGTCGGGAAGGCATTTAAAGCCAACATTGATTACCTGTACGGTGAAAAAGCCTCACCGGACGACAAAGTCTATGTGATTCAACTGGAGCATTGACCATGTTAGCGGCGCAATTAAAGCTTAAAGATTTACTGTCGGCCTATTATTCCGATTTGACTTCGCCGGTTGCCTGGTGCACCAGTGCCGGGCCGGCGGAAATTCTCCGGGCCCTGGGCTTTAAAATCTATTTCCCCGAGAATCACGGAGCGCTCCTCGGGGCTTCTCACACCGCGGAACGGTATATTCCCCGGGCTCACCAAATGGGGTATCATGGTGAAATTTGCAGTTACCTGACTGCGGACATTGGCGCCTGGGTCATGCATGAAACACCCCTGACCCGCGCCTACGGGTTGGAAACGGTCCCACCTCCGGATTTGATCGTTTACAATACCAACCAGTGCCGGGAAGTGGCCGAATGGTTCAATTTCTACGCGGATCAGTATCACTGTCCGATTTTTGGAATTTATCCGCCCCGCTATCTGGAGACCGTTACCGAAGCTCATATTCTGGATGTGGTGACTCAGTTTGAAGACTTGATTGCCCTGGGCGAAAAAGTAATCGGGCAAACCCTGAGTGAAGCGCAACTAGTCAACACCCTGCGCCTCAGCAGTCAGGCCTCTTCACTTTGGAAAGCGGTTTTGGGATCGGCAAAACGCCGTCCCGCCCCGCTGTCCTTTTTTGACGGAACCATCCTCATGGCTCCGATTGTGATCATGCGGGGAACCGTTGAGTGCGTGAATTATTATCAGGAAACGCTGGCTGAACTCAACACTCTCGGCGCCGGTTCGGCAGCCGTCCCCGGCGAATCGATCCGCTTGTACTGGGAAGGAATGCCGATTTGGGGCCGTCTGCGCCGCCTGTCTGAATTTTTCAAAGAAAACCAAACCGCGGTGGTTGCTTCAACCTACTGCAACAGTTGGGTGTTCGATCAGTTCGATACCGACAATCCCCTGGAATCCATGGCCTGGGCTTACACGCAAATTTTTATCAATCGGGGTGAGCAATATAAATTGAAAGCGATGATTGAAATTATGGCTGAATTCCAGGTGGATGGCGTCGTGTTTCATGATTCCAAAACCTGTTTTAACAATAGTAATAACCGTTTCGGGTTACCGCGCAAATTATCCGAACAAACACCGTATGCGGCTGTGACCATTGACGGTGATTTAAACGATATGCGCTTTTTAAGTGATGGTCAAATGTTAACCAAGCTGGAAACCTTCATTGAACAATTGAAATCCAGAAAAACCGCCGTGGTAAAATAATGGGGCCTGATATGAAAATCGGAGTTATTGGACTGGGTCCCGTGGGCTGTACCCTCGCGGCTCACCTTCAGCAGGCGGGCGCGCGGGTTATCGCCTGCGATATCAACCCGGTGGTCACCGCTGCCATTTCAGCCACCGGCATCACCTTAACTCATTCCATTGATCTAAAGGTGAACCGGGTTCCGGTATGCCAAACGGTGGCCGAATTGGAAATATTTGACCCGGACCTGGCCATTGTGGCCGTTAAAGCACCGGTTATGAATGCGGTCTTCCGGGAATTACGGAAAATCGACAAGGGCCGCCTGAATGTCATGTGTGCCCAGAACGGAATCGATAATGAACAGGCGGCCGCGGAAATTTTCGGGGCGGACCGGGTTCTGCGCATGGTGATTAACTATGCCGGAAATATGGTATCCGGCAGCACGGTGTTTGTGAGCTTTTTCAATCCACCCAACTATATTGCAGCTTTAACTGAAACAGGTCAATCCCTGGCGCACCGTTTGGTTGACATGTTGAATGCCGTAAATCTGAACACTGAATTCACCGAGTCCATTCAAAAGTATGTTTGGGAAAAAGCCATTCTGAACGCCGCCCTGAGTGCTGTCTGTGCGATTACCCGCCGCACAATGAAAGATGTCATGGATTTTCCCCACACCCTGAATTTGGTGGAAGCTCTCATTGCGGAGTCCATCGAGGTGGCCCGGGCGTTCGGAATTGATTTGCCGGAGAATTTCCAGTCCTTCGGTATGGACTATCTCAGAAAAGCCGGACACCATCGCCCCTCCATGCTAGTGGATATGGAAGCGGGGCGAAAAACCGAGGTGGGCTGGTTGAATGGAAAAATAGCCGACTACGGAGACCGGGCCGGAATCCCCACGCCCGTGAATAAAACGCTGACGGTGATGATTCATTTAATGGAATTTCCTTCCGGCAGCAAAGGGTAAGCTTTCCCCATGTCCGTATATTTTCTGGGCGCAGATTTAGGGTCATCGTTCACCAAATTCGTGGTGCTTGACGAACAGGGTGCCGTCCACTATAAACAAGTTTTGAAAACACTCACGCGTGACCGGTCTCCTTTTGATGAAGCACTTGCTGAAATTCACGGCAACTACTCAATTAAAAGAAGTTGCGCCACCGGATACGGGCGGAAATCATTTCCCGCGGACCTTAAAAAAACCGAACTTATTTGTGCTTCCGCGGGGGTCTCTTTTCAGGTGCCGGACCGGGAAAAGACGATTCTGGATATAGGCGGGGAAGATATTAAGATTATTCGCAGTCAGGGGGATGGGTCCGTGATCCAGTTTTCCATGAATGATAAATGCTCCGCCGGAACCGGAGCGTTTATCACGGAAATCGCCGAGCGTGCGGAACTGGACTTGAGTGAAATGAGCGGATTAGCCGCTCAGTCAAACTCGTCCCGGCAGATCAACAGCTTTTGCACCGTGTTTGCCAAATCGGAGATTCTGACCTGGATTCTGGACGGAACGCCCGTGGCGGACATTGCCCGGGGGATTTACCTGTCGATCGTAAACCGAATTTGCAAACTACCCCTGGCTCAAAATCTCCCGGTCTATATGTGTGGGGGCGTGATCGCTTACCATCCCTATATTCTGGAATTATTGAGCCGGGAACTTCAGTTAACCATTCAGGTGGCTCCTGATCCGCAGTACAGTGTGGCCTATGGAGCAGCCATTTTAGCACAAGGGGGAATCTGATATGAGTAAACCGCGTATTTTCGGCGCCACGTATGAAAATATTTATCTGTTGCAGGGAGCCCGCACGCCGTTTGGAAAATTTTGCGGCACCCTGGGAACCGTTAATCCGATCGATTTGGGAATCACGGCTTCCCGGGCGGCGCTGGAACGCTCCTGCGTCAAACCTGTGGATGTGGATCATGTCATCTTTGCTAATATCATCCATGCCGGATACGATGCACTCTATTTGCCGCGGCATATCGTGCTTTATTGCGGGATTCCGGA
>CAZIWX010000085.1:0-10474 GCA_964543125.1 uncultured Lentisphaeria bacterium | reverse complement strand
TTCCGTGAATTTGCAGTAAAGCTCAAAATCGGGTGGTTTTTATTAGCGGCAATCACAATTGTTGCCTTCGTCTTTGGGGTGTGGGAAATCATTGAAGAGAATTTTCTTAACGATAGTTCCACCCACACAATTCATTATTTGTTTGTTACGCGTGGACTGGCAGTCGCGGTGCTATTAAGCGGCTGGGCAGTTTGGACTATATTTTATTTTCGGGCACAATTCGAGAGCGAGTTGGCGCTTTCGGAAAATCGGTATCGAAATATGGTGGAGAATTCCGCCGACGCTATTATCACAATTAACCGGAGCAACCATATTCAAACCTGGAATCGAGGCGCTGAAAATATTTTTGGCTGGAAAACACACGAAATAATCGGAAAGCCGATTGGCGCCCTCATCCCGGAATCTTTGCTGAAAGCAGGGGAACTCCTATGCTTGGCCTATGGAATCCAGCATACCGGATTTGTGAAAAACTATAGTACCGAGCGTATACGCAAAGATGGTTTGGTCATTCCGGTCCATCTTACTGAATCGGTTCTGCGTGATTTCGATAATCAGATTATCGGACGTTCTCAAATCATTCGCGATATATCGGAAATTCGCAAGATTGAGCACCAGATGCGCCAATCAGAACGATTATTGACCCTGGGGCATCTGGCCGCGGGTGTTGCGCATGAGATCGGAAATCCACTCACTTCCATCTCCTCCCTGGTGCAGCTCATGGAACGGCGTTCAAAAAATCCGGCCGAAAAAGAGCAGTTAAGTAAGATTCGCAACAATATCGAACGCATTAACAAAATTGTACGGGAATTAGTGGATTTCACCCGGCCCAATCTGACGAAGGTTAGCCGGGTGCAGGTCAACGATGTCGTAGAAAATGCTATCGGATTGCTTCGCTATGATGAACGCACGCGAGAAATAAAAATCATCCTGGAGCTCGATAAAAATCTCGGACCAATAAAGGCCTCGCCTGACAAACTACACCAAGTGATTGTAAATCTGGTCATTAATGCTCTGGATGCCAGCAAAGATCACGGCAATACCATCTGGATTCGAACATTCACCGAAAGTGATGAAGTCTGCATATTGGTTAAGGATAACGGGATAGGCATGTCGCCTGATGTAATCGAAAAGATATTCGAACCATTTTTCACTACCAAGGAAGTCGGGCGAGGAACCGGCCTGGGTTTAAGTGTGAGTCATGGCATTATCACCAGCATGAAAGGATTTATTCAAGTCAACAGCACCCCAAATGTGGGGACCACATTTACTATAAAATTACCACGGGAGAAACCATGAGTTATAATGTTTTAATTGTTGATGATGAACAGGAAATCCGCGAGTCCCTCTCTCTCCTACTCACGGAGGAAGGTTATTTATGTGATACGGCGGATAATGGCGAAACAGCGCTAACAATGCTGGAAAATTCCAATTACGAAATCCTGATCTCTGATATTAAGATGCCCAAACTCGATGGTATATCTTTATTAAAAAAAATCCGGGATATCTCCCCGGATACCTTTGTCATCGTCATCACTTCGTATGGATCGACTGAGAGCGCCGTGGAATCGCTTCGGAATGGCGCCGTGGATTACATCCTTAAACCGCTGGATTTTGATGAAATTCTGGCACGTATGAAAAATTTATCCAAACATCGGGACTTGATCCGGGAAAATAAATTTTTACGCAGTGAAATTTCCGCCAAGTATAACTACGAAAAGCTTATCGGTGAGAGCAAATCGATGCAGCAGATCTATGAATTAATCGATAAAGTGGCGCCATCCACCTCCACGGTCCTCATTTCGGGTAAATCCGGAACCGGCAAGGAATTGGTTGCCCGTGCTATTCATGTGCGGTCCGACCGCGTTAATAAACCTTTTGTGCCTATCAATTGCGGCGCCATACCAGAGACATTATTCGAATCCGAACTCTTCGGGTACAAGCGCGGCGCGTTCACCGGCGCCGCCAAGGATAAAGACGGGGTTTTCAAAGCCGCTCATGGCGGCACCCTTTTTTTGGATGAAGTGGGTGAAATTCCGCTTCAGGTACAGGTTAAATTATTGCGTTCTATTGAAACAAAAGAAATAAAACCGCTGGGAACCAACGTTTCTCAACCGATCAATGTACGCCTTTTGGCTGCCACCAACCGCGACCTGGCAAAGGAAGTGGAAGAAGGCAATTTTAGAGAAGACCTCTACTACCGGCTCAATATCATCGAAATACACCTGCCACCATTGAGTGAGCGCAAGGAAGATATTCCGCTGCTGGTGAATTATTTCATCAATAAATACAATGAAGAGCTAAAACGGCGGGTTACCGGCATGGATAATGAAGCCATTAAAATTCTTCTTAATTACAATTGGAAGGGCGAAGTCCGGGAACTCGAAAACATTATCGAACGCGCTGTTCTGCTCTGTAATGGTGATCGACTCACACCTGAAGATCTACCCCAACACACTCTGAAATCCACCGGCTTGTCATATCCGGACAATTTAAAGGAAGCCAGCCGGTCCTTCGAACGCCAGCACATCCTGAATATTTTAAACCGCTTGGCACAGGATAAAGCCAAAGTCGCCGATGTGCTGGGAATCGGCCTGAGTAGTCTTTATCGAAAAATCGATGAATTACAGATCGAGTTGGACTAATGTCATGCGTTTACAGTATCCGAAACTGTGGTCATGTTCACCAGCTGCCGTTTTTTGCTTAGCGGACAAACTATGGAGCATTGATATAGAGCCGAGGTTTGGACTAAGCTAATAGTCGTCTGAAAGACACTCGGTTTTGTTTTTTGTAACTGGCTTTGATCGCGGGTTTCCAACAAGGGCATGATGAGAAACAGTATATTAAGATGGTTGTATTTAAACGCAATGAATCCGCTTCCCGGATTGAGAATAAAATCATTTCGTAGGGCAATCCGGTTCAGGTTAAGCAACATTGCGGTTAAACCCAGCTATGAAAACCTTGATTTTAAAAATAATGAATGGATATGGGAGGAATAATGTCTGACACACAAACTGAACATGAGAAAGTAATTATCATCGGATCCGGCCCCGCCGGATTGACCGCCGGCATCTACGCAGCCCGCGCTGATCTGGCGCCCCTCATTCTGGAAGGTAACCAACCGGGTGGACAACTTACGATTACAACCGATATTGAAAATTATCCCGGGTTTGTTGAAGGCATCCAGGGACCTGAGTTGATGGAAATTTTTCGCAAACAAGCCCAACGATTCGGCGCTAAAACTAAATTTGAGCTTGTAACCAGGGTTGACCTTAAAGAGCGCCCTTACAAAGTATGGGTTATGAATAAGGTCTACACAACCGATGCCGTTATTATATCCACCGGCGCCAGCGCCAAATGGCTGGGGCTTGAGTCCGAGAAAAGACTCATGGGACATGGAGTGACGGCCTGTGCCACCTGCGATGGCTTTTTCTTTCGTAACATGGATGTCATCGTGGTGGGTGGTGGTGATTCTGCCATGGAAGAGGCAATCTTCCTAACCAAATTCGCATCCAAAGTCTATGTCGTCCATCGCCGTGACGAGTTCCGGGCATCCAAAATCATGGAAAAACGCGCTGCAGCTAATCCTAAGATCGAATTCCTGCTGAACACAACTATTGAGGAAATCCTGGGCGATGTCAGTGCCGGTGCAGTAAAAGGTGTAACGCTAAATGACACGGTAACCGGGGAAACCCGGGAAATGAAGATCGACGGTGTATTTTTAGCCATCGGTCATAAACCCAACACCGAATTATTTACCAAATTTCTGCCAACCAATAAAGCGGGCTACCTGATCACTAAACCCGACAGCACGGCAACGGATATTCCCGGCGTGTTTGCCTGTGGCGATGTGCGGGATCATGTCTACCGTCAGGCGGTTACCGCGGCAGGTAATGGATGTATGGCCGCCATTGAAGCCGAGCGCTGGTTGGTGGAGCAGGAAATTGTGTAAATAACTTAAAACGGGGTAGTGATAATAAACTCTATCCTTTTAGCGCCTCTATTTTTTCCGCCAGTTGCGCCAGCCCGGTTTCCGTATTCACATCGACCTGGAAGGCCGCATCCACCACCTGCACCGCTAAAAGTGCATTGGTATAGTCTCCCACCCCGAAATAACTGGCAGCGAGCAGCGTAGCCACCGTACTGGCGGTTATGGTGGTGTCGCGGGAAAAAACGAAGGCGCTATCCGTGGCCAACACTTCGTTACAATCATCGATACTAGATAAATATTGATTACTAGCATGGTAGCTGTAGGCCCGCCCCGTATAGATCTCCAATTGCTGTTGGCTACCCGGTACGGCCAACCCTAACCCGGCGGTGAAGTAACTAATGGCACTGTCCGGTTCATTCATATTCACGAAGATCCAACCGATTCCATTATACGCGTCGGGATTTTCCGGGTCCAAACCGAGAGCGTCCCGGAACTGGGTGAGGGCCTGAGTATAATCACCATCGTTAATCACCGTCCAACCGTATTCGGAATAATCGTCGGTAGCAGGCAGGATTTTTTTACGGCAACCGGTGAGAATTATCAGTCCGAACAGAGCGATGACACTCCATTTTAAAAGCTGTTTAACCATCTTCATCGTAATAGTACCATCTTTATTGATTTGTTGTAACCCGCATCCGTGGCGATCCGGGCAAAATAGATTCCACTGGCCGCTTGCTGACCATAATCGTTCAAGCCATTCCAGGTCATTTTATAATGTCCCGGCGTCAGGGTTTGGTGCCGCAATTGGCGCACCTGTTGACCCAAAATATTGTACACCTGGACATCCACCACCTGGTGCAATCCATCCATGAATCCCAGGTCGAAAGCAATCCGGGTTTCAGGGTTGAACGGGTTCGGGTAATTCTGGGACAATTGGCTGGTTTCCGGAACCTGGATCGTCTTACGACCCAAGGTAATAGCGCCGAAGTGTTCACTCCAGGCCATCAACCGGCCCTTGCGGCTCAAGGTGGGTAATTCCACAAATTGACCCTCGCCCACTTGCTGGTAAAGCGCTTTATCAGCCGCTGTATCGCGTAGCGTAATGAGGAGCGGCTGGCGCAATACCGTTTCCCGTCCCAGAATACCATAAAGCGCTGTTTCCTTCAGGATCAGCGTTGAATCGACCACGCCGATGGCTTCTCCGGATGGCAATGTCCCGGGCTTTCCGCTAACGCTGAGATTTCCGTCACGACTCCGCGCCAACCAATCGGTACCGGGCTTGGTTAAGGTTACCGAAAAATTACGGGTGAGCGTGGTATCCCCGGCCCAACTGAAGGCCCGGGCAGTGAGGGTTTTATTACCCGGCGTCGCCACATTGATACTGGCAATATAAACATTGTCACCGGGATGCGCCGGAGTCAGGGTTGTGGTCCCGTAATTCAGATGGAGACTGTCCACCATTCCCAGGCTATCCACGATCATGATTTCGTAGCGGCGGGGATAGACTTGATTTTGATACAAGGCCAGAGCCAGCTCGGGCTTATCTGAAATCGTTACATCCATGAATACCGCCAGGGTATCGTGGCTGGGGTCATTGGTGGATAGCTTTAGGGTTCCGGTATAATGTCCCACGGCCAGCGTGTCGGTACCGAGATGCAAAGTTAGCGCCTGCGTCGCATTAAAAGCGACCAGTCCACTGGTTGAATCGGAAGCAACCCAGGTGGGTTTGGTCTGGCGGCTCCAGCGCAGGTTGGTCAGGCCGCCGTTGGAAATCCCCAGCGTGGTGTCCTTAGCCGTGTTACGTTTGATGCGTACTGCCAGCGTATCGTATTCCAGGCTGGCGATGGGCGGCGATCCGGTAAGGTGGAAGTGATCAACCACGGTCGAAGTGTCGGACTGATCCAGCGCCTTCACAAACCAAAGCACGGAGGTATCCACGGGGAAATCCATAATGGAGACATCCAGCGTCACGGTCGTATCTGAAATAAGAATACTGGTATCGTAATTACTCGACTCAAATTGGAGCAGATATCTTAAATCATGGGAATCGATATCAATCGCCGCAGTCCACGTAAAGGTCAGGTCAAGACCGTCCGCGGGTATTAATATTGTACTATCCGCCGGTGCGATCAATGTCACCGGTTCCGGCGGATCGTTCACCTGCAATACGGTCAGGATATAGCTGGTAGTATCCGCTGCATTGTGGGTATCCGCCACTCGGAGCGTGATGAGCGTATCCCCGCTGTCGGCATTTACCGGCGTCCACTGTATGAAGCCGGTTAATGAATCGATGGTCATGGCGCCGGGCGCCGTTAGCAGGTAGTACTTCAGCGTGTCGCCACTGATGGTGCCACTATCCGGATCAGTAGCCACCGGCTGGAAAGTATAGGGCAAATCTTCCGTGGCGGTATCCGCAAGCGCGGCCGTGAATACAGGCGGTGAATTGATAACGAACTGGAATTCATCAGTTCCCGCCGATGTTTGAATATTATGCGCCAGGTCAATGGCGCGGGTTGCCACCCGGTAGTCCACGCGGTTGGTGAGCGAATCGGCCGGCAGCGGAAAGGTCCACGCCTGGCCGGTAATGTTGGTCACCTGTAATCCCAGGCTATCGGTTTGCCAGCCATTGCCATTCCAATATGTGGTATCGGAAAGACGTGTAATCGTCAGATACAAGCTATCCAACCCGGCGTCTTCGTCCAACACTGTTCCATGAACGGTGGTATTGTCCACCCAATTTTCGATGAAATAAAACGGATCCAATACCGGTTGTGACACCGGTTCTACAAAGTCGGCATAAATACCGTTAGTGGTCAGTGTATCGGAAATATTCCAGGCGGAATCCCGGGCAACGACACTGATATAATAGCTGGTTGCGTTGGTTAAAGTGGCCAGTGAGTCAATGACTGAAGAAGTACCTTCAGGAGCAACGGTTGTCCAGGTTACTACATCTGAAGCTTTGGCAGTTGAACCTATGGCGTATTTATACAATTCCACACCGGCACTGGCATCGGTAAAACCATCCCATTGCGCTTTTAAAGTATCTTGGCCATTCATGTAGCCCACGTAACTGGTGTTGGCTTGTATAAAAGCACCTAAAACCGGACTGGTTTGGTCGATGTAGAGCAAGCTGTCGCCAGGCGCCCCGGAAGTACTATTTCCGGCAATATCCGTCAAAACAAAGGTCGCATCAAGAAAACGTCCATCCGTAAACCCGGCAATTCCTTCCAACTGTACATCGGTATATGTCATCACATGGGTTCCGCTGGAAGTTATCGTATCGGGACTTTGGAAATTAACATAAGGATTGGCGCCGGTGCGCATTCGCATCTGGATGGTTCCTCCTACCAGACTAACATCACTCGGAACGATGGGAATTTCGATATTAAGCTGTTGCATGCCAGCATTCCAGTAGCCCGTGGGCCACAAACCGGGCGCCGGATCATATACCGAACTTATCGCCGCGGTATCCGGCGGCGTCTGATCAACCGTCAGAATCGTATCACTATAAGATCCAGCCGTGGTATTGCCGTTGCGATCGGTAATGTTGGCGCCAAAATAGAGCTGACTGCCTTCGGTAAAACCGGCCACATGCTCGATCACCGCTGAATCGATGGAGACGGTCCTGGTCGTATTCAAGTCCGGACCGATCAGAGTAGCACTGGCAATTTCTTCCGGTGGATTTCCTAAATCGACCCGCACGGTTAGAGCCAGAGCACCATTGATCAAGGTGGAATCGTTGTCAATCGGTACCGAGACATCAACTCCCGAATTCCCGGCGTTCCAGTAGCCGGTGAAACTCGGTCCACCGGTTGTGACTACTGAACCGACCAGAAAATCCGCGGGTGCGTTAATATCGATTAGAATCGAATCCCCGGTTGCGGCGCTGGTTAGTGAATTCCCGGCTTGATCGGTAAGGGTAGCCCGGGAATGGATCCGGGCCCCATCCTGGTATCCGGCCAAAGCAACGATACTCGAGGAATTAACCGTAAAATCAAGATTTGCATTCAGAGCAGAAATCTGTTGTACCGTCCCAACGTTAGTCCAGCTTCCATTTCCAATTCGCATCTGAATCCTGGCAATCCCCACTGTTGCCACCTGTCCGTTGAGATGGAGCAATGTGGAATCGTCTTCCAACGGAACCGACGCCAGAATATCAGTACTGGCGAGATTCCAAATACTATCCAGCCCGGCTGTACCTTCGGCATTTGCAGTAATAGTAAAATCGCTTGGGGCCGTGGTATCAATCCGCACTACGGTTTGACTGGCAGCATAGGTCGTTACATTACCGGCATTATCTGTTGCTTCGGCACGCATATACAGATCAACACCGCTGCCAAAGCCGGAAAGTCCTTCAATATCCGTTTTGCTCAGAGTGATGTTGACCGGCGAAGTGGGACTGGTAATGTTAGTCAGCGAACCAATGTCCGTGTAGGGCAGATTGTTGATGCGGGATTTAAGCTGAATGGAACCGCTCTGACTCATACTCAAATCGCTGGCCTGAAAGGGTACCGTCACCTGCAGCGATGTATTACTGGCGTTCCAGTAACTGCTTACGGCTGTGCCACCTTGGGGGGTTAAAGCGCCAACCGTGGAATCGACCGGAGCTGTAATATCGATATGAATGATAGAAGCACTTGATGCGCCGTAGGTGATATAACTCCGATCATACAAGACCGCCCTAACTTCTATATCGGTGCTGTCTGCGAAATCGGCCAGATTTTGAAATTCGGTATCGGTGACTGAGATAATCGTATCCGACAGTGCATCAATGCTGATCGTGGTTCCGATAGAGTCCCAATTACCGGTTCCCTGGGCCGTCATTTCCAAATAAGCCGAGCCACCTAGCAATGATGAATCGGATGCAATCGGTACCGTTACATCCATGCCGGTATTGGTCAGGTTCCAATAATCCGGTACTACCGTCCCACCGGTAGTAACCACTTCGCCGGTGGCGAATGGCGCCGGGGCACTGAAATCCACGATCAACGACTGATTATAAACACTACTGGTGGTTTGATTACCGGCCACATCATTCATACCGGCCCGAAAATACAATGTGTCTCCATTGCTGAAACCGGATAAATCAGTGTTCGTCAGTGTAACCGTCTGAGTGGTGTTGATTACAGAAATCGCTGCCGCGGAACCGGCATCAGTAAAAGTACCGGCTCCACCGGCTCTGACCTGAATTTGAAGCGTGCCGTTCACTAAACTTGCATCGTCGGCAATCGGAACGTCAATCTGCAAATCGGTATTGGTTGAATTCCAAATACCGGGAACCACATTGCCGCCGTTCACGGTCAGACTGCTCAGGCTATAATCAGCGGGAGCTGAAATATCGATCAAGACCGAATCAGCACTGACTGCTCCGGCGGTTTCATTTCCGGCAAGGTCACGCAGCACTGTCCGAAAACGCATTTCACGGCCCGTGGCGTAACGGGGCAGAACCGCAATCTGACTTGCTGAGAAACTGATCTGGCGTGGATTTCGGTCAGTCAACGTCACCGCCGACCCGATCGTTGTAAAACTTGCGGCTGTTCCAATTCGTCCTTGAACGGATGCCGTGCCGCCAACCAGGCTTCCGTCGTCAACATCAGGGGTTACAGTAACCACTACCGCAGTATCCGTGGCATTATAATAACCGGTTTGGGTGCTGAGCCCCTGCACTGCGACAGCACCGCTGGTGAATGTCAGCGGAAGTAATCCGTCAACCCGTAATGCACTATTATTATTTAGGTTGCTGCCTTCCGGGATAGTCAAATCAACGGCGTTCCCACCAGCATCGGCCAAGGTTCCGCCACTCAACACCAAGCTATCAATTGTCAGTACATAGGTCGTATCACCGGTTTGGACGGTATAGCTTGCCGTGGAATTCGTATCACTACTGATAGCGGTATAGCTTAAGGTGCGGCCGGTGTTTAAATAGGCAATAAGATTACCGCTGCTCAGGGTAAGAGCCTCGCTGAAGGTCACTGTAACATTTATCGTACTACCCAATTGATACCACGCATCGCCCGACGTCGTGCCGATGTTGGCAATGGTTGGGGAGTTGGCATCGATCGTGGGTGTTAACCCGGAAGAAGGTGTTGTGGTGTATGCATTACTTAAATTTCCGGCACTATCGGCCAGTTGAATACTTAGTGGAATGGTTTCATTTTCCGTAATGTCGCTATCCCCTTCTGAAATTCCATACATCAGCGTGTAGGTATCGTCGCCATTATCCAGAAAACTGGTGACGGAAACACTATTCACGGTTGCCGAATTCAGGAGTAATCCGCTTTCACCGGCATTCACCGTTGTTTCAAGGCTATCTCCTATTATGAGGATACCGTTTTGCGGGGTGAAGTATACTGAGCTGATCACAGGCGAATTAGCATCAATAGCAGGTGTATTGCCCGCCACCGGCGAAGTGGTGAATACATTACTGGTATTTCCGGACGCATCCTCCAACTGGACACTGATGGGTATGGTGGCGGCATCGGATATGTCCGTATCCCCTTCGGAAACGGTATAGGTCACCGTATAAATCCCACCACCCGTGGCACT
>CAZIWX010000084.1:0-10538 GCA_964543125.1 uncultured Lentisphaeria bacterium | reverse complement strand
AAAACCCTGCATTTCAATTTCGTCCAAAAAGTCCTGAATTTGCTGTTGCATCTCTTCCGGGCAAGCCGTATCGCCGGCCGCTGCTTCCAGATATTTTTTACCCTCCAGCGGTCCCAGGGCTTCATAAATGGGTGAAAAGACCATGGCTGGTTTTAAGTAGGCGTTGATGTCTGGGAAGAAGCGTTCGGTCTCGGTGATGTACCGTTTATACACTCTCAGGAGTAGTTGCAGCGGTGTCTGATTCCGGATTCGGGTGGAAATGGAAATGATTCGGCCACCACGATAATAATCATGCGGTGGGATATTGATATTGGCCGGTGTTGGATCCTTAACAAAAACCTGAAATTGGGTCTGACGCCAAAATGAATAATAGGCGCCAATACCCGTCCAAACAAAGTGAGGCCATAAAAATGCCGCGGGTGGACTGCTCTCATCCAACCGGCCCTCTTTTAACATCCGCAGATGTTGTTCGACGGTTTTACCGGGTATGAATTCTTCAGTCCAAAGTTCATCTTCCCCGTAATATCCACCAAAATCTTCCACGATTTTCTCGTCCCCACTAAGGGAAGTACTCGCCTGAAGCCATCGCACTTCCGCCTCCAGAGCGGATTTTGGCCGATTTACATTGATGTTGATGGCAAAGTTATAAATATCCAATTCCCGGGTCTGCACCTCAATTCGATAGACGACTTTAGCATGACCCGCCCCTAGCAGGAAGACATTGATACCATCCGGAGGAATTTCCTGTAGCCGCAACGAACGTCCATGGTAGAATAAAAACAAAGCCTCATTCACCACTGGCGTGGTCGAGAGACAGTGCCGGATGCGATGCTGATGTGCCGCGGTCACTTCCGGTGCAAAATGAATCACATCCCGCCAGCCATAGGATTGATCGGTGTCGGGCGAGGTTGCCATGTTCGCGGGGGGAACCAAACGGGCGCGGAACGCGGTGACCAGTGTGTTGTGGAGATTTCCCAAATATTCGGACCAAGCCGAATTAGCTTGGCAATTGATCTGCCAGCGCACCAACTCGCTGCGAATCCCGGAGTAATATTGAGGATACGCAATCCCGACTGCCGTGAGTAATGTGAGTAAATTTTGGCAATATGAATTTAGGGCTAAGGTTTCGGCTTCACGACCGGTCAGCAGTTCCTGTTTGGCAATATTTAATAACCCGGCCAACTTCTGCTTATTGACATTAGGCCACTCTTCAAAGCCCTCGGAATCCAGCTCAATCAATACTTCAGTTCTCAGAGCATAATCCAGCAATTTGTTCAGCTCCAAGATATTGCACATGCTCAATGCCTGTTGAAAAGCTGCCTGACGGAGATTGGCGTGGGGTGCTCTGATCAACCGCAGAAATGCGTAATAGATCGTACTTTGATGATTTGCCCCGGCTTGGCGTGCAGCACGGACCAGGTATTGAAAAGCGATATTGCCATGTCCCTTCCCGGTGGAGAATAACAGACACAGGGCTTTATGGAGGGTGAAAAAATCAAATGTATTTTCGTTCAGGTGTTTGGTTAGATTACCCGTTATATCCACTGTTTCACTTCCGGTAAATTCCGGGCTTTGCCACTGACCCGGGTAGAATACCGGTGTCTGATTGAAGTTTTTAGTTGGCAGATCATCGTACCCAATAAATTTCAGAAAGGATTCGTTACCGATCCAATAGGCCGGTTGCCGGATGAACAGATCCAGATCCAATAAGGTGTTCTCGAATTGGTAATACAGATTTCCCAACAGTAATGCCCCGGGTTTATAGGCGATGGGAAGCGTTAGTTCTTCGGTTGCATGGGTCAACCCCTCCGGTGTGGCTTGAAGATCATCCCGCGCCCAGCCGCGATCCAACAAAAACCACATGGGGACCCGGACTTCCAGCTTACCGATGAATACCGTTTGGTACGGCTTTTCATAAAGCCGATCAATATCCCGTTTAAAATTCTCCAGCACCACGTGACGTTTGTAGGTCCCTTTGGGTGTTATTTCATTCAAATTGGTTGAAAAAGCCCGATCGATGAGCACAAAATTGACGATTCGCTCGAAGGGGGCTAAGAAAGTGTTAACGGAATTTACCAAGGACGCAAAATAGGCGTTCAGTTGCTCGGGATTGCCTAAAATCACAGCGACCGGCGGGAATATATAATTGGGGAAAATAAGCGCTGTATTAAACGGACGGTGATCCCCGACCAGAAAGATTTGTTGCACCGCTTCAAAATCCTGAAACAGGTTCTCGATCTTTTGCGGCGCAATGGTTTGCCCCTTGGTATTTTTATAAATTTCCTTTTTGCGGTCGATGATCTCAAGATGGTGCTGGGGGAGCTTGCGGAAAATATCACCCGTGCCAACCCATCCGCCGGGCCGAGAGTCTTCAAAATCGGGTTTATAATATCCCGGTGACACATACGGTCCCCGAATCAAAAGTTCACCATCTTCGGCAATTTTTACTTCGATCCCCGGTAAAGGCAGACCGACCGAATTCGGAACATAATTACCCGGCAGTGTCATGGTGATGCCGCCGGTACCTTCGGTCATGCCATAACCGCTTAACAATTGAATCTCGTGTTTCTGAAAAAACTGGAAGACTTCCGGAGCCAAAAATCCCGCTGCGGACAATCCAATCCGGAGGCGATTACCCAGCAGGTCATGCAAGCGATTGCGTAGCTCCAGGCGGCTGGTTTGCAAAGGGTCGTACTGGGTAATGATCCGCTCATAGATTTCCTGCCAACGACGGGGAATGCTGATAAAAACGGTAGGCCGGATAATTTGCATATCCGTCAGCAAATTTTGGAGATTGGTACCGTTTGCGAAATTATAGGCGGCGCCCCAGAAAATACAGCCCCACAACTCTAAATACCGGCCGAAAGTATGGTAAAAAGGGAGAAAAGCCAGGAAGACATCATTTTTATCCACGGGAAAAACCAGCGCCCGGGCAAATCGTTTGGTAATGATATTTGCGTATGTGAACTGAATTGCTTTCGGATTACCGGTCGTTCCGGATGTGTACATATAGGTGGCGGTAGCATCCAGCCTCACTTGACTACGACGATCCTCCAGTTGTTTTTTTTCTGCCTCTCCCAGGCGCTGTTGCAAATCAGACCAAGAGCTCTGACGCTGAGTTCCCGCGGCAGGTAGTTTATCCAGTGCAATAATATGTTTGACCGAACTTTGATATTTTGATGCGGCTTGGAATCGATTAAAAACACTGGTATTGGAGATGACCACCGTCTCAATTTCGGCATGATCAAGAATGTAACCCAATTGGTGCGGCGGTAACGCCGGTTGGATGGGCACATTCAGAATACCATAGGTTAGGCAAGCCAGATCGCAGATTGCAACCTCGATCCGGTTTTCGGAAATGGCTGCCACCGGTCCGGGATTGTTATTCATAAGCCGCAATAACCCACCCGCGAAACGTTGGGCCATTTCAGCGGCTTCAGACCAAGTGATTTTCTGCCATTGGTAATTGCCCTGATATCGGAAAAGCGTTTTATGTGGAAATTGTTGAACCCGCAGACCGAATAAGCGACCCGGTGTAAATTGGAGGGCTTGGATTAATTCCCCTTCTAATCGGAACCACTCTTCTGTTAATCCCCGGGTTTGGAGGGTTTGTGTAAAGGCCCGGTTGCATCCCAGATCAAGCAGGTTGATCTGCTGCTCTGAAGTCCCTTTAGTGAGAATGTGGTGGCCGAGTTTGAGAATGGTCTCGTTGAGCTGAGCAGCCGTGCTGGAGCTGCCTTCGATGTACTTCTGAATTACGGTCTTTAAAGCAGATTCCCAGTTGGGATGATCAAGATTGTATAAAGTATCCGGAATGGCTGTCAAGGGTGACATTCACAAACCTTTCCGTGGTGATTCCGTGTTCAGAATGATGTGTCCATGCGGAAGTAAATTAAAACCACTTAGGCGTATGTGGCAAATGGAACCGTAGATCGAAAAATATTCATAAGTGGCCGTAAAGCCTTTTACCGCACCAAATTCAGCGTTAATTGCTTCTAACAACCATTGACTGTTCTGCCTGGTTGACCATTAGACTCGTCACTGCCGGGTGAGTGCCGGTTTCCGAGCCTTGCCCGAGACGGATCGTGGCATATCGCTTGCTCAGGCACGCCACGGAATGCATAGCTATTTGTCCCTAATACGGTTCCATTCAAACGAGAACTAGGCTTTGTGAATCTTTCAAAACAGTGTAGTTTTGCCGCATGTTGTTCGAAGGGAAAAACGAAAATTAAGTCTCATTTTATAACCAAAATTTTTAGGGAAAGTTGAAGCGAACCATGAGCACAATGCCCGGCAAGACCCCCACTTCAAAATCCGGTGTAAGCATGTCAGATAACATGAATGCTTTTCAAAATGCCGTAGCTCAATTTGATGAAGCCGCAAAGATCCTCGGCCTTAAAGAGAATCAGATTAATCTGATCAAAGAACCGCAAAAAATTACTATCGCAAAAATCCCGATCCGCCGGGATAACGGCGACATTGCTATTTTCACCGGTATTCGGGTCCAGCATAGTTCCGCCCGGGGCCCGGCCAAAGGCGGCATCCGCTTTCACCCCAATGTGAGCCTGGATGAAGTCAAAGCCTTAGCTTTCTGGATGACTTTCAAGTGTGCCGTGGCCAATATCCCCATGGGTGGCTCGAAAGGTGGTGTCATTGTTGATCCCAAGGCGCTTTCACTACGCGAATTGGAAACGCTGTCCCGGCGCTATATACTTGAATTTTCCGATGTTATTGGCCCGGATCGTGACATCCCGGCGCCGGACGTAAATACCAATGCCCAAATTATGGCCTGGATGATGGACACATTTTCTTTGAACAAGGGCAATTATACACCTGCCGTAATCACCGGTAAACCCGTAGAAATTGGTGGAAGTCTGGGCCGGAGAGTAGCCACCTCCCGCGGTGTGTTTATCAATGTGAAAATGATGGCCCAACACTTGGGTTGGACTTTATCCGAAAAAACAGCCGCCGTTCAGGGGTTTGGTAATGTAGGCAGTTATGCCGCGTTATTTTTACATGAAGCCGGTGTCGCGGTGAGAGGAATAGCAGATATTTCCGGTGCTTACATTACTGCCAAAAAAGAAGGACTGAATATCCCGGCCATGATGGACTGGGTCACCGATCACGGTACTCTGGAAGGCTACACCGAAGATGGTATTACTCTGCCCGACGATCCCCTATCCGTCCTGGAACTCGATGTGGATATCCTGGTCCCCGCCGCACTGGAAAACCAGATCACCAGCGCCAACGCACCCAACATTAAAGCAAAATTGATCGCCGAGGGCGCCAACGGTCCCATCACACCCAATGCTGACCATCTCTTGTTCAACCGGGGTGTAAAAATCATCCCGGATATTCTGTGCAATTCCGGTGGTGTAACCGTGAGTTACCTGGAATGGGTGCAGAACCGCATGGGATATTACTGGACCGAAGAAAAAGTGAATGAAGAGATGACCCTGATCATGACCCGGGCGATCGACGAAGTTCTGAAAATCAGCGCCCGGCGTAATATCTCATTGCGCATGGCGGCCTTTGTGGTGGCGATTCAGCGGGTGCTGAAAGCCTCCGAGATTCGTGGGATGTACTTGTAGAATAGAGTAAGGGTGTAGTAAGACATTCGTCAATCCGTCAATCCGCCCATCCTACTTTTTCGGCTTCAGCGCCAGACCCACCCCTTTTTTCCCGTCGATCATAATGGTTAGCGGCTTTTTCAGGCGGATGTGCCGTAGAAACTCGGTTTCCTGCACGGGTTTTAGTTTGTCCAGCCACTCCCAGTCAAAATAATCCTGCTTGACATGGACGCTGACCTTGAAGTAGCCAATCTCCAACGCGGTGATGTTCTGGAAAAAATGGTTCCCGAAACTGGGGTCGATATCAAAATCTTCCAATCCCAGTTCCACTATGCTGCGGGCATAACTGATTTGCTCCCAACCAATGGGGATGCCCAGGCCGGGATCGGAAGTTCCCCATCGGCCGGGACCGATGAGCAAGTAGGGATGTTCCGTATCAAAAGACCGATTGATTTGACCCACTTCCCGGGCGATCTGGTGAGTCATGGAAGGAGAAAAGGCCCGGGGTTTGACATACACAATGTCGCGAATCCGGTCGTTGACGCCATTCCCCAGTGCTAATGTGCTGCGGAAGGCCATCTGTTCCTGGGTGAAATTCTCAAGGTCAATGTCTTCACTGGTCCTGGCGGTGTGCTGGGGCCGAATTTGGAGCAGATAAAGCCGGGGTCTGGCGCCGTCCGCTTCCGACTCAAGAGCGAATTCAATTTCCACTTCGCCACCCATCGCCATACGGGACTCGCTGATGATTTGGCTAAAAACTTCCGTCAACTCCCATTTTGAATTTCCTAACAACGGCTTAAAAGTTACAATCGGTCGGCCGTCTTCAACAAAATAGTCGTAAAAATGGCTGTCTTCACGGGAATAATAACTGGCGACCAGGGGCGCCAATCCCGCTTCCCAGGCAATCTTTACACTTAATTCTTCTTCGTGATCCGGTAGGGCGCCGTTTTTTTCCGGTACCCGGTCAATTCGCACGGCATAGAATGATTTCTGAGAATTGCGTAGAACCGATTGAGTATTGTAGAACTGGGGCAAAATCGTGGGATAGCGTGGTGAAAACCGGAGTGCATTATTGCCACCCATCACTGTCCGGCCCAGACCCAGCGCCATGGAAATCACGCCTTCTTCGCGTTTCATCATGCCGATAGGATAAAAATTATGGGACTGGATCAACCCGGAAGCGGATGGGAAATAGAAACCATTGCGCGCCGAACCCACCATATTCTGTATGATCACGGCCATTTTTTCATCTTCCGGACGATTTCCGGTAGCTTCCATATAAGCCCGGGCCGCGGGATAAAAGGTAGAAGCGTAAACTCGTTTAATTGCATTAAGCACTGCGGCCAGCCGATCCGAGGTTTTTACACCATTATTGGGAACCATGTAAGTGTTATATATCCCGGCGAAAGGCTGAAATAAAGAATCTTCCAACAGGGATGACGATCGAATTGCCAGGGGGGTGGTATGATAAGCCAGGTAGGCTTTCAGATTCTCCACGGTCTCAGCATCAAACATCCCGGCCAAGAACATTCGATCAATTGCAGCAATATCCGCCTCCATGAGCACCGCCGGATCAATGGCATTCTCTTCTAAAAAACGATCGTACGAGTTGGTTCCCAGCACGGCGGTATGGGGAATATCAACGATGATCTGTTTATTATTACGGTACCAGTTGAAATCATGCATGTAAGTGTTAATAAACGCCAGCCCACGCCCCTTGCCTCCGAGTGAACCGCGCCCGAAGCGCACAAACTTGAATTCCGGATCGTAGGTATCCGCATCGAAGTAGATAATCTCGTTCTGATGCTGAGTTTTGCGCTGCTTACGCACCAATTCCAAAAGAAGGGTGCGAAGCGCTTCCGGATGTTCAAAGTCCCGGGCATGTTTCGAGCGTAAAATATCGGCAATTTCAAAATATCCCCGCACTGCCAGCCAGTTGGAAAAATGGTTTCGCCGGGCATGGTATTCGATGCTTTGAGCCGGAATCGTTGCCAAGGTAGCCTCCAGTGAGCGGAGGTCGTTGACCCGGTTTATTTCTTTTTTATCGGGAGAGCTGAAAATCAGTGGCCCGAATCCACAGTGCCGGACCACGAATTCACGTAAGTTTATGACCAGCTCCAATGAATTTTTATCGAGGAAGTAAGCGTTCACCTCTTTTGCAAGTTCAGCGTTTTCCCGGTCTTTGCTTTGGAGCACGATGGGCAGATCGGGCGCCTTGGATTGAACCATGCGCAGGAAATTGATACCAGCGTGGTCATCGACAGTACCTTGCCGCGGGTAGCGGACATCGGAAATAACAGCTAAAATGTTGTTCTGGTATTTTGCAAAACAAGCCGCCGCCTCTTCGTAATTGGAGGCCAATAAAATCTTGGGGCGGGACCGCATCCGCAGTAGCCGCAAGGATTCGGTATACTCCCGTTTCATCAATTTATAGATATGTTTGATCGTTTCCCGGTAGATCATAGGTAGAAATATTGAGTAGAATTGCGGCGAATCTTCAACGACGATAATGGCCCGTACACCCCCGTGGAGAATATCCCGCTCGGCATTATTGCGGTCTTCCATGAATTTGATAATTGCCGTGAATAGGGAGGAATCGCCGAACCAGAAAAAAATCTTGTCCAGACTGTCGCTGCTTTTCCCCAGTGAAACGAGGTAATTATACTCCCGTTGATGGGAAGCTAACAGGATTACTGGTAATTTTGGATAGCTTTCTTTGACCTTTTTACCGAAATCAAAGGGATGCATGTCGGGTAGCCGGGACATGGTGATGATCAAATCGAAATGTTTTTCAGCCAATTTATTAAGTGCGTGTTTGGCAGTGGATACGCGGGTTACCCGGGGGGCGTTACTCAGGTTCATGTCTTGATATTCAGTAAATATAAGCTCAGTCAGCCGACCGTCTTCTTCCAGGGTGAAGGCATCGTATAGGCTGGAGACCACAAGTATTTCGTGAATCCGGAACTGCATCAGATCACGGAACGAAATCTGTTGTATGGGTTCTAATGAAAAACGCGGTTTAGTTGCCATACTAATAATTTCGTGCTATTCCGGCCATAAGTGGGAGAGTTGGCCTCATATTTGATTCGATTTTCCCCAAATAAACGCTAATTTTATCCATCAATGAGTAACTTCCACAATATATCCGCCAGCCAACCTGGTCCGACATCTTCAACTGAAGATAGCCCTGCCCGGCATTCGGGTAAAGACACTTTCCCGATTCGGGGTCCGGTTGGCTTTGCAAATGTCATCGGATTAAAAACTAAGCCTTTCGGTATGCTTACCCCAGCGGAAAGTCAGGTCGGTTTGACCGGTTTACGCTCAGAAGTATGTCATGCGAGAAAAATATAACTGGTTTGAAGATCGAAAAACACATGGAGGATTAAGTTAATGTCACAAGCGTACACGGATGAAGTTCTGACTCGAATTAAGCGTAAAAATGCCCATGAGGCTGAGTTTCTCCAGGCAGTAGAAGAAGTAATAGATTCGCTGAAAGTTGTGTTGGACAAACATCCCCGGTTTCGGGAGGCACGAATTCTGGATCGGCTGGTAGAACCGGAACGGGTAATCATGTTCCGGGTGCCCTGGCTGGATGATGAGAATAATGTTCAGGTCAATCGCGGTTTCCGGGTTGAGTTCAACAGTGCTATCGGTCCTTATAAAGGTGGCTTGCGGTTCCATCCCAGCGTCAATTTGAGTATCCTCAAGTTTTTAGGCTTTGAACAAGTCTTTAAAAATTCACTTACAACCTTGCCCATGGGAGGTGGTAAAGGTGGCTCGGATTTCGATCCCAAGGGCAAATCCGATACCGAAGTCATGCGGTTCTGCCAGTCGTTCATGACCGAATTGGAACGTCATATCGGTCCGAATACGGACGTCCCGGCCGGTGATATTGGTGTGGGGGGCCGTGAGATCGGATTCTTGTTCGGCCAGTACAAACGCCTGCGGAATGCTTTTGAAGGAGTTCTTACCGGCAAAGGTCTGAACTGGGGTGGCAGCCTCATTCGACCCGAAGCTACGGGCTATGGCGCCGTTTATTTTGCCAAGGAAATGCTTAAGACCAAGGGCGAAACCTTTGAGGGTAAGCGTGTGGCAATCTCAGGCGCTGGAAATGTAGCGCAGTACGCTGCTGCAAAAGTGCTGGATTTAGGTGGTACACCTGTTTCCATGTCCGATTCGTTAGGCAGCGTCTACGACAAAGATGGTATCACCCGGGAAAAACTGGACTGGATCATGGAGTTGAAAAACTTCCGCCGGGGCCGGATTTATGAGTATGCCGATGAATTCAAGTCGGCTGAATACCTGAGCGGAAAACGGCCGTGGCACTTGAAGTGTGATGTGGCGCTGCCCTGTGCCACTCAAAATGAAATCAATGCTGAAGATGCCCGGGAATTGGTGAAAAACGGCTGTATTGCCGTGACTGAAGGCGCCAATATGCCGAGTGAACCCGGTGCCATAGATGTTTTTCAGCAGAGCCATATTTTATATGGACCCGGCAAAGCCGCCAATGCGGGCGGCGTGGCTGTTTCCGGATTGGAAATGAGCCAAAATTCCATGCGTCTTTCATGGACCCGCGAGGAGGTGGATCAGCGGCTGCACGACATTATGGCCAATATCCACCAAAACTGCGTTGATACGGCAAAGCAGTACGGTCAACCCGGTAATTATGTGGCCGGCGCCAACATCGCCGGATTCCTGAAAGTAGCCAATGCCATGATGGATCAGGGACTCGTCTGATTCTTACCTAAGCCACAAGAGATACAAAGTTCAAAGCAACGCCGTGGCCGGAAAGTCTGATCACGGCGTTTTTTTATTCCACTTTGAAAAACCACCCGTTTGGGCGTTGTTGGGTATTCTTTGACCGGGCCTGCTTCGGAGCACAAACTGAAGGCCGGAAATCGGTTATAGCTTGCATTCCATTGTTTGAGTAAGTCCCCAAAGAGACGAAACTCGCGGCGGTTATCCCGA
>CAZIWX010000083.1:0-10581 GCA_964543125.1 uncultured Lentisphaeria bacterium | reverse complement strand
AGATTATCAAAGTTAAGCCCATTTCCAAGGTATCTGAAAATTCCGTAGCCCCAGTACTGAATTTATTCCAGGGTGAAATTGACCAAATCCCTCCCATGTATTCGGCCAAGAAAATTGGTGGCCAAAAGCTGTATCAGTTAGCGCGGCAGGGGAAAACGATTCCGCGTCCTCCCCAAAAAGTTCAAATTCATAAAATAGAGCTCTTAAATGTGGGCAAATCTGAAATATCAATAAAGGTAACTTGTGGAAAGGGCACTTATATCCGAGTCCTGGCCGAGGACATTGGTAAAGAACTGAATACTTGCGCCCATTTAACCAGTTTGCGAAGGCTTGCCATAGGTGATTTTCGGGTTGAACAAGCGCAAACGGTCAAAAACTTTGAGGTACAATGGAAATCCTTCGCTGCCTGAACGATGTATCGATAACCCAAGGATCGGTGATAACCATCGGTAGTTTTGATGGCATACACCGTGGGCATCAGACCTTGCTTCAGGAAATTGAGCGGATTGGATCGACTCAGGCCTTGCCAAGTATTGTCCTGACCTTCGATCCACATCCACAGATGCTTTTGCGATCAAAAGACAAACGGCCGATCCGGTTATTGTCATGTCTCGCGGAACGGGAGTTCTTCATTAACCGGCTCTTTGAATTGGATATATTTCTAATCCTGGATTTTACCGCTGGATTTTCGGAGATGTCAGCGGGTGAATTCGTAGAAGAAATACTGGTTAAAACATTGAAAGCCAGGCATATTGTGGTTGGATATGATCATCGATTTGGACATGATCGTAAGGGTGATGTTGATTTTCTGAAATCCCGGGGTGAAAAACTCGGCTTTGAGGTGACATCCATCGGTCCGATTATCAATGGGAGTAAACCCGTGAGCAGTACGCATATCCGGGATGCCTTGGAATCCGACGATTTAGATGCCGCGAATACCATGTTGGGGCATCCTTACACCGTGTATGGTACGGTAGTTCGCGGTGCGGGCCGTGGAAATCAAATGAATTTTCCCACTGCCAACATTGAACCCACGGTTGCCAATAAACTGTTGCCGGCAAAAGGGGTATATCTGGCGCGGGCTATTTTTGATGCCGAGAAGCAATGGGGGATGTGCAATATCGGGGTACGCCCAACATTTAATGATCACTTAAGTCATAATATCGTGGAGATTAATTTATTCAGGTGGTCAGGTGATCGGGATTCACTATATGGGAAAAAATTCCTGGTCGAATTTCATCGAAAAATCAGAAATGAAAAAACTTTTAAAAGCCCGAATGAGCTGATGATTCAACTGGGACGCGACAGAAAAACATGTAAACAATTGATTAAAAACCTTTGAGGATTATGAAATAGGAGGAGACATGTCTCTCACAAAGGAAGAAAAAGCGGTCTTAATAGAGGAGTACGGTAAAGAAAAAAACGATACCGGATCCGCTGAAGTTCAGGTTGCCATTCTTACCGCGCGTATTCGCCGGTTGACTGAACATTTAAAGGAAAACAAAAAAGATCATCACACTACCCGCGGCTTGCTGAAAATGGTCGGACAACGCCGTCGATTGCTGAATTATGTGATGAAAAAAGATTACCAGAACTACAAAGCTTTGATCAAAAAGCTTGGTATTCGTAAGTAAAACATTGGAGGTTTCTTGATTCGTAAAGAAATGGAACTCGGGGGACGAACCCTCGTTTTGGAAACGGGCTTGATGGCTAAACAGGCATCCGGTTCGGTGTATGTACAATATGGTGAAACATCACTCCTGGTCGCTGCCACAGCCGCGAGGGAGCAGGATTTCGGACGGGATTTTTTCCCGCTCCAGGTTGAATACCGTGAAAAAAGTTATGCCGGAGGGAAAATTCCCGGCGGATTCTTCAAACGCGAAGGCCGTCCGTCAGAAAAAGAGATTCTGGCTTCAAGGCTAACAGATCGACCTCTCAGGCCCTTGTTCCCATCCGAGTTTATGGCTGAGACACAGGTACTTATCACGGTTTTATCAAGTGACGGTGAGAACCCGGCTGATATTCTCGGCACGCTTGGAGCCTCGGTTGCTCTGAGTATATCGGATATCCCCTGGAATGGACCGGTTGCGGCCGTACGCGTTGGCTTGATTGAAGGCGAATATGTCATCAATCCAACCTTTGCTCAACTGGCAACTTCCAGAATGGAAATTGTAGTAGCCGGTAAGGCTACCGACGTCCTTATGGTTGAAGGTGAAATGGATGAAGTTTCGGAAGAAGAATTGGTGCAAGCTTTGATCTTTGCTCAAAAGTATATTACCGAAGTCATTGATTTCGAAAAAACTCTGATCGCGGAGCTCAATCCGGTTAAGCGTGTCGTGGAAATTGATCCGGTTGTTGCAGAAATTACTGCGGCTGTTGATAAATTCATCGACGAAGAAAAGCTCACTGAGTTAAACTCGATCACCGATAAGCATACGCGTTATGATAGTCGTGAAAGCTATGAGAAGGTAATTCAGGAGCAATTTGCTGAAACATATCCGGAACAGGGGAAAATTATCCACGAGATTTTCGGCAATCGCCTGAAAAGCAACATCCGGCAACGGATTATTAATGAGAAAATTCGTATTGACGGCCGGGGATTAGTCGACATTCGTCCCATTGATGTGCAGGTTAATGTACTTCCCCGGGTGCATGGCTCGGCCCTGTTCACACGCGGAGAAACGCAAGCCCTGGTCGTTACGACATTGGGCACCAAGCTGGATGAGCAAATCGTTGATAATGTAGAGCAGGAAGACACGACTAAATCTTTCATGCTGCATTATAATTTTCCGCCTTACAGCGTGGGTGAAACACGTCCTTTGCGGGGAACCAGCCGGCGAGAAGTAGGACATGGGAATTTGGCTGAGCGTTCGCTAAAACGCTTTGTCCCTGATAAAGATGATTTCCCATACACCTTGCGAGTCGTCTCAGAGATTCTTGAATCCAACGGTTCCTCGTCCATGGCAACTGTTTGTGGCAGTTCGCTGTCATTGATGGATGCCGGCGTTCCCATTCCACGAACCGTGGCAGGCATTGCCATGGGTTTGATCAAAGAGGGGAATGACATTGCTGTTCTGACCGATATCCTTGGTGATGAAGATCATTATGGTGATATGGATTTCAAAGTTGCCGGAACCAAAGACGGTATTACCGCTATTCAGATGGACTTGAAAATCGACGGGATTAGTCAGGATATCTTGCGGCAGGCCTTACAGCAGGCAAAAGATGGTCGTTTCCATATTATTGGTAAAATGGAAGCGGTCCTGCCTGTTGCCCGCGACAATATCTCACCGTATGCTCCGCGGATTATCACTATGAAGATTCCGGTAGCGAAGATCGGTGATGTTATCGGACCCGGTGGCAAGACCATCAAGGAAATCTGCGCGGAGACGGATGCCAAGATCGATATCGATCAGGATGGAACCGTTTTCATCTTTGCCCCCGATACAGAACGCTGTGAAGCTGCCCAAAAACAGGTTTATAACATTGTTCGTGAACCTGAAGTTGGTGAAATATTCGAAGGCGAGGTTGTTCGAATAATGCAATTCGGCGCTTTTGTGAACATTTTACCCGGCCGCGATGGGTTAGTCCATATCAGTGAATTGGCCTGGGGTCATGTTAATCGTGTCGAAGATGTGGTGCATATCGGCGATACTCTGCGGGTGAAACTGATGCAAATCGATGATATGGGCCGTTTAAACCTAAGCCATAAAGCCCTCCTTGAAAAACCGGAAGGTTATGTGGAACCACCACCGCGGGCAGATCGTCCACCCCGGAATCGGAATTATAGAGACAATCGGCGCGGACATGATTCCGGAGGTCGTGGAGGAAATCGCCATTAATAAACCGGCGCGGCTGCGCAATGAAACCATACTGGCGAACGGCTTACGCATCGTATCTGAACATGTGGCAACCGTTCGCTCGGTTTCTCTGGGCATCTGGATAAAAACCGGAAGCCGGTATGAATCCGCGGATATTAGTGGAATCTCACATTTCCTTGAACACATGGTGTTTAAGGGCACGGAACAGCGTAACAAATATGACATTGCTCTGGCGCTGGAAAGCGTGGGCGGTATGGTCAACGCTGTCACATCTAAGGATTATACCTGTTTTTATGCCCGGTTTTTGACCGAACACCTTGAAATAGCTGTTTCATTGCTCACTGATATCCTGCTACATCCTACGTTTCCAGCCGACGAGCTGGAGCGCGAGCGCGGTGTTGTGCTGGATGAATTGCGTGACGGGCAAGATCTCCCGGACGAGGTGGTTTTTGATGAGTTCGAATCGAAAGTCTTTCCGAAGTCCGGATTAGGACGACCGGTCATTGGGTTTGAGAATACCCTTAAAACCTTTGATCGTGGTCAATTGGATGCTTATCGCCGCACCCACTACTATCCGGAAAACATGGTTGTTACAGCATCCGGATTTGTAAATCATGCTGAATTGGTTGAATTGTTACAAACCTATTTTGATACCACGGAAGGTCGCCTTGACAACGGTTTTGAAGATAAATCCAACACCATGACTCCAGGTAGTTTTACCGTCAATAAAACGATCCAGCAAACCCACCTGATCACAGGGCGCCGCATTTTTAGTTTTAATGATGATCGGCGCTGGAGTTTGGGTGTATTAAATGGCGTTCTGAGTGGCGGCATGAGTTCGCGATTATTTCAAAATATCCGCGAAGCCCACGGCGTTGCTTACTCGATTTATGCTTTTGCGAACTTGTATCGGGATACCGGGGTCTTTGGTATTTATCTAGGTACCGATCCCCGAAAACGATCCCGGGCCCTGGAACTCATTTGGACCGAATTAGAAAAATTAGTCCGTGAACCCGTTTTGGACACTGAATTGACGCGCGTAAAAGCGCAGTATAAGGCCGGTTTCGTTATGGCTGATGAGTCCATGCAGCACCGCATGTTCCGGTTGGGTCGGCAATTGATCTATTATGGCCGGACTATGGAAGTTAATGAATATTTAAAGCGCATTGAGGCAATTACCAGCAGTGCAATTCAATCTCTGGCACAGGAATTGTTCACTCCGAATGCGTTTTTAACAATGATTCTTGAACCGGCAAATTGACAGGACGGAGGCTTTTCAAATGATTGTTGGTGTTCCCAAAGAGATTAAGGCAAATGAGAATCGGGTCTCCATGACTCCCGGTGGAGTTGAGGCGCTATGCGCCCACGATCATACCGTATTGGTTGAAAAAGATGCAGGGATTAATAGTGGCTTTCCGGACGAAACCTACGCGGCAGCCGGCGCGCAAATAATCACTACGGCAGGGGAGATCTGGGCCAAGGCTGATATGATTGTTAAGGTTAAGGAGCCCCAGCCCCGGGAAATTGCTATGGCGCGTCCGGGTCAAACCGTATTCACCTATTTTCATTTTGCCGCCGATCGTGAACTCACGCTTAATTTTCTGAAAACCAAAGCCACCGCTATTGCTTACGAGACCGTGGAAGGCTTACAACACTCTCTACCATTATTAATACCCATGAGTGAAGTAGCTGGCCGTATGGCGGCTCAGGAAGGTGCTAAATATTTAGAGGCGCGCATGGGTGGACGGGGTGTTTTACTGGGTGGCGTTCCGGGTGTAAAACCTGCCACGGTGCTGGTACTGGGGGGTGGTATCGTGGGGACCAATGCCGCAAAAATTGCCGCCGGGTTTGGCGCCCAGGTTATCATCATGGATGTGAATTTAAATCGTCTACGGGAATTGAACGATTTTATGCCCAAGAATGTCGTGACCATGTATAGTTCCGGCGCCAGCATCAAAGAACTGTTGCCTCAGGTGGACCTTCTCATCGGGGCCGTATTAATTCATGGCGCGAAAGCACCTAAATTGGTAACCCGGGATATGTTGCAATACATGCGCCAAGGATCGGTTATTGTTGATGTTGCCGTGGATCAAGGCGGGTGCATTGAAACCTGCCATCCAACGACTCACGAAAATCCGACGTTTGAAGTGGACGGAGTGATTCATTACTGTGTGGCCAACATGCCCGGTGCGGTGCCCTATACCTCTACGATTGCCCTAACCAATGCTACTTTACCCTTCGTAACAAAAATCGCCGATTTAGGACCATTAGCAGCTCTGAAAACGGATCCTGGCTTCTCACTCGGTTTAAACATGTATGCCGGGAAGGTCACTTGTAAGGCGGTTTGTGATACATTCGGCCTGGATTATACTCCGGTTACCGCGGTTTTATAGCGTTTGATGAATATGTCCGGACCTCTGTACAATCAAGGTCTGGTCTACCATAAAATAAGTACTGACTTTGAATGGGGACTGACAACTGTTAGTCCCAAACGTTTTGAAGCCCAGGTGCTTGATTTCCAATCTCTGGGTTTTCAATTTTCTACTCTCCGGGAACTTAGTAGCACTAACCGTAAAACCAATTTAGCCATTACTTTTGATGATGGGTATGCCAGTGTTTATGAGCAGGCTTGGCCGGTGCTGGAAAAATACGATATTCCGGCAACCGTATTTGTTATCACTGATTATATAGGGAAGCATAATACTTGGGATGTCCAAATTGGGGGCCGTCTTTTTCGCCATTTGGATTGGGAAGAAATTATAGCACTGCATCATACCGGTTGGGAGATTGGCTCTCATTCGGTATCACACGCGATATTAACGAATTGCAGTACGGCGGATATTCGGCATGAACTCAAAACATCCAAAGCGATATTGGAATCGAGGTTGGGAACGGAAATAACCTCTTTTTGTCCTCCGTTCAATCAAGTTGATGACCGAGTATTGGAAATTGGATTGGAGGTGGGCTATTCGCGTTGTGCGGTTTCATTTCCATTAATTCCTTCGCCGGCAAGATATAAAGCGCTGATTGTTCCCCGGCTAGGTGTCTATAGACACGAATGGTCCAGTCTCGTTCGGTCAAAAATAGTGCTTAATTATTGGACCCCATTTGTGGTGTTACAGCAACAGATCATCAACTTGGCAGCGCGAGGAACCGGAATCAGCAAGCGTTTATCCGGCGATAAGCGTTGACTCAAGATAGCCGTTCTTCTATATTTGCGCCCGCTATTTGCATTGTGTTTTAAGTCCAGGGAGAGATGGCCGAGCGGCTGAAGGCGCACGCTTGGAAAGCGTGTATAGGCAACCCCTATCCAGGGTTCGAATCCCTGTCTCTCCGCACCATTCGCTCTGAAGCCCTGCCCTGGCAGGGTTTTATTTTCTACCTTGCCGAGATATCCGACACGAACCTACTTGATAAACCTGGCTTATCTTTCGTCAACAAAATTGCGGATAAAATATGATCAACCCATTTGCTCTGGCCATCCTGGCAGCTTTCACCATCTATTGGGAAAAGCGGAAACCGCATTATTGGCATTACATCCTTAAGCCACTCACCACCCTTACCATTATTACCATTGCCTTTTCCAATGCCACACCCGGATTTACCATATATGCCGATTTGATTTTAGCCGGTCTGATTTTTTCACTAAGTGGCGATATTTTCCTGATGCTGCCCCAAGACAGATTCTTGCCCGGCCTGGTTAGTTTTCTCTTGGCGCACATTGTCTATAGTTTGGCATTTCTCCAGGCCACAAATGATTTCACCCTCTGGATCATTATCCCGCTGCTCCTGTACGGGGCGTGGATGTATTGGCAATTGCTACCCCGCCTTGGAAAAATGCGGTATGCAGTGCTGGTCTACATATTGCTGATTTTGCTGATGGCCGGTTCCGCGATCAATCTCTGGTGGCAACAGCCTACCCGCTTCAGCTTAATGGCTGGTCTGGGGGCAATCTTTTTTGTCGTGTCCGATTCAATCCTGGCCTGGAATCGTTTCAAACAAGCATCTCCACGGGCCGGCTGGCTGATTCTGAGCACCTATTTTATTGCCCAGCTTTTAATAGCCGTATGTATCCCACACTAAAAATATAAAGAATTCTTAAAGACGGTGATTTCGACAGGTAGCCCTTAATCCGCCGCCGGTGTGTGGCTATTATTTATATCATTAAGCATGTACGTTATAACGAGTTATATCATTTAAAGGGCAGCAATGTATTTTAAGAAGCCGTATCTATTTATTGCATTGATTATCAGGGGATTAGCGCTGGTAGCTCAACCTGCCGAAGTGCCATATCACCCCCGGAAAATGTTCGTAAGAATCACTGCGGCGGCGGCCCGGAGCACCGTACTGCCACAAGGCATCAGCAAACAACTCAACCTGCCCGCTGTTGATCAGATTCTGGCGGACTATCCGGTGCAGGAAATACAACTTTTTCACCAATTCCCGGCCAATCATGGCAACAATAATACGTTCGGCTTAGAACGGGTGTATATCGTCAAATTTTCCGCAGCCGTGAATGTCCCCTCGATCACACATTTGCTTTCCAAGGCAAATCAGTGGATTGAATATGCCGAACCAATTTATAAACGCGAATTATTTGTAATTCCCAACGACCCGTATTTTTCCCAATCCTGGCATCATCCCAGAGTTCAAGATCCCGAAGCCTGGGATATCCAAACCGGCGCGGATTCAGTACTTATTGCGATCATTGATACCGGTGTCGACACCGACCATCCCGATCTGGTGGCGAATCTTTGGACCAATCCGGGTGAAATTCCGGACAATGGATTAGACGACGATTTTAATGGCAAGGTTGACGATATCCACGGCTGGGATTTTTCCGGCCCCAACAATAATCAATCCGAAGACAATGATATTAATCACGATTGGAATTGGCATCCCTACCATGCTGAAGATCATGGATCCCATTGTGCGGGAATCGCCGCCGGGGTGGGTGATAATTTCGTGGGCATAACCGGTGTAGCATTTCATTCCAAGATCATGGGCGTGAAAATATTTCCCAATGCCTATGATGATGTCACCACCAATGCCCTGCTTTATGCTGCCGACAATGGAGCTGATATCATCAGCAATAGCTGGGGTGGCGGACCTTCGTCAGCAACTTTCAATTCAGCTGTTTTATATGCACGGAATACGAAGGGTTGTATCGTGTTAGCCGCCGCCGGGAATGATGGATCCTCCGGTATATCCTATCCGGCCGGTGCGCCGGGCGTGATTTCAGTTGGGGCAACTAACAGCAACGATAGCCGGGCCAGTTTCTCCAACTATGGTAGCTGGGTTGACATGTGTGCTCCGGGAACCAATATCTGGAGTTGTACTGATCCTAATAACCCGTACCGTAATAACTATTACGAAGCCTGGGATGGAACATCCATGGCTACACCACTTGCTGCCGGTGTGGCAGCCTTGATTCGTTCCGAATTTCCTACACTGACCGTTGAACAGCAGGAAGCTTTGTTGCTGGATGGGGATAATGTAGGCAATCTCCAAATGGGTAAGCGGGCCAATGCTTATAAAGCCCTTACGCCGTTCCAGATCACTCATATACCGGTTCAAAGCGGTGTGCCTGACTCAGCCACGGTTGTAGAAGCGATTATCCTCGCGCCAGGTGATTCCATAGTTTCCGCTCAAATCTTCTATAATGTCAATAACTCAATATTCACATCCCTTGCCATGACCCCAACCGCGGATAACCAATGGGAGGGTGAGATTCCACCACAAAGTACCGGAAGTATCATTCAATATTACATTCAGGTAAGCAACAACACCGGCCAATTCGTTTACTCACCCCCGGGGGCGCCTTTGACCACAAACCTGTTTTTAGTGGGTGATATCAATAGTTTTACCACCATTTTGGTTGATCCCTGTGAAAATAACGGGAATTGGACTTTGGGTGTTACGGGTGATGATGCCTCCTCAGGTATCTGGGCGTGGGGCAACCCCGTGGGTACAATTGAAGGGAATCAAATTGCACAACCCGAAGAAGATCATAGCGAGGATGGCGCTAACTGTTTTTTCACGGGTAATACGCCGCCGGGAGGTGGCTCCGGCGACAATGACGTGGATGGCGGACATACCACATTGCGTTCGCCTTGGTGGAATATCCCCACGGGAATGCAACCGATTTTGACATATTGGGCTTGGTATACTAACGATTTAGGTAATAATCCCAACGCCGACACGTGGACCGTTCAGATTCGTTCAGGCACCAGCGGCGACTGGATTACATTAGTTTCCACAACGGAAAGCCCTGATGGTTGGTCACAAAAAATATTTTACTTACCGCAATATCTAACCAGTTACCACCAGATTCAGATTCAATTTATAGCTGAGGATATCAATGGCGGTTCACTGGTAGAAGCCGCCGTGGATGATATTCGGATCGTCACTTCCGGCCAGGGGATTGGAATACCCGGAGATGTTAATTTCGATTCGCTCTTGAATATTCAGGATATCGTTTTAATCGTAAATCACATTATGGGCCTTAGTGTGCTTACCGGTAATGCAGCCCTGGCGGCCGATTACAATCTGGATGGTAGCGTGAATGTCCAGGATTTGGTTGGACTTGTGGCGTTGATAATTTCGAACTAACTGAATCTCTTCCTTCATTTTCAAAGCCCTGACCCACAAATCAGGGCTTTTATTTTTGGTTCAGCGCAATATCCAATACCTGAATAATAAAGTTAGAATAATAACGGCGCCTGCCTCGACGGAGGCGAAGCCGCCCTACCGCGTGCTC
>CAZIWX010000082.1:0-11104 GCA_964543125.1 uncultured Lentisphaeria bacterium | reverse complement strand
AACCAGGGACTCTTACCCCCCACCATATCGCCGACTAACCCCATCCGAAAGACCAGTGGCAAAGCCCAGTCTTCCGTTAGCAGACGTGCCGGCAGTGCCGGGTTGCCATTCAAGCTCGGATCAACATCCACTAGCTGATTCATGTCCGGACCGTCAAAACGGGTACTGGTGCCAAAATTCTGAATGGCCATGCCCAGAGTCAGTCCGTAAATCCCCAAGTCAAAGTTGGAGCCCACATCAAAAGCAAAAATGGAAGCAACCTCACGGTAAATCTGCTCGCGCACTAATTTACCGGTCAGTCCGACCGCTAAACGATCCGTCAAGCGGCGGGTGTAAGTCGCGCCCAAAGCCACATCAAGCACCTGAAAATTTTCCCCGGTTCCATCGGGAAATTCAAGTGTGGTAACTTTCATTTCACCGGAGTTCATATACTGGGCTGAAAAACCGAGAAAATTGTTATTCCCCAACGGTGACACGAATCCGATAAAATGGTTGGAAATACCGGCATACATATTCATGGAGCTCACATACAGATCGGGACCATTGACGAATGCAATCCCGGCCGGATTCCAAGCGAGAGCCACCGCTCCATGCGCCAGCGCGGTATAGGCGCCGGCCACTCCGGACCCACCGGCGCCGGATTCCAATTTCAGGAATTGACCAATGGAAGTTGCCACTTTAGTAAAATCCTGGCCGGGCGTGACGGTATTAAGTGAATCCTGTAAATTTGACTGGCCCAAAGTGGCGCCAGCCAGAACTAAACCGAAAACGATGATGCGTAACGATTTCATGGCGCCCTCCTAACGAATGACCGCAAATTTACCCACATACTTTTCATAATTCGGTGCTTCCACCACAAACACGTACAGGCCAGGGGCTATTTCCTGCCGGTTCATGCTGCGTAAGTTCCACTCTGCCTGGCCGGAGAATATGTCCTGATGCAGAATGACATAAACCAATTCCCCGGTCAATGTAAAGATTTTAATAGTGCACTCATCCGGCAAGTGAGTGAAATGGATTGCTTTATGATTGATATCAGATTCCCAGCCAGCAGTTACGATGTAGGGATTGGGAACGACCATTATGCTGTCCAGATGTTCCTGCGTTACCGGGGCCATGACGGAAACGGTTGTGGCGTCAAAGAGGAACGAATCACCCTTATGAAATGGCTTAAGCATCTTGATTTCCGTAACATCATCATTTTCATAATGCCGATTCTCAACCAGACTGTCCGGGGGCCAAGATATAGTAAGATAATAGGTCGTTTTTACCTTGCCGGAATCCACGCCGGGAACATTCAATTCGCGGAATGCCAGGCGGCGGCCGCTATAAAAATCCGGAAAATCAAAATTAACGGTCTGGTCCGGTGAACCACCGCCCGCCGCAGTAACGGCAACCTGAGTGCCTGCCGTAACATTCTTTACTCTAAAGGGCAGGATTTTCCCGTTGGTAGTAGTGTCGGGTTGACCCCATAGCAATTCATAATCCGCCGCATAGGAAAATGGTGAACCAAGCACATTCGACATTTGAAAGGTGTAGGTTGGCGCCAGCGCCTTCGATTTTCCAACCCATTCAATGGTGTCAAGCATAGCTTCTTCGATGTTTTCTGAAAACAATTGAAACCCGGCCCATTGTGATCCCAGCTTACTGCGGTATCCCATTTCGACGGGTAATCGGCCGGCTAAACGGGTTGCGTTAGTATCGGCTATCCACAAAGAATCAGCCGGATTATCAGGGTCAGCCACCCAATGATACTTCCAGCCCAGGAGCGTATCCCCGCTTGTCGTATCCATAACCGAGTAAGTAGGATTACCGATGTAAAGCGGATTATTTTTCAGCGGAGAATCAGCACCGCCCTTATAGAGCGGTTTCGCATCGACGATGATACGATAGACATGGTCATTGCCTTCGATCTTGGTCTTATTCGCCGGAATTACTCCAACATTACCGGTTCCCAAATTTCCCGGAGCACCCACCACCTGCCAGTCTTTGGGCGCATTTGATGGATGGGCATCGGGAATAACCGTTACGACCTGGGGCAGTAAATCGCTGCCACCTTTAAAATTTTCCAGGGACTCCAACATGATCTTCCATTCGCCATTATCGCTCGTATAACTATCGGTTGAATCAATTCCGATGTCATAGGCTGCCACCGCATAGGTGTAAGTCACCCCGTTGATGACATCCGTGTCGATGTAGCGATGTTCCAGCCCGGTATTATTACCCAGGCTAAACCAAGGTGCGATGGGGTCTGGTCCGCTATAGACCTTCCCATACAGCTTTTGATCTTCCTCTTCATCCAAATCATATTGGGCTAAAGGTGTCCAGCCTACTGCAAGCTGGGAAACATTGTAAATCCGGTCAGTCAGCGGATCACCCCAGGTTTGACCGCCATCTGTGGATTTGTAAACCTTATAACCTTCGAAGTCTGTTACGCCGGTGACGATATCTCTGGAATCTTCGGCGCGGGAGTCCCAGTACAAGGTCACTTTGCCATCTTCACCGATTGCGGATACGGTGGGCGCCTCGGGTGGTGAAAAGCCCTGATATTTCAAATCGTACATAATCTGAGCCATTTCGGCGTTTTTCACCAGATCCGGTGGTGTACTCAGCGTTTCCGTATTATCCGGAGGATCACCCATAATCACGGCAAAGCTGAATCTTACCGTATCACTGGAGACCAGGTTAAACGGGCCGGCCGACATGATAAATACACAATCCAGTCCATTGGGATAATCCTGCAACAGTTTTTCCAGTGAATCGAAATGCGGATTCAAAACCCCTGCCGCATCCGAGTGGAAATACCAGTCCTGATAGTTACTGCTGTTGGAATTGGCCTCACCATCGCTGAAACCCCGCCAATCCCAGCCCTGATAAGACTGTTTGGCATAACTGGTGTCGCCCGCCATAAGTGCAAACATGATCGCTTCTTTATCAACGGCGCCGGGGCATCCAGCCGACCCGGCATACCCGCTGCTACAACTTCCGGAAGAGTTGCTCTCGGCTTTAACAACCCCGGGTCGTTTGTACCAATCAAACCAGTGCCAATCCGTCAATCCCAATGGCTCACCGGCCTGAACATCCACGATGCCGTCACCATCTAAATCCAGATCCTCCGGCGCGGGCGGCGTATCCAAAAGCTTTAGGGCTGAATAGGCTAGGTTGTGAACTCCATTACTGTTATCATCCCAATCCCAGATAAAGGCCATATCGTAAGTCGTATCAAACGCCATCATATCATCATCGTTGGAACGACCGGAATAACTACCATTCGCAAGCCGGGAATAAGAATCCACATCGAAATAAAATCCGCCAAACAAATCGGTATAGTCAAAACCACCCGCCGGGTCACCCCGGAAACCGCGGGGGAAAATACGCCAATTAACCGAATCGGGACCAACCATATAGGGTACCATGACGATATTCGTTTCGCCGTCACCGGTTGTATCCAACGGAAAGCCTTTCCAACTCTCGTTGATCACTTCAACGGTAAAAAATGCAATATCTTCCGCGTATGAACGACCGTAGCTGTGGGCGTTTACCCGAACCCGGATTCCAAGCGGGTATCCCTGGGTTTGATCTTCATCCCGATTTGCCAGACGATCATCAAATTCCATGTAAATATCCTGATCACCAATATGGGTTCCTACCAGGGTATCGCCATAAGCCGGTGAGTTGGGGTCCGTAACCACTGCCCAATCGCCGGGCCAGGTTCGCTCTTCCACGCCGGTAATGGGATTCAGCAGCCTGGGCCAGGTCAGGGGAATATCGCTGGTCGCCAATAAGGGATAGGGATCACCGGTATCGGTGTAAATCCCGCCATAAATCTCTCCGGCGGTGACATCACCCGAGTGCAGCCGGCCCCGGGCGCCTTCAACCGATTCCCAATCAACCTGTTTTTTATCGGTGACGCGATCAAACCAGGACTCATTAACGGTTTGCCCCCAGTAAACCAGTTCATGGGGGATGAAACGTTTATCCACGCTATCATACCGGGGACGCATGGCCCAGGGATACGGTGTTCCATCGGGTTTCCTGCCCGGCGCGCCCAGTAGAAATGAAACATCGCTGATGTATTGATAACCTTTATATAGCCCGGACGGTGAAGCATAGTCCTCAAATTCGATAAAACTGCCATAATTGTGGGTGGCAAACTGTAGTTCACCCTTACTCATATATCCCCGGGCACGGTTCAAAACCGGATCATTGGCAGCTGCTTTGGCAAATCGATTGGGATATTTCAGAGTCGGTTCCGCGGCAAAGAGAACCGTCCCAAAGACTATCCCCAGCATACCGAGACCTATATATTTTCGAATCATTCTTTTCACTCCATTATGCCTTTGCATGCTTTTCCGCACCTCCCCTGCCCTAGAAAGCAGCTTCCAGGGTAACGTCGATCTGACGTGGATTCGAATAATTGTACGGACGATCAAAGAAGGTTTCGGAAAGACTGCCTTCCGCTATTCGCACCTCGTTGATTTGACCGGGTTCACTGGCACTACCCGTTTCCGGATAGATATCAATGACATTCTTGCGGTTGAAGAGATTTCGGACGATAACGCCCGCGGTCCAGCGTACGCCAAACAGATCGAGATTTTTCCGGTAGGCCATATTCGTCTCGAAATACCAAGGCATGCGCTGACTATTCGTGGCGCCCGGTTGGTTTAGGTTGATATCAAAGGGTGTGTAGGGTGCACCACTTTGAGCCACCAGGGTCAGATCAATACTGGAGTTTGACAAGGGCCTGACACCGAAAATGATGGGGTTGTTTTGCTTATCAAAATCATACCCGGCCGTAAACGTCAGATCATGGGTGCGATCATAACTCATAAGCAGCTCCTTCTTGGGCATACTTTCGGGAGTATCGGTGTTGCGATACCCTTGCCAGGGGTCAGCTCGATTGGCGGTTGCTCGCGAGAGGGTATATTGAAGTTCTCCCGACCAGGCCGTTCCGCCCCGTTTTTCAAGGGTAAAATCGATCCCTTTGGCCGACGCATAATCATAATTAACCACGACCGAATAAGTATAGGGGAAGGCCTTAACCCGCTCAGTGGATGCCAGGTCGGAATAATCCTTGCTCCAGCCCACCAGGCCGAGCCGCCAGTAATCCACAAATTGGTAGTTCAAGCCAAATTCATAGGAGGAGGCTTTCTGAGCCAGAAGGTGAGCGTTCCCCACCAGGGGTGAGGCCGTGGTCAGATCAGCGTTATCATTCAGATAAATATTCCGGTAAGTGGGATTCTGATAAAAACGGCCGTAACCAAAGGTGAAAGTTGCCCGATCCGTAATCACATGAGAGATGCCCAACCGCGGTGACCATAAGGTGGACCAGGTGGAGGGTGTTAAGCCGGACCAGCTGGCACGCGGATCGGCCCAGGAAGTGTCCTGCGAATTTTGCTGATCTAGACGCAGACCAAAATTAATCGTCATCCAGGGGTATTCGATTTTATCCTGTATGTAAGCACCCAGCTCCAGGGGTTCTTTCGGACCGGTGCCACCGAGAGAATCAGGTAGTCCATAGGTTTCAAGATAGGGCTCGGCCAACCAGGGTAACTGCGCTTCATCAAAGGTAATTTCGTGACGTTTGAAATCTATTCCGCCCCGTAATTGATGGTGCTTATTCATACGACTGGTAATATCAAATTTTATTTCATCGGTTACGGACCTGGTCCAGTGGCGGTAGCGATCGGAACCGGAAGAAAAATATTCATAGTAATTGGTGTAATACAGCGAATCCCGCATGGCGGCAATTTCAGCGGGCGTCATAATTCCGGTGGGCGGGCTATCCCGGAGTTCATACGTGCTATCCGGGAAAATATGAAAATAGGGCTGGGTGTATTGCCCCTGCGCCAGGTACTCGTTAAGAGGATCGCCGAGATGCCAAAAATGAGAATCACCGCGATCGTCCGTGTACTCGATGGAATCCAACGGTACGATCAGATAGCCATTGCGAAAGGGGTTGAAATTATTCAGGGCATTATCAAGGATCTTCAATTTCCCGTAGGGGGGGATTGAAATCGCGCCTCCCAGGGGTACAATATATTCAGTTCCCTCATCAAAGGCGCCATTCGGGGTGGAGCGGGTAAACAATTTCACCTTGGTGGGCAGGCAACCCTGGCCCCAGGATTCATATTGCTTTGGCCGATCCAGGTCATTGGGGATGGTGGCGCCGGGATTGTACTTCTCGATGTACGGAATATCGCACTCGCCGTGGTAATCGGCGCCCATGTGCATTCCCCGGGCTTCCGTACCAACCCGGTACTCAACCCAGTCCGGGTAACCATCACCGTCCATATCGCCATTTTTAACCTGGATTTTCATCTGCTGCACAAAGCGGGCGGCTGACAGTGTGTAGTAGGTCTTTTTATTAAGCTGGTGACGAAATTCCAGGCTGTAGCGCTTTGACCACTTACGGTTGATATTTTTGCCTTCTTCGTAATAAATGTAGGCCGGGTCAAATACCTTGAATTTTGAGTCAACTGCCCAATAGGTGAAATTGAGCTGTTTGTAATTGTCAATTTTCCAGTGCAATTTGGCGAATACATCGGAGGTATTGTCAAATCCAAACGAGCGCCAACCCGCGAACCGATCCAGCCAGTTGACCCGGTTATCCTTGTTCTTCAATCCGCCAATATCATTAGGATCGTAAACTTTATTATCAAATTGGAGTACATTATAGGCTCCGGTCGTCATATCACCGGAAATTGAAAAAGTAAATTTATCACCCGTACCGGGAATAACAGGCCCGCTGAACCGGCCGGCGATTTTTTGGAAGTCGCGGAGCTGGTCCTGAGTTTGGACGATGGATCCCAAGTTGCTCCGTTCCAGGGTCAGTTTCCCCTCATATTTTGCTCCACCCGTAAAGGTGATGTTGTTTACGATGCTGGACATAGCGTCACCGTATTCCGCGCTAAAGACCCCCGTCTGAACCTCCAGCTCGTTCACGGCATATTTATTGAGCCGGGTCCCCTTGCCAATTCCACCGTAGATGGGATTCTCAATGTACATGCCATCGATGGTGTAGCCGATTTCCCCGGATCGCCCGCCCCGCACATGGATCTGCTCAATGCCGCGATCTTCAAATCCCGGGATACCATAACGCGCACTTTTTATTTGAATAATGCCGGACTGCAGCGTAAGCATTTCCGTAAGATCACGCACCGGCAGGTTTTGAATCTCTTCCGCCGACCGAACCACCTTTTTAACCGTGACATCTTTTTCGACCATGGGCCGCTTAGCGGTTACCACAACCTCCTGGCCTTGGATGAAGCTCTCCTCCATCCGGATATTGATGCGGGTGGTTTGATCCATATTCACCCGGACATTGTTCAAGGTCATGGCTTTATAGCCAATCATGGTCGCCTTCAGGGTGTACCGTCCCACCGGAACATTTTCGATGAAATAATCACCATCCATATCGGTGGAACCCCCAATACCCAGCTCCTCGATAACGATATTGACACCGGGCAGGGCAATGCTGGTCTTATCATCAATGACGGTGCCCGCAATGGTTCCCACCGTCGCGGCAAAAGAAAATACTCCGTTGAGCACCAACAGCAGTCCCAGGGCAACGAACCGCCTCATACACCTCTCCTTGATTCAAACATGGCTATATATCAATTAAGTGATCAATCAATTTACATACACGATCACCGCGTGAAACGGGGTTATCAGAATTTTAGCAAGCCGGCACGGTCTTAAGATTGTTGAACCGGCCGGTCTTACGGTAAGAATATTTCTCTGATAACCCCTGAATTCACTAATGATTTATATTATTTCATTAACATCATTTTCCGGACAGCCGAAAAACTTCCAGATTCCAACCGATATAAATACAGTCCACTGGCCAATTGGCTGGCATCGAACTGCAACGAGTGATGCCCGGCAGTCAAAACCTGGTTCACAGGCGTTGCTACAGCCTCACCCAGCAGATTATAGATGGCCAGGCGGGTCTGACCGGCTAGGGGTAGATCAAAAGCCAGGGTGGTCACCGGATTAAACGGATTGGGGTAGTTCTGACTCAAGGCAAAGCTACCGGGTAATTTACTGTTTTCAGGATTCACATCCGATCCGGGGGCATTACCAAAGGTGTAAGACCGGAAGAAAATACGGTTTTTGTAGTCCTCGGAAGTTGCGGGTGGGTCCACGGTCGCCATGTCGTAATCCGGCATTTGATAGATTAGATAAACAGTGCCATTGCCGGCTTTACGGGCGAGGTGGGGATCAGTCTCGTCCAGTGTGGGATCCTCGGTATTGGAGATATTAACGGAAGCCGCCCACGTCATCCCGTTATCAGAAGAATAAGTTCCCATGACATCCAGGTAAACTAAAGCCGCCGAAGTATCCGGAACTGTGTAATATGTGACGTAAAGAGTGCTGTCCAGTTGGGTATCCATTGCCGCGGTGGGAAATACGCCCTGCCAACCCGGATCGTCATAGAACCAGGCATACTGTAAACTGGCCACAAAACTAATATCCCAATTGAAAAGATCATTCTGGGGCGAATAGAAATGGTACAAACCATTCTGCTCGGCCCAACCCGGATAGACAAACCCACCGGCCGAAGGCAGCACTCCGGCAAAAATGTGGCAACCACCATCAGCGTCCGTCATTACATCCATATCATAGTTGACAAATGGCGTCCAATCCGGATCCAGATACGACCAGGAACTATCCGTGGAACTTTGGACACTATCGGGCATGACTTCGCGGAAATAGGCGTCCATCACCGGGTCGGGTATATACCGCCAATCACTCCAGGTTACACCGTAGTCCGTGGTTTGCTTGACAAACAAGGTGTGATTGGCAATGGCCAGCGTGTCATTCCAATATGCTGAAACAACGAAATAGCCAACGCCATTGTCGTTGATATCTAAAACACCGTTGGAGGTGTAATTACTGGAAGCATCACCGAGAAATTCCCGGGACTGATCCAGCATGACCACCGGGGCGTTCCACGCCAGCGGAGTGCCGTCCCAGGCTCCATTTGTGGAGGTATGGAACAGATATTTATTCCGGGGATCCGTCCAATCGGAATAGGTGGCATTGATGTACATGTTCCCCGTAGTGGCTTCGTAACTGGCGGTGGGTGAACCTTGCCAGATATCGTTTGTTGAGGGTGTGGTGCTTAAATCGGCCGGGGGCGAGAAGATCTCGCCGCCGTAGTTGCCCTCGTCATACGTATAATAGGCACGACCACCATAGGTGCCGCCGCCGCCGCCATATTCATTCCAGATGATGAGGGGATAATCGGGTGTGGCCAGGGCGCTGGGATAGCGGCCGGCTTGGTTAGCCCCCACACCCGCATTCAAATTCGAATAGGTAGAAAAGCTGGCGCCACCGTCTTCCGACAAGGCCGCTCCAATAACACCGGAACTGGCTGTAGCACCGGCCCATTGACGATAAGCAATAAGGAAACGGTTATTTACGGGATCCCATTCCAACGGGTTGGTTTCAGCCACCAACAGTCCATATCCATTTTTAGATGAGTCGATTAGAATCACGCCATCTTCGCGGATTGAGGTAATGGAAGTCGGCGCGGCACTGTTTTGCCGTGGAATAATTTCCTGCCCGGCCGGCTCGTAATGCTTGTTATTTGTGGCTGGTACACGGGTGGCGGGATCCAGCCGCCCGGCGCCCAAAAGGGCTCCAACTAAGCTAAAAATTGATGCTACAGCCCAAAACTTCTTCATAACTGCTCCCTTCGTGTGGCAATGACCCGTTTTTTGTGACCGAAATTTTAACGGTCGGCTTTACCCGATGCAAGGCCGAAAACCTGACCGGCTCATTGTTAATGTTTTGTAAGATGAATCACACCTGCCTGCTATTCGGCATTAATTTCTAACCTGATCTATTCATCAGCCACTAAGGCACTAAGACACAAGGTGTTCATTTTGTGATTTACGATTCATGATTTATGATTTCAAAACCGGGTGTTATTTATCATTCATCATTCATCATTCATCATTCAACAACGTACTTTCGTGGCTAATAATTCAGGCTAAAACACTATCTGACAAATGATCACGGCTGAGACAATTCCGGCCACATCGGCCAGTAACGCCGCGGGTAAGGCGTGCCGGCTGTTACGGATGGATACCGAGCCAAAATAGATCGCCAGAACATAAAAAGTGGTTTCGGTGGACCCCATCATTACGGAAGCCATTCTGCCAATCATGGAATCCGCACCATGGGTTGCTACCAGTTCACTGACGATTCCCAGGGCGCCGCTCCCGGAAAGGGGTCGCATGAACGCCATGGGCACCAATTCGCCGGGCATACCAATCAAATTGGTAATCGGCGACAGCAGTTTAGCCAACAGGTCCAAAGCCCCCGAACTGCGAAAGGCGCCAATAGCGACCAAAATGGCAACCAAACAGGGAATGATCTTGATTGCGACCTGAAAGCCTTCCTTAGCGCCTTCGGTGAAAACTTCGTACACCTTGACCTTTCTGATATATCCGTATAATGGAATAATGAGTACAATGAACGGAATGGCAATTACCGAGACACTATTGATAAAATGCTGGAACATTTAGATTTCCTCCCCGGCCTTGGGCAATTCACCATTCGAATCCATTGTCTCAGATACTCGAAAGCGTGGCAACCGCTGTAATATTTTCGCCATGACGATCGCGACCGTAGTGGAAACACCGGTGGCGACAATGACGGGGCCGATAATTTCCGCCGGATTTGCCGAACCGGCCGCCGCTCGAATACCAATCACCGTCGCGGGAATAAGCGTCACGCTGGAGGTGTTGATGGCGAGGAAAGTAGCCATGGCATTGGTCGCCGTATCCTTAACTTTATTCAACTTTTGCAGTTCCTGCATGGCTTTCAATCCCAGCGGCGTGGCGGCATTTCCCAAACCCAGCATATTGGCGGCAATATTCATGAGCATGGCTCCCATGGCGGGATGTTCCGGGGGAATTTCAGGGAATAGCCGGATCATGATGGGTTTTACGGCACGCGCAAAGACGCCTATCAGTCCGGATTCTTCCGCAATTTTCATGAGCCCCAACCACAGGGCCATTATTCCGATTAGTCCAAATGCCAATTCTACGGAGGTTTGGGCAGATGCGAACAAGCCGGTAGTCAACTGTGA
>CAZIWX010000081.1:0-11195 GCA_964543125.1 uncultured Lentisphaeria bacterium | reverse complement strand
ATGCCGGGTATAAAAATCAATCGAAAAGAATGAGTCCCACCCGGACGACCCGGCTTATTTAGCAGACCATTGAAACGGTTCCCGGATTGAATATGAGATGATTGTTGGATTCACAACCATCACCATAAAAACGGGGGTTCACCTGCCATATTAAAAACTTTAGGTTTCATCCGTGCCAATCCGCGTCATCCGCGATAACAATTTCTCTTCATCCGGCGCCGCCCGCCGCCGCTGCTCCATGCGTTCCAGCCGGTCCAGATATAATTTCTCCAAAACCTGGTCGTCATAGGCTCGGAATCCGTGTTGGATATGCCGAACCAACCCGCCGGATGAAATAAAAAAAGCTGTTGGCAACGCATATATAGCGTATTTCACCTTGGTCGTGTTATCCGTATCGGTGGCTACATCCAATTTAAGATTAAGGCTTCGTTTCCATTGACGGTACTCTTCCGGCGAACCGTTAAGGCCCACGATGATAATATCAATTTCCGCTTCAGGGTATTTTTCATCGAGTGACTGGAGATACAGCGTTAAGCGGCGGCACACATTGCATTTGGGCGAAACAAAACAGAGAATTACCGGCTGAGGGGGCCGGTTCCAGTCCGCCTGACCGATTCGTTTCCCATCCAACCGCTCCACGACAAAGCCCGGCGCCGGTCCACCCACTTTTACGCCGCTGCGGGCATGATAAACCACTGAATTGATAAAAAAGCCCAACAGCACCGAGGCAATAACCAGAACCAATATTCCCAGGGTACTCATGCCGGAGCGTCACCCCGGGCGAGCCACTCACGGATGATTTTTTCACCGGCGGCTACCGCTTCCGGCAGTAATATTTTGGCCGTCTCACTTAATCCCACCTGCATTTCCAAGGTCGCCGGCGGAATGCCCACCAACGCAATTTCACCAGGTAACTTGTCATTCAATTTTGCCAGGGAAAAGAGTTCACTCAGGCCGATTTGGTGGGATGACATTTTACGATGAATGAAAGCCGGTAATTCCTGTTGGCGATAGACATAGACCTGCCGGTTGTAGTGCACCGGGATCAACGCATCGAAAACCAGCAAACAATCCGGGTCCTCGATAAAATTGAGTAAATACAAGCCCTGGGTGCCGCCATCGACGATTTGCACTTCCGGCGGGAAGGGACCGGATTCGGCCAGCAAACGCACCGCTTCCACGCCGAAGCCCTCATCGCCGAACATGATATTTCCCAGCCCCAGCACATTAATCTGCATGATGAATTAGATAGTTGCGTTTGAAAACGACAAGGGGTAGAGGAAAGATTGCATTCCCCTACCCGCTTAATTGATTATTCATTCGGTATCGAATTGGCCTCAATCAGCGTATTCGGGACATTCTTCCACCCGGGTTTTATAACCGGTTATAATGGAGGATGTAACACTGGAGCGGTCAACGATATCATGCCGGATGACGGCATACAGATGGAGCACGAGGTAAACCGGAAAGACCCAGGCCACCACGTGGTGAATTGTATGCAGCGCCATACTGCTCCCAAATAACGGGATAACCCAGCCAAACAAGGTATTCAACAACCCGCCCGGATTGTTTTCCGAATACATGGCTAACCCGGTGAATATCATGAAAATCGAGCCGCAAAACACAAAAAGGAAGTGAGTTAAAGCCGCTACCGGATTGTGACCGCAATAGTTGGGTTCATCCTTTTTCAGGAAGAGGTAACTGGCCAACTGATCCTTGAACGGCTGGCCCCACCAGATGGGTTGCCAGGGTTTGAATCCACCGAACCGGGCATACCGGTCGTTGCCAAACAGCGCCCAGTAAAGCCGGAAGAGAAAATTCGCGATAAACACAAAGGCGGTGATAAAATGGACCGTTCGGACCCAGGCCATGCGGTGGTACCACACGGCTTCACCCACCGCCGGGCTCACCAGCGGCCAGGCGATATACAATCCGGTTAAGAACAGGGTCAGCACAGACAGAGCGTTGATCCAGTGGTAAACCCGAACCGGTAACCGCCATACATATTGCTCTTCGTATAATTGAGCCATTGCTGATTCTCCTTATACGATTTTGACTGTCGTTATTTCGTTGCCGTTCATGTCCATGATATGCGAGGCGCAGGCGAGACACGGATCAAACGAATGCACAGTACGCAGTATTTCCAGCGGCTGTTCCGGATCGACCATGGGCGTGTTTTTCAACGCAGCCTCATAGGCGCCGGATCGACCCTGGCCGTCCCGGGGCGAGGCATTCCAGGTGGAAGGAACGACGATCTGGTAGTCTTCGATCTTTTTATCCTTGATGTGAATCCAGTGTCCCAAAGCTCCGCGGGGTGCTTCAGTAAAGCCAAAACCCTTGGCTTCCTTCGGCCAGCGGTCGGGATTCCACATATCCGCATTGAAGGTGTCGTACTGCCCGGCTTTGATATTGGCGACCAGTTGGTCGTAATAATGGCGCATGAACCCGGCTGTCTGCTTGCATTCAATACCGCGTGCGGCAGTCCGGCCCAGCGTAGAAAAGAGCGCTGCCGCCGGGACATCCAGTTTCTTTAAAACAAGGGTCACCAGTCCCCGGATCTCTTCATTACCCTTGGCATAAGCAACCAATACGCGCGCCAACGGACCTACTTCCATGGGATTATTCTTCCAGCGTGGGGTCTTGAGCCAACTGTACTTTTTATCCGTGTCGAGATACTCGTAGGGAGGCTGCGGGCCACTGTATTTCGGAGCGGTCTCACCTTCCCAGGGGTGTAAAGCCTTGTCATCGCCACCAGCGTAGGTATACCAGCTATGGGCAATCTCTTCCTTGATCTGTTGAGTGTCCTTAGGATTGACATCATCATAGACCGTGGAAAGATCTTTATTGAGGATAGCGCCCCGGGGCCAGAGGAAGCTCGCCGGATCCTCCAGACTGGTTTCCGGGAAATCACCATAAGACAAGTAGTTTCCCAAGCCGCCACCATGCAACCAGCCCTTGTAGTAGCCGGCAATGGCAATCAGATCGGGAATGTACACCTGGTCAATAAACGTATTGGTCTGATCAATGATCTGTTTGACCATGTTCAGCCGTTCGATATTGATTGCCCGGTCACTTTCCGGATTGATAGCCGAAGCCATACCACCCACCAGGTAATTGGGATGCGGATTTTTGCCACCGAAAACCGTATGAATTTTTACGATTTCTTTCTGGAACTCCAGCGCTTCGAGGTAATGCGCCACAGCCAACAGATTTACCTCCGGCGGTAGCAGATAACCGCTGTGTCCCCAATAGCCATTGGAAAAAATTCCCAATTGACCACTTTCGACGAACTTCTGCAGACGGCCTTTCAAATCCTTGAAGTAACCGGGCGATGATTTTGGCCAGGGAGAAATACTCTGGGCAATCCGGGATGTTTCTTTGGGATCGGCCTTCAGGGCGCTCACTACATCCACCCAATCCAGTGCATGGAGATGATAAAAATGGACCAGGTGGTCCTGAGTTTGTTGAGTAGCATTCATGAGATTCCGAATAATCCGGGCATTTTCCGGAACCGGAATTCCCAGCGCGTCCTCCACACACCGGACGGATGCCAGAGCGTGAACGGTGGTGCAAACACCGCAAATTCGCTGGGTAAAAGCCCATGCGTCCCGAGGGTCGCGACCCTTCAAAATGATCTCCAGACCGCGCCACATGGTGCCGCTGCTGAAGGCATCGGAAATAACATTCTTATCATTCAACTTCGCTTCGATCCGTAAATGCCCCTCAATGCGGGGGATTGGATCAACTACAATTCGTCTTGCCATTGGTTAATCCTCCTTCCCGGCCGAAACGGGTGTTTTTTTAGTGTCATGGGATTTTTTCACCGCCGTACCGATGGCATGCGCTGCCATGCCCACGGCCGCCGCACCGACGGCATAGGCCCCTATCTTATTGGCGTTGGAATTGGTGCCAAGAAAACTAATATCGGCCAATCTTGAGTAGAAGGGCCCGTTATCCCAAAAATTGGGTGCGGCACAGCCGATACACGGGTGACCGGAACCGATGGGAAAACTGACGCCTTCATTCCACTTGATTGAAGAGCATGCGTTGTAGGTAGTGGGTCCTTTACAACCCATCTTGTACAGACACCATCCGTTGCGGGCGCCCTCATCATCAAAACTTTCCACGAACATACCGGCATCGAAATAGGCCCGGCGCTCGCATTTATCGTGAATTCTGACCCCATAGAACGGCTTGGGCCGGCCCAGACGATCCAGGTCAGGCAGCTTACCGAAGGTGAGCAGGTGGGTGATGACACCCGTCATAACTTCCGCAATCGGCGGACAACCCGGTACATTCACGATGGGTTTGTCTTTAATAATTTTGTGAATGGGTGTGGCCCCGGTGGGATTGGGTTTGGCATTCTGAACGCAGCCAAAGGAGGCGCACGAACCCCAGGCAATCAACGCCTGGGCATCTGCCGCGGTTTCCTTCAGGACATTCAAGAAGCTATCTCCGCCAACCGTGCAATACACACCATTGTCCTTTGTGGGCACGTTCCCCTCGACCGCAAGGATATATTTGCCTTTATAATCCCGCATAATCTGCTTCCTAACCGCCTCTAGCTGAAATCCGGCCGCGGCACTGAGCGTGTCGTCATAATCCAACGAAATCATATTCAGGATGATGTCCGCCACCAGGGGATGCGAAGAGCGGATGAACGATTCACTACAACAGGTACATTCCAGACCGTGCAGCCAAATGACCGGAATTCGAGGTTTCGATTCCATGGCATAAACGATCTTCGGTACCATCAACGGCGATGATCCCAGATAAACCGACATGAGACTACAGAATTTTAGAAAATCCCGGCGTTCCACGCCCCTCGCTTCCAGAATATCAGAGAAGGAAGCTTCCTGTTCCATTTTCAACTCCTTATCGTTTACGGTCCGCACGGTTTAAGTGTAACCACCGGCAACCTGCGAGCAATAAGCTCCCTCCCGTCCGGTGTAATTTCAAATACCTCCGTGCGCGGACCGTTTTATTGCAATGGGTTGGCCTAGCTTGTGCATGGCTGACGGAATTCGCGGAGACGATGTTGACCTCCTCATATCCCGGCTTGACCCTGTTTCAAAACGGACACTAACCTTTAAAACCGGTCAAAAGCAATCTGCCACCGATTGCTTTCATCCGTCCCGAGGCTTTTTTATTTCAACAGAACTTTGGACTGATCCGAAGTTCTGTCCACTGATCGATTAATCGCGGTTTAGTGTACGCAGCCCGCCGGTTGGCGCCAGGTTAACGCCGGTTGGAGGTCTGTAACTGAGAAATGAAGGGTCTCCACCGGGTGATATCGCTGGTGAAAAAGGCGTCTGGCGCCAGGGGAAATCATGCCGGTTGAGAAGCTCAATCCAAGGCCCTAATTGAGAATAACAAATCATCCGAGCTCTTTTCGCTCTGCCTGATTTGAGAAACAATGGATAGCCGGCTCCCGGTAAAAGTCCAACAATTAAAGGCCGAGTATTATGCGTTAACATTAGCAACAGACCTGATTGTAAATTATTGATGCCGGAAAGTATTTTTCGCAATTGAGAAAAGCAATACTTAATTTTGAATGTCTCGCTCGGGCCGGTTGCAAGAATGGCAATGGTAAATTCCGCCATTCGCAATTACCTTTAATAGGCTAAGCAGATTAAACCGCTCATGGAAAGATCAACCCTGGAAATACTCGTTCTATTGGCCCTGTGTGGAATCGGTTGGATAATTTCCCTTTATTTTTACCTCGTGCAGCAGGTTATAATTGAACCCGAAGTCTGGTGGATACCCCGGTTTCTGCAGATGGTTGAGTGCCGGTGTAGAGAGCTTGCTGAATCCTATTTTGGACAGACTCTCGGAAAATCCAATGCCTTTTGGGGACTGGGGTACTATGCCCTGTTCGGCCTGCTGCTGTTAGGTTACCGGTACCTGGAAATACCGCCACTGAGTATCCTGTTCATTCTCGGACTTCTGGCTTTCGCCCGCAGTCTCTACTTAGCCTGGGGCCTCTTTATTCTGCGAGTCATGTGCCGCCCCTGCCTCGGCGTTCACACCATTAACGGAATCATATTTTTCGTTTTGTTGTACCATGCCTACCCGTTGTTGGTAGCTCATTGATTCGGGCAGGTTTAGAAAAACCGAAATTTCGGTGACGACCTACCGGTTGGGAATTGACTCCAGTTTTTAAAAGCCTTATTCTTAGACTCATTGGTTTAAACTGGACACGGGACTGCGATGCACGAAATGTCAATCGCCTTGAGTATGATTAAACTGGCCGAGCAATCCGCTCTGGAAGCCCGGGGATCAAAAATCCTTCAAATTGATCTGGAAATCGGCGAACTGGCCGGTGTTCTGACGGATGCATTGGCTTTTTCCATGGATGTGGTGGTGCAGGGCACGCTGGCGGATACGGCAAAAATCAACATCCACACCGTTCAAGGCGCCGCCCGCTGTACCAGCTGTGGGAAGACCTTTCACCTTGCCCAACTTTGGGCGGTTTGTCCGCATTGTGAAAGCCTGCGGTATGAAATACTCGCGGGGAAAGAGTTAAAAATCAAAACAATCGATATCGAATAGGAGCGTATGATGTGTGATACTTGTGGATGTGGCGAAAGCGAAACGACGATAAAAATCCTCAAACCAACCACGGCAGGAGTAAACCAACCACCCGCTGAAGCTGTCCCTGGGGAACCCGCCCATGAGCACCATGGTGAGCATACCCATGGTCAGGTTCACGACGATCTTCATCCCCACTTTCACGATCCTGCAACCGGACATACCCACGAATCCCGCACCATTACGGTTGAAAAAGATCTGCTGACTAAAAACAACCTGCTGGCCGAGCGTAACCGGGGCTACTTTGAAGCCCGTAATATTCTGGCATTGAATCTGGTCAGTTCACCCGGGTCGGGCAAAACGACGGTGTTGGAACGAACCATCACCGAGTTAAAAAACGACACCCAGTTCACCGTCATCGAGGGTGACCAACAAACGCTGAGGGATGCCGAGCGGATCGGGGCGATCGGTGTTCCCGTGGTTCAGGTCAACACCGGCACCGGATGTCATCTGGACGCTGACATGATCCGCCGCGCCGTGAAAGAACTCAATCCACCCACCGATTCCATCCTGTGTATTGAAAATGTTGGGAATCTGGTCTGTCCGGCGCTGTTCGACTTGGGTGAAGCCCATAAAGTGGTCATCATCAGCGTCACCGAGGGTGATGACAAACCCTATAAATATCCCACCATGTTTGCCGCGGCCGATATTTGCATTATCAACAAAATCGATTTGCTGCCGTATGTTGATTTCGATGTCCAACGCTGCCGTGATTATGCATTACAGGTCAATCACAATCTGACTTTTTTAGAAATGTCAGCCAAAACCGGCGACGGTTTAGCTGACTGGTTCACCTGGCTTAAAACCGAGGTTCGGCCAGACGTTTGATGCTCGTGGCCACCAATCAAACCATCCGGCGCCGGATACAGGTGCAGGGAATTGTTCAGGGCGTCGGTTTTCGACCTTCGGTGTATAATCTCGCTGAAGCTTTGGGGCTATCCGGTTTCGTCACCAACAACGCTAACGGCGTGGAGATCCAGATTCAGGGACCGCCGGCAGCGGTGACGGGGTTCGCTCAGCGTCTGCATCACAATGCTCCCCCACTCGCGGTGATTACTCATCTTGAAACCACCAATCTCCCACCCGAACTGGAACAATCTTTCCGGATTATTGCCTCTGAGCGGGAATCGGCGGTAACCACCCTGGTTTCGCCCGATGTTGCCGTGTGTCCTGATTGTCTAAAGGAATTGTTTGACTCCGAGAATCGGCGATATGAGTATCCATTTATTAATTGTACCAATTGCGGCCCGCGTTATACCATCATCGAAGCGATTCCTTACGATCGGCCCTATACCTCCATGCGGCATTTTACCATGTGTCCGGAATGCCAACGAGAGTATGATGATCCGCGGGACCGGCGTTTTCACGCCCAACCCAATGCCTGTCCGGTTTGCGGCCCGCAAGTCTGGTTAGCCGATTCTTGGGGCGCTACGGTCGCTAGGCAGAATATCATTAGCTCTGCTGTTGAATATCTTCAATCGGGTCAAATTCTGGCAATAAAGGGTCTGGGCGGGTTTCATCTCGCGGTGGATGCCTCGAACGAAGGGGTCGTTACCCGGCTCAGAAAACGCAAACGGCGCGAGGAAAAACCGTTGGCGGTGATGTTTCCCACTCTGGAGGCGGCGCGGCAAATCTGCCAAATCCGCCCACCGGAAGTGGCGCTGTTGACCAGCCGCCAAACCCCAATTTTACTCTGCCCTAAAAAGGCCCGTCAGGGTCTCGTAACCGAGGCAGTCGCTCCCAATAATTCCCGGTTGGGAATCATGCTGCCCTATACCCCGTTGCATCACCTTATTTTAAAGTGCTTCGACGGTCCGCTGGTCATGACCAGCGCGAATTATTCCGAGGAACCCATCTGTATCGACAATGATGAAGCGTTGCGCCGGTTGCAGGGGATCGCGGATTATTTCCTGCTTCACAACCGGGAGATTTATTTGCGTAGTGACGATTCGGTCTTCGCCTATATCGCCGGAAAAAACCGTCCTTTACGCCGCAGCCGGGGTTTTGTCCCTACACCGGTGTTTCTGGACTCCACCGGTCCGGTCGTTTTGGCGGTGGGCGGTGAGTTAAAAAATACGATCTGTCTGACAACCCAAAATCGAGCCTTCCTGAGTCAGCATATCGGCGATTTGGAAAATCTTGAGAGCTATCAGGTCTTCCGGAAGACCATCAGCCACTTGCAAAAATTGCTGGAATTGGAGCCGGCTTTGATCGTTCACGACCTGCATCCCGATTATCTGTCCACTCAGTGGGCCCAGGCCCAACCGCTTCCGACGCTAACAGTTCAGCATCACCACGCCCATCTCGCCGCTTGCCTGGCTGAGCACCAATTAATCGAACCGGTCATCGGGATTATTCTGGACGGTACGGGTTTTGGCCCTGACGGATCGATTTGGGGCGGAGAAATACTGGTGGGCGACTATGCTAAATACCGGCGGTTCGCCCACTTGGAAAATATGCTTTTACCGGGTGGCGACGCGGCCATCAGGGCGCCCTGGCGTACGGCAGCGGCCTATTTGGCTCAAACCTTCGGTAATCAATTGCCAGATCTGCCTTTTCTTAGTCAGTGGGAAATCGGACCCATTCTGGAAATGGTTCGGACCAAAACCAACACGCCTTTAACCAGTAGTATGGGCCGGCTGTTCGACGCGGTGGCGGCAATTGCCGGCGGCCGGTGTGAAATCCGGTATGAAGGTCAGGCGGCCATTGAATTGATGCAAGCCTGCGATTCAATCGAGGTACCGCCGTTTACCTTTGCCGTTAAATCCGCGGCAAAAGAATATCTGCTCTGCACGCGTCCCCTGATTCGGGATGTTGTTCATGCTCTGCAGGATGGTGCGGATTTAAAAATCATTAGCAACCGGTTCCACCGCACCCTGGTGGAATGGATCGTGAAGATTGCAAATCTGGCCCGGCGGGACACGGGCCTCAAACAGGTGGTTCTCAGCGGCGGCGTGTTTCAGAACGAAATCCTCCTGGCAGCGGTCATACCCGCCCTGGCCCGCAAAGGATTTGAGGTTTTTGCGCATGCGCGAGTTCCCACCAATGACGGCGGTTTAGCACTGGGTCAGGCCATGATCGGCCGCCAGTATCTGAACTCACAAAAGAAAGATTAGGATCATCCATGTGTCTCGGAATTCCCGGAAAAGTTGTCGAAATCTTTGAAGAGAATAGTTTGAAAATGGGTCATATCGATTACGGTGGTACGCAGAACAAGGCGTGTTTGGAGTATGTGCCCGAAATCAAGGTCGGTCAGTATACCATTGTCCACGCCGGATTCGCCATCTCCATTATCGACGAGGAGGAAGCGCTGCAAAGTTACGCCGCCTGGCGGGAACTGGCCGATTCGGCCGAGCGGGCGGGAATCGATTTATTCGGGGAAGCAGCCGGGGAGACGCGATGAAATACCTGGATGAGTTCCGAAATCCCCGGGTAGCCCGGGAAATCCTAAAGAAAATCCGGGCGGCCACCACCCAACCCTGGGTTATCATGGAGATTTGCGGCGGCCAAACCCACAGTATCATCCGTAACGGCATTGACCAGTTGCTGCCGCCTGAGATTACCCTGGTACACGGTCCGGGCTGCCCGGTGTGCGTTACCCCGTTGGAAATGATCGATCAGGCTATCGCCATCGCCAGCCGCCCGGAGGTCATTTTCACCAGCTTCGGCGATATGTTGCGAGTGCCGGGAAGCCATAAAGATCTGCTCCAGGTAAAATCTGAGGGTTTCGATGTCCGTACGGTATACTCACCCCTGGAAGCGCTGACGATCGCACGGGAAAATCCCCGGCGGGAGGTCGTGTTTTTTGCCGTGGGATTTGAAACAACTGCTCCGGGAAATGCCATGGCGATTGCCCGGGCCGCCAAAGAAGAATTAACCAATTTCAGCGAATTAGTCAGTCATGTACTGGTTCCACCGGCCATGGAAGCGCTGTTAAGCTCCCCTACCAACCGGGTCCAAGGGTACCTGGCGGCCGGTCATGTCTGCGCTATCATGGGTTGGTGGGAATATGAACCCATCGCGGAAAAATACCAGGTTCCCATCGTACCCACCGGATTCGAGCCGGTGGATATACTGGAAGGCATTCTGCTGATCATCCAACAATTGGAAGCCGGTGAACATAAGGTAATTAATCAGTATCTGCGGGCGGTCCGGCGGGAAGGTAATCGTCCGGCACGGGAACTGATCCAGGAAATTTTTGAAATCACGGATCGCAAATGGCGCGGGATCGGGAATATTCCCTCCAGCGGGTTTAGGATTCGCGGCAAATACGCGGCCTTTGATGCCGCTCGTAAATTTTCGGTTGGGGATATCCAAACCAATGAATCACCAAATTGCATTAGTGGTAGCGTATTGCAGGGGTTGAAAAAACCCAATGACTGTCCGGCCTTCGGTACTCGCTGTACGCCGGCTCATCCGCTGGGGGCGACTATGGTTTCCAGCGAAGGCGCTTGTGCTGCCTATCATCAGTATCAGCGCCTGCGGATGCCCGTCCATGCAAATTAAATTTCCTGCCGGGCTCGTCTGCCCGGTTCCTAAAACGGATTATAATACGATCCAAATGGCGCATGGCGCCGGTGGCCGCTTGTCGGCCGAATTGATCG
>CAZIWX010000080.1:2867-11762 GCA_964543125.1 uncultured Lentisphaeria bacterium | reverse complement strand
ACCGATTGATGCTTACCCAGGAGGGGAAAGCGGGTTTTACTGTGGTCGACCACGGTGGAATTGGGATTTTTAAAGGTGTCCAGGGTATGGCATTTCAGACAATTTTTATCGAATTGGCCGTGGTGGTAATCCGCATGGCAAGCCAGACAACCGTTAAATTTCAGCCCGCCAAATACATGGACCTGATAAGCGCCGGTCTTGGGCTGATATGTGGCGTGGCATTTTTCACAATCGGTTTTGATATGGGCCCCCAGTAAGGGATATCGCGTCTGGCGGGTGTGGTTGAAGGTCTTCAGCACCTGTTTCCAATCCCTGGTGCCATGGCATTTATCGCAGGTTTGATCTTTGAATTCACCACGATGAACTTTGATGTGGCAACTGGCGCAACCGGTGCTCAATCCCAGATAAGTTTTTTGCAAAACCCCGGCTTTGGGATAGGTTTCGGCGTAGCTCTTAACATCCGCTTGTTGCACACCCTCGGGTTTATGACACGCGTCGCATTTTAACGATTCGTGCTTCCCGGTGAGCTTATAACCGGTTTTGGAATGATCGAATTTTTCTTTCGACGGTTTCCATTCCACCAAGGCATTATTACGTCCCGCATGTTCTTTGTGGCATTTGGAACAGGTGCGGTCCTCCAATAAACCATGATAACCGCGTTTTTCACTCAGGCGAAGTTTGATGGGCTGGTGACATTCAAGACAATTGCGGGCGAGATCGCTGGATCCGAAATTATGACATTTCAGGCAGTTGGTGACCCCCTCATAATCCTGATGAACTTTGGAAAGCGGGCCGGGGGAAAACTGAGCCCGGGCCGTTCCTGCAGTCGTAAAAAGCAAGAAAATAAGGCTGGTAATTTTCGACCAATTCATTATTGAATAAATTCTAGCCATCATGATTAGAGTTTCCAGAAAGCAGCACTCGAATCCTCATACCTGATAACCATTCATTTTTATAGCGTTATCGATGAGGATTCGAGTGGATCAACCAACGGCCCACAAACCTAGAATGTGTTTAAAAATACTCCTGCCGCTGAGCCTAAAACCCGCTACCCGTTGCCCGGACACCGAGCGGGCACACCGCCTCTATTAGAGCTTTTGCATATCATTTCTTGCTCTTAGCGCCTGAGGATTATCCGGCGCCATTTTGATTAATTTTTCCCAAACCATCCGGGCATCATCTTTCCGGCCCATGGATGCCAGAATAGCACCCTTGTTGTACATGGTTTCAGCGTTGGAAGGATCAAATTGCAGCATTTTGTCGATGCCGTCCAGAGCTGTTTTGAATTTACCAAGCTGAAAAGCAGCATTTACGAGTTGGTTCCAGGCTTCGGGTTTGGATGCATCCGCCCGAGTTGCATTTTGATAATATTCCAGTGCTTGCTTAAAGCGGCCAATCTGGGAATAAATGTCACCCAATCGCATATAGGCGGTGTAATCGGTGGAATCCTTGGCAATTCGCTCTTTCAGAGCCGCCAGCTCACGCATAACATCACCCATGGCGCCCTGCATGGGATCCCCCGTTGCTTGTCCGCTCCCCTGTCCCATGGACATATTCATTCCGGCTGGGGGGGCGGTTACATCTGATTTGCCCGTGATGCTGTAACCGATGATAATAGCCGCCACGACGATCAAGCCACCCATGATATAGAGCCACTGGCGGTTGACGGAACTATTCGACCGAGTACTTTTGGAAGTAGTCGGCGTCATGGAGGCACCACAAGCGACACAAAATTTCGCGTTTTCAGGTAGCTCAACTCCACACTCGGGACACTTTATACTCATAGACTTTTCCCTTCTAATGTTAAATAATTTGATTCGTATTCACGGCTCTAATTTAGGCTGCCACCTGGCCGAATTGAATGCCAATTTCCAGTAAAAGCGGGAAGGGGACCAAACCACCTGCAAAAATGAATACAAAATCATTGGATAATGTGATTTGTTCTCCCCTTTGGCGGAGGATGACTTTTTCGGGGTCAATGGATTCTACCTGGGATTCAAATATTACTCTCACCTGTTTGTCTTTCACCAGCTTGTTCAACCGCTCTTCATTTTTGGTTTTAATCCTGAAAAAGGCATTCTTTCGGTAAGACAGTGTTACCTGATTCCCGGTTTGCTGTGCCAATCCAATTACCGCTTCAATCGCCGAGTCCCCACCGCCGACCACGAGGATGTCATTATTTTTATATGTTTCGGTATCGATCAATTTGTACATGACTTTAGAGAGTTCCTCGCCGGGCACACCGAGTTTGCGGGGCGTGCCCCGGCGGCCTAACGCCAATATCACCCGGCTCGCGGTGAAATCGCCCTTGTTCGTATGGACCATAAAATAATCTTCGTGAATTGTTATTCCGGTCATCCGATAGTGGGGTTTGAAATTGATGTCTCTATCATTCAGGATACCCAGCCAGATATCCAGCAATTCTTCCTTCCGGTATTCCAGTTTTCCCAGTGTACCGAAGTGGGGTAGTGTTACCGGCTGCACCAGAACCAGCTTGCGGCGGGGATATTGAAGAATGGTGCCACCGGGTTCGCTTTGATCCAAAAGCAGCGCCTTCAATTCCGAGCCTTCCAGTTCCAGAGCAGCGCTCATTCCGGCCGGACCGGCCCCAACGATGATGACGTCGAAGTCCGGATCATCCCGGTGTGGAAGGGTGTGTTTCAGCTCCCTGGCAACACTGCTGCCCTGGTTTACGGCATTCCGGATCAAGGCCAGCCCACCCAACTCACCAATGATAAATATTCCGGGGACGTTGGATTCATAATTATCTTGTAAAAAGGGAATATCCTGGCGGGTGGATATATCACCCAAACCCACCTCAATTCCGCCCACCGGACAATTTTCCTTGCATAGCTCATGACCCACGCACTTGGAGCCATTGATAAGGACGGCTTTCCCTGAAATTATCCCTAAAACCTCACCTTCGGGGCACACCCGAACGCAAATTCCGCAGCCGATGCAGGTCGATAAATCAATGATGGGATGTTGCATGAGCGCCTGGTCCATACCCTTTTGCCGCGCAACTTCAAGTTTGGCGCGGGTGCGTTCATCCCGCTTGCGCCAGTGGCGCAGGTAAGGAATCACAAAGATCAGAATAATGACCAGACCGATGGTCCAGGAAATAATCAGTTCATGCATGCTAAAATATCCACGTATATCCAAAACTCATGGTAAGGGCGATATGCAAGACCAGAATCACCAACACGGTGTAGGCAAAGGGCTTGTGAATGACATGCCACCAGTGGAAAATTCTATGAACCACGTCCAGAAACGCGATCCGTTGAGCCACGACTCGCTGATGTGCAATAGCGCGGGTCAAATAATTTAATTCTTTGGGTGGGAGTCCATACTTATGTTGGAAGTAGCGAGCGAGGCGGCGTGATTGAAGCCAACGACTCATATCATTCCAAAAAATGCGAAGCAAATTTAAGACACCCCATTTCTCCACCTCTCGCGGCGTACTAAAGGCGATCAGCCGTTGAATATCATCCGCCTTCAGTCCGAATTCAAATTTCAGGCGCCGAATCGTTTCCGCCCGGTCCACGTGCACCTGACGCAGGGATAGTTCTTCTCCGGACTTACGCCGGGGAATGTGTCCGTACAGATAGCGTCCCACGAGGCCGCTGAGCGCCACGGCAATCATGGACCAATAGCCCACACTGATGAGGCCCTGAAATTTAAAGGCTGAATGCAGCGTAGCTAAAATTGGTGCGGATATACCCATGAAAATATGATAACGCAGCCAAACACTGAGTTTGCCCCACCGGCGCATGAATCGTATTCGCTTGCGGAATACATAAAGGAATAGCCCCAGGAAGAGCAGACCGGCTAAAAATCCCAAACCATGCCCTACAAGCCCGGCAGCGCCGAACATCTCAAATGCTTTTCCCTGAGTCACCCGGATATCCGGTGGCAATTGGTAGTAGGACCAACCATTGTACAGCGTGGTTCCAACGATGATCGCCATCCCCAGAATTAACAGCGATAGTATGATATTGTGGAAAATTTTCACGGGCGTAAGAATAGTCACTTTTGCTCTATGCGTCAATTGTCCAATGCGGTCCGTTTCTAAAATTATTTAACCGATCAAGCGGTATTCACCGAAACGGCAATGCAAGCTAAGATTTGGTGAATTCAACTGAGCATTGTTTGACACCTCAATCCGGCTTATGTTTACCCCATGCGTCGCACCATTTTGGAACTGGGGGGTGTGGCTGGGCTGGTGGTCTTGTTAGCACTCCTCGGCCAACTTGTTTTACCCCATCGTATCCCTTTTTTAACAACCTACGCGGAAACAGCCACTGATTCCGGGATTCGCAGAATTCCGGCTGTGTTGGTCAATGGCGCCGGGATGAAAACCCCCGACACGGTTACCACTCAAAACGGCACACCTTTTATCGATAATCCGTCTTCAATTGTCACTGCTGAAGTCTACCGGGTTTTTACCCGGAAATCCGGAATGATCATTGATGCCCGCGATTCCGGTGAGTACACGGCCGGACATATTACGGGAGCCTGGAATATTCCCTACAGCGATTTCCTGATCCATGTGGATCAATTAGAGACCTTACCCATGGATACCTTAATTGTAGCCTATTGTAACGGTGAGGAATGTAATGCCTCCCTGGGATTGGCCAATCAACTGGCAGCCATGGGATTTTCCCGGGTCCGGTTCTATTTCGGTGGCTGGAGTTCATGGGTAGCGGCCGGGTATCCCACGGCGGCAGGGTCTAAATAAGTCATGCCGAAGCAGTCTCCGGCAGTCCAGCGGCTTTTACGGGTAATTCTGGCCGGACTGTTCATTTATGCCAGCCTGGATAAGATCTGGCAACCGGCCCTATTTGCCAAAGCGATCTATAATTACCAATTGCTGCCGGGAATGTTGCTCCACCCAGCCGCTATTTTACTACCTTACCTGGAATTGGTCACGGGTATCATGCTCTTGATGAATGTTTTTCCCAGAACCAACTCAGGTATCATGCTGGGTCTGCTGATTCTTTTTACTTTGGCGGTTATCGCGGCTGTTTTGCGGGGCTTGGACATCCAATGCGGGTGTTTTGCGCTGGATCGTTCCGGCACCCGGACCACCTTCCGGAAAATCGGTGAAAACCTGATCCTCCTGGTTTTGGCATGGTTGGTCTGGCATCAATCCGATTCGTTTTCGCAAACCGGGGAAAAATCAGGACCGGGTCTTAGTCCCTAGGAAAGAACCCTATTTTATGTCGTTACCAGCCCTCGTTGCCGAAACTCGCCTGACCTTTCTGGATAAATTTGGCAGTTATCCCGTGATCATGGCGCACACCCCCGGACGATTAAATATTTGTGGTGAACACACGGATTATAATGGTGGCTTGGCTTTGCCCATGGCCTTGAATCGCTATGCTGTTGTGGGCGTGAAACCCAGCAATTCGGATCGGGTACGAGCGCATTCGGTAGCCTTGCGGGAAAAATATGAATGGTCCCTGAACCACCCCCGAAATGATTTACCGGCCTGGGCTAATTATATCAATGGCGCCTTATTGCAATTTAGCCGCGATTTCGGTTTGCGGGGTGGTGTGGATATCGTGGTCCATAGCGATCTGTCTATCGGCACCGGCCTGGGATCCTCGGCTGCATTTGGTGTGAGTATCGCCCTAGCGCTCCAGATATTATCTCCCCAAAAAATCAGGTTAACCGATTTACCGGTTTACTGCCAGCGGATGGAAAATCAATTTATGGGCGTTGAAACCGGCGTGCTGGACCAGACCATCGCGATTTTTGCGCGGGAAGGATATGCGCTGCGGATTGATTTTTCCACCGGAAACCGGACCCTGGAACCCTTGCGCATGCCCAACCACCAATTTGTGGTTATGGAATCGGGTGAATCCCGGCAGTTAGCCAAATCCGGTTATAACGAGCGGGTTGCCTGGGGTCAGAATGCCTTGGCGAAAGCCCGGGAGCGGTTTGGTTCGGTAAAAAATCTGGCAGCCTTGAATCCGGAACAGGTAACCGTACTCAAAGCCGGTCTTTCGCCGGCCGAGTTCGGTGTTGCACGGCACGTTGTGAGTGAGAATCTCCGCGTTGACCAATGTGCCCAGGCCTTAGTCAAAGGCGATATGGACAGGTTGGGGAATATTCTTGTAACCGGTCACGCCAGTATGCGGGATGACCTGAAAGCCAGCTCGGAGCGCTTGGATTACCTGGTTTCGGCGGCCCTTGAGCAAAAGGGCTGCCTGGGAGCCCGCATCGTTGGCGGTGGCTTTGGGGGGTCGGGCTTTGCCCTGGTGGAAACGGCTGCGGTGGGCAACTTCTGTTCATCCATGGGAAAAATATTTAAAGCTAAATATCACGCTAATTTGACCATATATCCGGTGGCGTCGAATGATAGTGCCTCTGTCTGGCGGGTGTATGATTAATAAAGTTTTGATTGAATAAACCCGGACTGAGGGCTGAACATCGGATTGCTCGGATCACCCTGCGCTGAGCCGGCAACTGAATTCATTATACCACTCGTCCAAGAGTAGGAAAGGGGTCGTTATGAATCCTTGGGATCTTACGGTTAATCTGAAAGATGCAATTCTGGATTTGCTGTATTTATCAACCTTCATTTTGATTGGTACATACCTGCGCCGGTATGTAAAATTTTTCCAGAAATATCTCATTCCCAATAATCTCATCGGTGGGTTTATTGCCCTGTTGGTGGGTACCCAGGGGCTAGGTTTAATTGACCTGCCTTCCCAACGATTGGGTGTCTATGTGTACCATTTTCTGGCACTGACCTTTATTGCCCTGGGATTGCGGCAGCGGAAATCCAAGTGGGGCAAAGGACCCTTAAGTAAAAGTTTTTCAGCCCTGTCGTCCTATTTGTTACAGGCTTTGATTGGACTCGGTGTCGCCTTGCTTCTGTTGTACACCATAAAACCGGACCTTTTTGTGGGCATCGGATTGCTGGTTCCATTGGGGTTTGGGATGGGACCGGGACTGGCTTACGCCATGGGGCATTCCTGGGAACAATGGGGATTTGAAGGCGGGGGGCAAGTCGGTCTGACCTTTGCCGCAATCGGTTATCTCTATGCTTTTTTCGTGGGCATGTCCGTAATTCAATGGGGCATTCGCACCCATAAAACCAGCCTTATCAAAGGAATTGACCACATCACTTCGGATATGCGAACCGGGGTAAACAAAAGCGGTGTTTATCCCATTGCCGGACGCTTGACCCTCTCTACCGAAGCCATTGAACCCATGGCCTTTCAACTGGGACTCATGGGATTCTGTTACCTGGTAACCTATTGGCTGGTGGATCTGATGGCAACCGGATTGGAATCGGCCGGATTGCATGACTTTGTGGCAACGCTGTGGTCATTCCATTTCGTGGTTGGGTTGCTGGTGGCACTGCTGGCACGGACAATTCTGGATAAGACTAACCGCGGCTATCTCATTGATCCCGGACTCATGACCCGCGGGATGGGTGTGTTCCTGGACTATCTCGTAGTGGGCGCGGTAGCCGCGATCAGCTTCACGATCGTTGGAAAATACTGGCTCCCAATTCTAATCATGTCATTATTGGCCGGCCCCGCCACATTCTATCTGCTAAAATGGGCTTGCTGGCGGGCATTTGATGATTTCCATTTTGAGCGCTTTATTGAATTATTCGGTGAGATGACCGGAACCATTAATTCCGCGTTAGTTTTGTTACGGGTCACGGACCCGGAGTTTAAAACACCGGTGGCGGAAGATGCCGTGTATGGAAGCGGAATTTCGCTTTTTGTGGGGTTACCGCTCCTCATTGCACTCAATATTCCCTTCGCTTTTTATAAGGGTGCTTTGGTGGGATATTGGGTGACTTTGGGAGTTTTGGTTGCTTATTGGCTGATTTTAATGCTGGTTTGGCGAGGAATCGGTTTCATCCACTTCAAACGCCGGGAAGCGTAATTCGGCAGCAAATACTCAACGAGAAACTCGGGGCTCTTCCGGAATTTGTTCCAGCGCATGGGGCCGGGCCAGGCGCCGCATCACGCTGCGGGCCAGTGTTCCGGCATGTCCACCGTCCACGATCCGGTGATCAAAAGTGCCCGTAATGGGTAAAACGGTGCGAATCACGATCTCCCCATCGCGAACTACCGGTTTTTCCTCGGCATGGCCCATGACAATGACTGCCGGTAGTTTGGCCGCCGGGAAAAGCGCGGCCATCCCGGTTGCCAACCCGTGCGTTCCGATATTAGACAGCATGATGGACCCAAATGAGTTATCCGAGAGACCCAGCGATTTCAGTTGAATGCCCAGGTCGTTTACGATCCACCGGATAAGACGAAAAGCCCAGCGCCGGAACGGCCAGGGAAGCTTGCTCAGGGTATTTTTATTTTGGATGGATTTTGATTCCTGACCCCCACGATGCGCCATGGCCTGCCGGCGCGTTTCTTCAGCGATTTCGGAAACGGGTTTTTTATGGGCGCCCCGAATTTTAATGGCGCTCATTTCCTGACCCCGATTCATAGTGACCGCGACCAGTACATCAACGGTTTTACGGGGAATGATCCGGCCGCGCCGGATAAAGCAGTTCATCTCGGGGACATCGAAGGCCAGGGCCCGCGCCAGGGCGGAAATGACCAAATGTGTCATGGTGATTCGCACGCCGGCCGCCCGTTGTTCCTGGATATAGGTCTGGGCATCCGTGACATCAAATTCCATGGTTCCGTACACACGGGCGTCTTGCGGGGCGGTATAGATCGCCGCGGCGAGTTTGCGCCAGGGTGTGTTGTACATTTCTTCCATACAAGTCCAATATAGGTGATTTAGCTGAAAGGTGAACCGAAAAATTGCCGGGCTACTCTCGCCCGTCCCGGTGGGACTCGTTCCACGATGGAATGGCCTTTCATCCCGTCAGGGATGGAGAGAAATTAGCCCACCAATTCATTG
>CAZIWX010000080.1:0-2767 GCA_964543125.1 uncultured Lentisphaeria bacterium | reverse complement strand
GTGGGACTCGTTCCACGATGGATTGACCTTTCATCCCGTCAGGGATGGAGAGAAATTAGCCCACCAATTTATTGGTGGGAAACGGGAATCCGTGAAAATAATAAGTCCCTGTGGGACGGCCGAACTTGCTGAAATGCCGGGCTACTCTCGCCCGTCCCGGTGGGACTCGTTCCACGATGGATTGACCTTTCATCCCGTCAGGGATGGAGAGAAAATAGCCCACCAATTCATTGGTGGGGAATGGGAATCCATAAAAATAATAAGTCCCGTAGGGACGGCCGAACTTTCGGATGGGCTTTCGGCTAAATTCTAGCGCTTGAATTTCAATTTTTCCAGGAACCGCCCCCACGCTTCCTTCACTTTCAGGAATAATTGTCCCATCCGCGTGGCCAAATCCCTAGTCCCTGAACCCCCCTCGAAATCCGGGAGGGTTCCCTCCGGTCCGTACATTTCCTGCGTGAGCTCTAAAACATTCTTTTTGATCATTCCCCGCCACGGAATATTGGCCAGCATGCCGTACATAGCCGCACTGCCCTGCGTGGCAAGTTTCGGAGTATTCTTTGCCAGAACAACCGCTTCCCGTAAATCAGCCAAATATTCATCCGTTATGCCGGCGTGGGGCGGGATAACCATGGCGTGCAGACTTTCCGGGCGCTGCTGCCGGTCGATGTGCCAGCCCTTTTTCTCCAGTAAGTCTCCCACCGCGTATATGTTTACCTGTTTTGATTTCGACCGGAAGGCAAACACGCTCATCGGCGGTTTCCCGAGAATTTCCAGTTCCGGGATTTGCGCAATCCCGTTTAGCAAAGTCTTCGTGGCTTCCATTGTTTTGGCCGCGTTTTTCAGATAGCCCCCTTCACCCAACACCTGCATTGCCGCCCAGGCGGCCGCAATCGGACCGCCGGGCCGCGTTCCCAGCAGTCCCGGCGAGGCAAAAACACCACCCGGCCAATTTTCTTCGATAAAAAACTGATACTTCAAATAATCCATGTTTCGATAAAGAATAACGGAAGCGCCCTTGGCGGCGTAGCCGTATTTGTGTACATCGGCCGAAAGGGAGGTTACCCCGGGCACCCGAAAATCAAAGGGCGGAATGGAGCGCCCGGCTTTTTCCAAAAACGGCAATAAAAATCCCCCCAGGCAGGCATCCACATGCAGCGGCAACCCATGGCGCAGAGCCAACCCACCCAATTCCTCAATCGGATCAATCGTTCCAAACGGGTAATTAGGTGACGAACCGACCAGCAAGATCGTGTTTTTGGAGATCAATTTTTCGACCGCGGAAATATCTACTTTGAAATCCGGTGTCAGCGGGGCCGAAACCGGTTTTACATCAAAATAGTGCGCGGCTTTTAAAAAAGCCACATGCGCTGATTCCGGCAATATCATTTCCGGCGTCGTTAAGTGCCGGTTTTGCTTCCGGGCCCGGTCACGATAAGTTTTCACGGCCAGCAGGATGCTTTCCGTCCCGCCGGCGCTCATGGTTCCGGCGACATGCCGATCTCCGTTCAAGAGCGTTGCCGTCATACGCACGACTTCATGTTCAAAGCGTTTCAGGCTTTGAAAAGCCAGGGGATTCAAGGCGTTTTCGGAAAAAAACATGTTGTGCGCCTGTTTCAGGAATTCCGTGCGCGCTTCGTCGATAAAATAAACCAGGCTCCAGGTTTTACCTGCTTTCCACCGGGCGTCTCCTCCCCGGTAGGATTCCATAATCTTCAGGATGCTTTCCGGGGGCAGTCCCCGCGGTGGCAACGCCATTTCTTGCTCGGACATTACGAATCTCCAGTATTTAGCTATTCAGTTCAAAAGCAGCTTATCTTTTTCTTAATAAATACGGTTTGAAACCGGAAATCAGGCGCCGGGCCCGTTCCGCCCTTTATAAAAGGCGGTTAAGCAGAAGCTCAAGGGCAGGTTCACCTAGGCAAAAACCCCGGGTATCCGGGCGCCACACTTAGGACACAACCCACCCGGTTGCAAAATGCTGCGGGTATCATACCAGTTCCGGTGGATAACCATAGTCCGGCACCGGGGACACCGGGTATTGCCTTTGTCTGAGACAACATTCCCCAGATAAACATACCGCAATCCCGCCCCTCGCGCGATTTTATAAGCCTGTTCCAAAATGGACAGGGGAGTCCGGGAAACGTCCCGCAGCTTATAGTCCGGATGAAACGCCGAAAAATGGAGCGGCGTATCCGCCCCCAGGTTTTCCATAACCCACCGCGCCAGCTCTTGAATCTCTTTTTCATCCGTATTCAGACCCGGAATCAAGAGGGTGGTCAGTTCCACCCAGGTTCCCAGTGCGCGAATTTTCACAAGGGCATCCAGCACCGGCTGCATTTTGGAAAGCGTGACCTTCCGGTAGAAATCTTCGGTAAAGGCTTTCAGGTCAATATTGGCGGCATCGATCAGCGGATAAATATCCGCGATCGCTTCCGGCGTGATATACCCGTTGGTCACCATGACGGTGCGCAACCCCGCTGCCCGGCCGGCTTCACTGATATCCATGACATATTCACCAAAAATCGTGGGTTCATTATAGGTGAAAGCCAGGTGCGGAACGCCCCGCATTTGGGCTAACGACACTACTTCCCGGGGCGGCATATGGCGGCTGTATTGATGGTTTTCGGTCGCATGGCTGATATCCCAGTTCTGGCAAAATTTACAGCCCATATTGCAGCCCGCGGTACCCAGGGATAAAATTTGGGAGCCGGGGAAAAAATGAAAGAGCGGCTTTTTCTCAATGGGATCGATGTGAAGCGCCAGG
>CAZIWX010000079.1:0-11794 GCA_964543125.1 uncultured Lentisphaeria bacterium | reverse complement strand
CCCTGCACCAGGTTGGCGCGCTCGACGAACAACGAAACCGTGGCCGGCTTTACGATCCGTGTGTCACCGTAGGCACCCCCATTGAGAAGCGTCTGCAGCAGAATGGCCAAATCGTGAGCCGTGCTGAACAACCCGGCGTGGCCAGTGACGCCGCCAAAACTGTAGGAATTTTCATCGTGGACATGACCGTGAATGAAGCCACCTTCCGATTCGCTGTATTCAGTGGGTACAATGCGTTTCATTCGGCTGGCCGGCGGATTAAAATAGGTGGATGTCATCCCCAACGGTTCGAAAATTTCCTGCTTCACATATTTGTCCAAACCCATACCGCTAATCTTTTCAATGATCTTGCCTAATAAGATCACACCGATATCGGAGTAGATGGTTTTGGCGCCCGGTAAAGTATCCAGAGCCGTTTGAAAAAGACTATCCCAGCGGGCATTGACATCACCTTCCATCATGTAAAAACGGCGGAAAGGTGGTAGTCCGGCGGTGTGGGTCAGCAAATTTTTAATCGTGATCGTCTTTTTCAGATGCGTGTTTTCTGCGTCCGGACCCTTGAACTGGGGCAGGTACTGCACGACTTTGTCGCCCAGGGAGAGCTGACCGTTCTCGTAAAGTTTCATTACTGCGCTGGTGGTGGCAATCACCTTGGTGACCGAGGCCAGGTCAAAAATGTCGCCCCGGCGGGTAGACTCATTTTTCGCGTAGGTGTGATACCCAAAACCTTCATGGAAAAATATCTCACCATCCCGAGCCGCCAGCATGACCCCACCGGGCCAGGCGGAATCGGCGATGGCTTCCTTGAGCAAGGGTATTAACTGCCGTGTGTTTGCATTGATTTGAGAAGGCAAACCCTGTTTTAAACGTACCCCAAAATCTTTATCCGGGATCTCAAATGTTACCGGATCAACAGCTAATTTTATACCTGTGCCGATCGGGGCGATCTCCGGAATTGAAACCGGTAATTGCCCCCCAACGGCTGACTGGCCCATTAAAGCGGAAACCACGGCATTCTGCATTTGATCACTGGTGCCATAAGCGCATAAATAAGCACCAACTTCCGGAAAATCCTGCAAGAGATAAGGCGTACCGAAACTAACCAAAATCGTGCGCTTGGATTTACTGAAAACCTCCCGCAGAAAATCCGTTTCCCGGATGGGTAAAAAGATGCGCCCCTTATTCATCAGGTAGCGGCAGAACGCGTTGACTAAAATGGGTGCATTGTCAGGGATCTGCCCGGAAATATCGATGAAATAACCCGTGCCGTCCGTTGCGTCGATAGGGAAAACCTTCACCGGTACGTTCTGTTGCGCCAGCGTACGGGAAACGGTTGTGAGTTCATGATTATAGCCGGAATCATAGACATCCAATATGATGAGAGTATCTTTCTCAGACAGCTTTAGCGGAACCTGATTACCGTCATTTTTAACGAGTGTAAGGGCCGCCTGAGCGATCTGATCAGCCAGACTCGCGTTTTCCCGGCTGCCGTAGATTTTCCGGGTTTTTTCCGGGTATAGGTAACGGTCTTTATTCAACCTCAATTTTTCTTTGAGTCTTAAAATTTTCAGTGCTGAAGCGTTGATTCGACTTTCCGGAATGAGGCTGTCTCGCACGGCCTGTTCAACCACGGCTACAAAATGGGTGAAATTCCGATTTTGCAGGATCATGTCCAACCCGGCATTGATGCCGGTAATGATGGCATATTCATCAGTGTAATTTTGTGTGATGCCACCCATGCTCATGGCATCCGAGATTACAATACCCTTGAAGCCCAGCCGTTTTTGCAGAATATCCTGAATCCAAAAGGGCGAAAGCGTCGCCGGAGTGTAAGCATCGGGTTGAAAGTCCGGTGCATGGAGATGGGCGATCATGACCAGATCGACACCGGCCTGGATGGCAGCCCGGAAGGGCGGGAGTTCCGTGCTCCATAAACGGGTCGAATCGCTGGGAATGGTTGCCAGCCGGGTGTGGGAGTCGGTTCCGGTATCGCCATGACCCGGAAAATGCTTGGCCGTGGCGGCCATACCGCCCGCGTGCATACCTGCGATATACCGGGTAGCAAATCGTGCCACCAGATCCGGGTCTTCGCCAAATGATCGCGTGTTGATAATGGGATTTTCCGGATTGTTGTTCACATCCACCACGGGCACAAGTCCGAGATGAATGCCCACCGCCCGGCCTTCCTCGGCGGTGATTTTACCAGCGACAAAGGCATTTTGCGGATTTCCCGTCGCGGCAATTGCCATGTTATAGGGGATATCGGTTCCACCCGGTACCCGCCAGCCCAGACCGTATTCCAGATCGGCATCGACCAAAATGGGAATTTTAGAGTCGTGTTGCAGCTGGTTTAGCTGGAAAATAGCATCACCCACATTGCCCCGATAAATATGAATTCCTCCGACACCGTCGGATTTCACCAACTTTTCCACTTCCCGCCAACCGGAACTGCTTGCGTTGAGGTATTTCATGTTCATGTGGTAAACCAGCATCTGAGCGATTTTTTGCCGCAACGTGAGGTGTTTCAGGCTGCGTTCCGCCCAAATTCCCGGTTCGGTAGTCAGCAATTCTGAATAAAGAACACAGCCGGTTACCAAAAGTGTGGAAGTAAGCACTATAACCAGGATTTTTTCCCAACGTCGCATTCAATTTCCTTTCAAGTCCAAGTTCCCCCGTTCAGGTCTCGGGTGTGGGTGGAATTTAAAATTTTCGGTTTTACCAATGCCAACCGGAATCAGGTGTTTTCCAAAGATCCCGGATGAGGGCTTCCAGGGCCGGTGTCATGGAGAGTTGATGTTTGGTTAGTTCGGCGGCCGCATTGCGTATGGTCCGGTTGATTTCTTTCCGGGCGTTTCCCCGGGTGAAATCCGCCACGTCTTTTTGGGTTACTCCGGACTGAAAATAATCGGAAAATATGCCAAACACTGAATCCGGCGGCAATTGAGATCCGCTTTCCAGGACGGCAAAATCACCGATAGTCGGTCCGGCATGGTTTTGGTCGGTTTTAAAGATTCGGCCGGCCCAATGGATTGAGGTATCAGCCTCATATTGACCAGCCTGACCGGAGCTGATTCCGGCGCCAATGTTAACCCAGGAACCAACCAATGCCTGTCCCAGGAAACCGGTATGTTTTTTTTCGGTGTAGGGCATAAGTATGGATTCAGAAATTTCTCCGCCCAATCGGCACCGGTTACCCACAATCGACGCCTCGATTCGAGCGCCGTCGTTTAGTTGGGTGTCAGGCCCGAGGTATAAAGGTCCGTGCAAGGAGCAAAAGGGTGGCACCTTCACACCGCGGTCTATGACAACGGGTCCTTGACCGGCATCAATAAAAACACCATCGGATATATCCGCCCCGGCGTGGATAAAAATGGATTCCGGCTGGAGCATGGGGAGCAGGGGATCGAAAGATTTGTCCGTTTCGTTGTGCTGCCGCCAAAATATCAGATCATGCGCTAAAGCAGCACTCCGTAGGTCCAGAAACTCCCGAAAAAATAAAGGGTAATCGCCAAATGTCTCATCCAATTCCGTCCGGGGCAATTCCTTCATGATTGTGAAAAAGTGGGGCGTTGGCGGTGTAACGGAATCGATGCGAGCCGCCAAAATATTACCCTGCCAGGTCAGAGCTTGCTCCTGCTTTAAGAGTTCAATAAATTTTGGATAGTGCCAGGCTGGAACACCTCCGTGGAGATAATACGCCGGACCCGATTTTTCGTTGATATTGGTGTCCGGATGTGACTCGGAGTTTACATGCTGGAGCAGCGATCTGCCCCATAAACCTAAGTTGAAACCGGGCAGGAGCTGCTCGGCCCGCTCCCAATTGGAGTAGATCCCGTAGCGTAGATCGGCCACGTGCCGCAGCTGGACCAGGGGACCGTAACGGGTCACATCCAGGGGTTCAAAAATGATGATTGTTTTTTCCATGATTTGAGTCGCGTGCGTGCCGATAAGTATAAGCATTTTAGCGGGGTTCACCAAATGAACTGGGAGAAAGCACTGGAATTAGTAAATTTACTTTATTAACTTACCCTTTACAAATTGTTGTCAAGCAGGTTGAGGGGTTCATGAAGAAAAATAATTTCCATTTTGTCCGGCAAATCAATGAAATCAGTGTCTTAAGAATTGTTCGTGATCAAGGTCCGCTCTCGCGTTCGGAAGTAGCGCGGATCATGGGACTGTCGAAAGTGATCATTGGCGGCATCGTGGCGCGGCTGCTAGAGACGGAAATCATCTATGAAGTGGGGAAGGGCGAGTCCACGAACCGGGGCGGCCGGCGTCCCATCATGCTGGAATTCAATGCCAATGCTTGGTACGCTATTGGTGTTGAAATTCATCTGAACTCCGCCAGTATTCTCGTTACTAATATGAATGCCGAGACCATTGCCCAAAAATCCATCACCTATAAAGACAACAACAATCCGGAAAATATTTTACGCCGAATCGTGAAAGCCATTGAGAAGTTATTTGATGATGAATCCAAGATGGATCGAATACTGGGAGTTGGTGTCGCTTTACCGGGCTTAGTAAATTATAAGAAGGGAACTCTGCGCTACGCCGATACCCTCAAATCCTGGGTCGGTTTCCCCATCAGATCACACGTGGAAAGCTTGTTGGATACGAAAGTTTACATCGAAAATGATGTAAAAACCACGACCCTTGGTGAGTTTCACTGGGGCGCCGGAATCGATGCTGAAAATCTGGTCTATGTGTGGCTGGGTGAAGGACTGGGCGCCGGACTTGTGATTAATGGTGAATTATACCGGGGATTCAGCTCCTCTGCCGGCGAGATTGGTTATAACGAGGTTGGGGCATTAAACTTCAATAAGGAAAATTTCCCTATCCTCCATGCCAAGCAACACCGGTATGGTGAGATTTTGACCAATCGTTATCTCATGAACGCGATTCAACAGCATTTGGAAACCAACCATGTAAATTCCCGGCTAAAAGGTAGAAAACTGGACTTGGCGCTGGTAGCGAGTGCGGCTTTGGAGGGCGATGAGCTGGCAACAACCGCACTTCAGGAGTTCGGTGGATTGTTGGGTATGTTGATTATCAGCATCATCAATTTTTTAAATCCGGAAATGATCGTTCTCGGTGGACCGGTAATCGATCAATGTGAATCAGTGCTGGACTTTGCCCTGGCTAAAACCCGGGAGGATGAATTGCGGATGCCGGCCCGGGAAGTACAAATTCTACCGGGTAGTTTGAAAAACAGAGCTGGAATGTTGGGTGCCGTGGGTTTGGTTTTACAGGATCTATTTAAACCGCCAATTATTAATTTAACGGCTTACAGGTCACTATTTTCAGTGGATACCTGATCCGGTTGAAGCACTTTGAGCGTCATCGATTTATCAAAATTTCCAAATCCTGGACAAATCCGCTCTTACGCTTGTTGAAGGCGCCGAGTTTGGGCAATTGTCTCTTTCAGGTTACGGCTTACCGTAGCTTTTTACAATTTCCCGAGAGGCTTATAAATCACGGATATACTGGTTTGCAGTGTCGGGGGGGAATGCCTGATCCGGCTTGAAAAGCACCGGATCAAGTCTTTTTTAGTCGTCCCAGTTCATCCCGTAACCGTGCCGCCAACTCGTAGTTTTCCGCATAGATGGCCAGTTCCAAATTCTCTTCCAGGTTTTCTTCCTCAGCCTGAGGTTCCGGAATGCTGTCATCCGTAATACGATGCTGCAACTCACGCAGGGCTAAAATTTCGGGACTAATTTCCGGCTGATCCAACTCGTAAACATTACCGTAAAAGCGTTTGATTTGATTCAGACCCAGGTGGACCGTGGCCAGAGCTTCGGTGCGCTGATTATGTTCCAGTTGAAGCAGGGCCTTGGCGCTGGTGTGCATCATGATCACGTGGGGACGATACACCTGAACGGTCCAGGAATCTTCTTCGTTTCCATAGCGGGAAATAAATTTGAGAATTTCCAGATTATGACGCGTATCGCGTATAACACCCGGATAATCGTGTAAGTGGTAGAGACTAAGATAGCGATGGTAAAATTGGATGGCTTCCAAGCGCAATCGATGCACATCTTCCGGCATCAGAACGAAATGTTTATGACGCTTCTGCTGTTTCCGAAAGTGTTCCAGCCAGTTAGCGGCATTTTTTAGTTTGATGCCATCCGGTCGCCCTTCGTAGTTCATCTGAAGTACACCTAAATCAATCCGCAACTGGACTTTCAGGATCCCGTCATCACCGACGAATTTACGGGCGGAAATGCGGCGGTGATCATAGGGCCATTCTTGTAAAAACCGGGTAATGTCACTGCTCATAAGCTGCAAATATAGGTTCCCCGCAAGGGAATGCAATTGAATTCAGAAAGTCCGGGGAGGCCCCGATTCCGGCCTGGAAAGCTGATATTGGGTTGGGGTTGATAATTTTTTAAAGCGGTATAATTTAATGCATTTGCGAGGTTTTTCCTTAACCTGTATGGGATTAGGGTGGCATTGATTGCTGCGTGAGCGATTATATGGTTAGTTTGACCGTACCGGAAATCACGTATATTAAACCGCCGCAATTCAGCCTTGGTTTGGCTTGAGTACGGCAAGTTTGCACTTGTATTTGGATTAAGCCGCCATGCAGAAACTCTTTAAAAAAAGTCTGCAAAAAAAAATCAGCCTTTATTTTATTTTGCTGACTCTGTTAATCATTAACACCGTGGGCTGGTTGTTTTATTTTCGTTCCGAGCATTATTTTGACGAGGAGTTGGGAAAAAAACTAACCGGCGTCGCCCGCTCGGCAGCCACGCTGATAGATGCCGATTTGCTAGAATATATTCATCCCGGCAGTGAAAACGGACGGTTTTACGCCAGCATCCGGCATCGTTTAATAACGCTGAAACGCGCCTTTGCTGTACAGCGTATTTACATCGTCGATTTGTCCCACTATTTAATAGTCGACTCTGATTCATCCGGCGTTGTCGGTGCAACCATTCCCCATCTACAAAGTAACCTGCTGGAACTAAACGCGGCTAAGAGCGGCAAAACAGCCTACTCCACTTTATACCGTGGTTATGACGGCAATTTGTACAAATCCGCCTTCGCCCCAATTATTGGCACTCATAAAAAAGTAAGCGCCATCGCCTGCGTGGATGCCAGCCCGGCTTTCCTGAAAGTCATCGACGATATCCAGAACTTTTTACTCATTATTAATCTCGTCAGTTTTGTATTTGCTTTGGCTTTGGGCTATTTTTTGACGCGCTCAATAACGCGTCCCGTTATAAAACTGGTAAAAGCAGCACAGCGCATTTCGCTGGGCGATTATAGCCAAGCCGTGGTGATTTCTTCTCAAAACGAAATCGGTTTCCTGGGGCGGACTTTTAACGGAATGCAGGAAAGTATCCGTAACAAGGAAGAAGAGCTAAAAACTTTAAAACAAAAAGCGGAAAAAGAAGCCGACGCTATAAAATCGTACAATGAACTCATTCTGCAAAATATTGCCACGGGTATTATGACCATTGATTTGGACGGCCTCGTGACCGTAATGAACGCCGAAGCCGCCCGATTGCTGCATCTGAATAAACAACGCTGCGTAGGAAACTATTTCAGTAAAATATTCAGCCCCCACCATCCTTTTTTACCCACGCTGACCGCAATGTTTCGTAAACCGCCGATTAACGATTTTATCGAAACGGAAATCGCATTTAAAGAAAACCCCATTCCCGTATCCGTACGCGTGTCGCCGTTGCCGGACTCAAACGGACAAATTATTGGCAGCAACTGGTTATTAGTAGATTTATCGGAAGTGCGCGAGCTGCAAACGCAGATAAAAGAAAAAGAATGGTTAGCCTATTTGGGCGAACTTTCCGCGGCTATTGCCCACGAAATCCGTAACCCGCTTAATTCTATCACCCTTTTCCTAGGACTGCTCAAACGGCGTGCAAACAAACAACCCAAACAGTTGGAATCTATCGAAAAAATTACTCGCGAAATTGAAGCGCTGAATAATATCGTAAGCGATTTTCTGATTTTTGCTCGTCCGCCCGGCTTACAAATGGAAAAATTCACGATTGAAGAACTCTTTAGTCAAACCCTGTTTTTAACTGAACAAGAAATCAGCGAAGGGCAGATCGCCGTTCAGACGAAAATCACGCCACCCGGATTGACTTTTTATGGTGATCTAAACCAGCTAAAACAAGCTCTTTTGAACATAACGCTCAACGCCGTGCAGGTAATGAAAACCGGTGGCTGTTTGCAGTTGCTGGCTGAACGGACGGATTCCGGAAATCTCGGGCTAAAAGTCCGCGACGACGGTAAGGGCGTCGCTGCGGAATATCTTGATAAAATATTTAAGCCGTTTTTTTCCACCCGAAGTCAGGGTACGGGTTTAGGACTGGCGATTGTGCAAAATATTATTCACGCCCATAATGGCACGATTGTTGTCAAAAACAACCCGGAAAAGGGCGCGTGTTTTATAATAGAATTACCGGAAAAAGAAAAAAATTAGATGGAATGTATTTTAATTATCGATGATAATAAAAGTACAATAGATGCTTTAACGCAAATTGTCAAAGAAAAAGGGCTTAAAGCACTGACCGCCGTGAATGCCGAAGATGGCTACCGGTTATATAAAAAGAAACCGGTAGATTTGATTATTACCGATATGAAACTGCCCGGGGAAAGCGGCATCGAACTTTTACGTCGTATCCGCGAGGAAGAAGACAGTGTGCCGATTATTGTTATCACGGCTTTTGGTACAGTGGAAAGCGCTGTCCAGGCCGTGAAATTAGGCGCCTTCGATTTTATCACCAAACCTTTTTCCGTTGAAGAGATTGAAATTAAAATTGAAAAGGCTTTAACTACCCGCCGCCTGGCTTTAAAGAATCGTCAATTAAGCCTGGAAAACGCCTATTTACGAGAAGAAATTGGTGCTGGTTTTTCAGAAATAGTCGGCAACAGCGCGTCGATGCTTCAAGTATATGAACTGGTTAAAAAAGTAGCCCCTACAAATTCACCAGTGCTGATACTGGGCGAAAGCGGCACAGGCAAGGAATTGGTAGTCAGGGCGATTCACCACAACAGTGCCAGGAAGAACAAGCCCTTTATCAAGGTTAGCTGTGCTGCCTTGGCGCCCGGCGTTTTGGAAAGCGAACTGTTTGGTCACGAAAAAGGCGCCTTTAGCGGGGCAATCCGCCGTAAGCCCGGACGCTTCGAAATCGCTGCCGACGGCAGTATATTTTTGGATGAAATCGGTGAAATATCACTGGATGTACAAGTAAAATTACTGCGCGTCTTGCATGAAAAGGAATTTGAACGGGTAGGCGGAACCGAAACTCTGAAAATGCGGGCCCGCGTCATTGCGGCGACAAATAAAAATTTAACGGAACTGGTCGAGCAGAATAAGTTTCGGGAAGATTTATATTATCGCCTGAATGTGGTGCCTGTTCACCTACCGCCGCTTAGGGAACACAAAGAAGACATTCCATCACTGGTTGATCATTTTATTGAAAAATACAATCACGAAACAAGCCGCCAGGTTAAGGGTATTGATCCGGATGCGCTGGCTTACCTGCAAAATTACGACTGGCCCGGCAACATCCGCGAGCTGGAAAATGTAATTGAACGAGCAATCGTGATGAGCACCAAAGCGCAAATCGGCACTGAAGATTTACCGCAAAATATCCTTGCTGGTCAAGCGGAAACCGTTCTGCGCCGGCCCCGGGTAAAGGACAATCAGGCCGGTAGTTTAACCGCGATGGTGGAAGAATACGAGAAGAACCTGATTTATAACATACTGCGCGAATGCCATGGTAATATTGCAATGGCTGCCCGTTTACTCAATATTAAACGAACAACACTTCGATATAAAATGGAAAAATATAGCCTTTTAGGTTACAATTTTAATGACGAATAATAAGAGAATGAACAGCCGTTTAAGGCTTGTATTCCTCATCGTGTCGATATTTTTATTTAGCGCTGGTCTTTGGGCGCAAATCCAGCCCATCGATTCGCTGCGCATCGCCATTGCTGAAAAAGAAGACTCGCTGAAGCAGGTTGATAAAACTCATGAACGTTTAAACCAATCCTTCCATGGCCTGAACGCCGAAATATTCAGGCAGAAAAAGGAGCTGGAAACATTTTACAATCCGCTTGTCCGGCTGAGATTGAGCGGCAATCTGAAAGAGTCCGCCCGCCTGGCCGCAAAGCTGGATAAACTGCAAAAACAGCAGCGGCGAATCACACGGGGATTACAAAACGATTACCGACGAATTATTACCCTTACGGACAGCATTGTAAAACAAAAGTTGCAGGTGATTCAGAATCAGCAAAACAGTCGTTCGCAATTAGCTGCGTTGAATTTGATTAGCCTTCTTGAAAAAGAAAAAATAATCTGGCAAAAAAACCTAATCGAGTTAGCTCCTAACGAATCCGAAAAACCCCTGCTTGAAATTGAATCCGGGGATAACATCGAACGGCTGCAACTAAAAATACAGCTAATACAAGACCGCATCCGGCAGGTGGATGGCGATCTTAAAAAATTAAATAATCGGCGGACGGAACTGCTGTCCGATTTGCGGATTTACGAAGAGCTGTTAAGCTTTATTGATAATTTGCAACAGAATATTGACCCGGAGCAGGAATATTTCGACCAGGAACGCATCGATCAGCTAAAGGATGATGTGCGAAACTCAAAACTTAAAATTTCCGGAATTGATGAACGCTTGCAACAGCTCTCAGGCCAAAAAACAGAACTGGAAACCAAAATACGGCAGTTTAAAGATAACCTTGCCCAAAAATTGAAAGCTGAATAGGTTAAAACGAATGAACAATACACGCTTAAAAATCGCCATCTTAAGCTGCTTAATGATATTTGCCGGAACTCTGTTGTCTGGGCAGGACAAACCGTCCTTTTATTTTAATCTGAATACCGATCAGGAATACCACAGTAATTTATACCGGCTGCCTGATTCGCTCAAAAAAAATGACTACCGCTTTAATTCCCTGGTTCGTCTTGGCTACCAAAAGGACTGGCCAAAAACAAAAACGTTTATAAATGTCTACTACAAGAACCTCTTACGGCACTATTACACATATCAAACGTACAGTCGAATGGAACACGTTCTGTTTGGCCACGGTTATCTGCCTTTGTTCTACTTGGGCCGGCTAATCATTAACGAGCGTTTGCGGTTTCGTGATTACAATCATAACAACAGGATTAACTCCCTGCGCAATATTTTTTCGGTCTATCTACAAGCTAAAATAACGAATGGACTACAATTAAACAGCGGTTACCGCCACTGGCTGAAGCATTATCCCAACCATACGGCTTATCAGGATTATTTAAGCCACCGCTTGTTCTTTAACTTTTATTTTTCATTAAACAAGAAAAGTAAAATCGGCTTACGTAACGAATTTAACTGGCATCGAGGCAACCTGTATCCCTATGGCACGCCAAAAAAGACGGGTGCGAATCTGCACGGATTCCGCTATACCACCGAACTGTCCGGCAATAGAATTTTTGCAGGAAAATATTTCCTTGACCTGCGTTATCGTTTCGAATGGGATAGTCCCCAGGAAATAGACATCCAGGACACAGGCGAATATTCCGGTGATGAAAACGCAAAAGACCTTTTAGCTGAAGATTCTGATTTTGATTATGCTAAGCATCAGTTATCCACATCGCTATTGTACAAGATCTCGCCGCGCTTATCCTTTTTCGGTTTTGCCGTATTGCAGGCCAAACAGTTTCGCCACTGGCGGATAGCTGAAAACGGACCCCTGCGCAGCGATATATTCGGCTATATTTCCCTTACGGCCAAATATCACCTGCATAAAAGTTTATTTGCCG
>CAZIWX010000078.1:6736-11831 GCA_964543125.1 uncultured Lentisphaeria bacterium | reverse complement strand
AAATATTATTTGTAAATAGGCCGCCAAAGCTTCTGATGGATAAATTGCATTGCCAATGGAAAGAAACACGCCCGAACTGAATATTAGTAAGGGGAAGATAAACACATTATTGTGTCTAAAATATGGCTTGCCAATCGATAGGGGCGTAATAATAAATATTAACCAAAAATAACTCAGACTGAAGAACAGGTCACTTACATTAAAATTCCCAATTATCCTCAGAAACGTAAACGGTAATAAAGCAAAACTGACTATATATAATAAGTAAAATGGACGATTTGCATCTATATAACCACTTAGCATAATGAGCAGAAGCTCCTCGTGATTACATGATGTTCGTTGTAGCTTGATACTGGCGAAGGCTTATCTTTAGAATAACGGATGCCCAAGTCACCATCATTGCAAATAAGACACCTCCAATTACTATCAAAGCTCGTCTAGGTTTTGATTTCTTCTCGGGTCGTTTTGCTTGGTCCAATACCTGTAAGGTTGATATTTTTTTAGCTTCATTTATTTTCGCTTGCTCATACTGAGGACCTAAATATTCTGCCAGTTTTTTAAAGTATTCTAGCTTACGCTTAAACACCATAGAATTTTGCTGTAATTCCGGTATATTATTTATATTAATAAAAATTTTACTATTATCTTGTTTGAAAAAGAACTTGTCAAATTCTTTTTGGAAAATCGATATCTCCAATTCAAGTTGCTTAATTTCCGGACTTTCGGGTTGTTGAGATTTCTTCAGAACGTCTAACTGTACCTTCTTCAGCATAATATCAGCTTGCAACGCAGCAGCTCTTTGTACTTCTGTCGCAATTTGATCTTCAAGTCCAAATAATTTATGCTCCTCCCTGAAATGCTGAAGGTTATTTTCAAGGATTGTTAAGCTATCCAAAATAATATTAAATCTATCCTCAATGAAACGTCGAGCCTCATGAGCTTTTTTGATACTTAATTGGATATTAATGCTATCTAAGACCGATACAATCTTATTCGTAATATTGGCAACATTATCTTGATTCTTATCTGTGAAAGAAATGTATATCTGTGATTCATCGCCTATGAGATAAATTAAATTTGATTGAAACGCCTGGGTGGCCTCCTCATAACTTTCTATCTCATATTCTTTCTTTAGATTAAATTTTTTAATAATCGTGTTCGCAAGTGTTTGGCTTTTTAAAATGGCAATAAATTTAGAAGTCTTATCCGTTGCTCCCCCAAGTAAAAAGCTGGGGACACCAATACTCTGTAACATTGAGCCTGGGTTTAAGCCGACATTGTCAGACGCAGGGGGCATGATAACTACTGTCGCAGTGTAGCTCTTAGGCATTATTAACGATAGGATTATAAAAAATATCGATGCTGCAAAAAAGACAAGAACAAATAGTTTTCTCCTCTGCCATATTAATGCAAAATAATCAAACAAATTCAACTGATTCATTAGGTTGTTCTACCAGTTTATTTACTTAAGGAACTGCGGCTTTATAGGCTAAAATGAGCGTAGCCAATGTAGTTGTCATCTGTAAAACAGTGATATCTCCGAAAATGATATTCAACGACGACCTTGGCACCTCGATAATATCCCCCCTTTGTATCAAAACATCTTCACCGTTTAAAACAGATCCGTCAACCCGGGTTATTTTAATCCGGTTCATTGTTCCGGAAGTGAGCAGCCCGCCTGCCAAAGTAACATAATCTCCCGCTGTGTAGCCCGGAATAAACATGAATGAACCCGGGGCTGCAACATACCCTTGTACATTTACCGGTTTTTCGTATAAGAACTCAATATCATCGCCGGGATGTAATCGAAAGTCCTTGAATTGCCCCGGTGATATGGTTAAAAATTTCAGCTCCTTATTCACTTTGCGCACGACCTTGATATTATCCAGGTCGGCATTTTGACTGAAATCAATTCGTCTCTCGATTAAATCGGCCAGGGTTTCACCCGGTTTTACATAAGCATACCCTCTTCTATTTACAGCCCCCCGCACCACAATGGCGTGCTTTTCCAAGTCACCATATTCAACCTGAATCTGATCACCTTCAGCCAGCAATGGATTTTGAGATAAATCACCATCCAAGTAAAACTTGGTTAAATCATAATAAGTCTCTGCTCCGTTCAATGCCTTGATTTTTACCTGATTCAACAGTGCCATGGGGCGTGGCTTCGCCCTTTTTAACAGCTCTGCCATGCGACTCACCGGTGTAACCGCAAAAAATCCTGGAGACCTAACAGCACCAACAATGGCAACTTTGAAACGCCGTATCCCCACCAGTTCACTGGATACTCTCGCATTTTTAAAATTTTGTAAAATGGCATGGTTAATATGTTGAATGGCATTACTTAGATTTTGACCACGTAAGTCAACCTTACCTACTCCTGGAATTATTAAAAATCCTGTCGGGCTGATAATTAGGACTTTCTCTAATGATTCGCTAGTCTGGACGCCAATTGCTATTTGATCACCGGGGCCAACCTGATAGGTATCCGGATCAATCGGCTGCTCCAGTGATATCACGTTTACAGGTAGCAGACTCTGTTGTACGGGAATACTCGCGGAGCTACTTTCATCTGTATTTGGCATTTGAGAAACACCAAATCTCTGCGCCGCGAGGAACAATGGTAAAATAAATAATATTAAAGCATTAGGTTTACGCATTTTATCCAGCCGCTCCCAAACGAATGATTTTTTCAGCTTTCATTTTCACTGTTGCGTTGCGGGTGTCGATGATCAATTGCGCGTTCTTTACGATCATTTCGTAGTCATAGGTCTTGTGATTGGTGGTGATAACAACGCAATCATAGGCGCCCAGAGTCTGTTCATCCAAGGGAATCGACTCGGCATATACACCGTCAAAACGAACTTTGTTGACATAAGGATCATTAAAATCAACCAGGGCGCCTTTCGTTTTTAGTAACGCATGTATATCCAATGCCGGCGATTCCCGCACGTCATCGATATCCGGTTTATATGCCATTCCCAGCAAAAGGATCTTGGAATTCTTTACGCTTTTGCCTTGACGGTTCAACCCCTCAATCACCAAATCCACCACATACTTGGGCATCTCAGCATTAATTTCGCCGGCCAGCTCAATAAACCGGGCCCGGTAATTCAGGGTTCGCATCTTCCAAGACAAATAATGGGGATCAATAGGAATGCAGTGTCCACCCAGTCCCGGACCGGGCGTGAATTTCATGAACCCGAACGGTTTGGTGGCGGCCGCCTCGATAACTTCCCAGACATCGACTCCCAGTCGATCACACATAATCGCCATTTCATTCACCAGGCCGATATTAATGCTGCGGAAGGTATTCTCCAAAAGCTTCGTTAGTTCCGCCGCCTCCGGACTGCTGACAGGAACAAGATTTTCAAAAACGTGGTTGTAAAGTGCCATACCGAGTTTAAGACAGTTTTTGGTCAACCCGCCTATGACCTTGGGCGTATTTTCCGTATGGTATTTTGGATTACCGGGGTCAATGCGCTCAGGGCTGAAAAGGAGAAATATATCGGTTCCAACCCGTAGCCCGGTCGACTCAAGAGTGGGTAGTATCAGCTCGCGCGTCGTACCGGGATAGGTCGTACTTTCCAAAATCACTACAAGGTTTTGGTGCAGATATTGCCTCAGTTGCTCATTGACCTGTAAAATGAACGAAATATCCGGATCCTTGGTTTTATTCAGAGGCGTGGGAACGGCAATGCTAAGTGCATCAATATATTTTAAACTGCTGTAATCCGTTGTAGCGGTAAATTTGCCACTCTTAACAGCCGCCGCGAATTCAGCGTCATCCACCTCCTGAATATAATTCTCACCCCGCTTCAATTTGTCCACGCGCTTTTGGTCAACGTCTATTCCGATGACTTTGAATCCGGCCTTTGCAAACGCCATTGCCAGCGGGAGTCCCACATATCCCAGACCAATCACACCCACGACCGCATTTTTTTGCTCAATTTTCTTTAAAAGTGCTTCCATCAATTACTCTATTATCCTATTATTCCTAGGTTTAGATGTTACTACGGCCCATATTGCGATAGGTGAAGCCCAGTGATTTCAACTCATCCGGACTGAGAATATTGCGCGCATCAACAATAAATGTCTGCCTCATTTTTGCTTTCAACAAGGGCAGGCTTAACCCCCGCAATTCGTTCCATTCAGTGAGGATCACGGTCAAATCGGCGTTTTCAACCGCCTCCCAAATTGATTCCCTGATTTCCAGGTCAGGTACATAATACTTTTTAAAATTTTCCGCTGCAACCGGATCGTAAGCCACAACCTCGGCGCCGGCTTTCCGTAGTTCCTTAATGATACGCGCGGCAGGTGTATCCCGGACGTCGTCGGTATTTGGCTTGAATGCTAATCCAAGCACGGCAACCTGTTTCCCCCGCAAGTCAGGCATAATCGATTTAATTCGTTGCAAAACGCTTTCACGTTGATTGTCGTTGGCCCGGATCGCGGCTTTAACCACTTCCAGGTTGACCTTAAAAGAATCGGCTGTTTTGGCCAGGGCATTAGTATCCTTGGGAAAACAACTACCGCCATATCCCGGACCCGGATGTAAAAATTTGGGTGAAATACGGCCATCCAGTCCCATGGCTTTAGCAATCGTATGCACATCGGCACCCGCTGCATCCGCTAGATTTGACATTTCATTGATAAATGATATTTTCACTGCTAAAAACGCATTGGACGAGTACTTAATTAATTCAGCCGTGGCAATGTTGGTTATCACCATGGGGGTCTCATTAATAAATAAGGAACGGTAGACCGCGCGCATCTCGTTTTCAGCCCGCGGATTATCAACACCGATTACGACACGATCCGGGATTAAAAAATCGCCAACCGCCGATCCCTCGCGTAAAAACTCCGGATTCGAAACGATATCGAATTCATTGCCATTATTTTTAAATGTGGTGATGATCCGCTTAATACGCTGCCCCGTACCCACCGGGACAGTGCTTTTGGTGCAAATCACTTTATAAGTATTCAAATTCCGGGCAATGGTTTTAGCCACGGCTTCTATGGCGGACAGATCAGCTTCACCGTCATTCCCCATGGGTGTTCCCACGGCAATGAATATGACTTCCGACTCCTGAAC
>CAZIWX010000078.1:0-6636 GCA_964543125.1 uncultured Lentisphaeria bacterium | reverse complement strand
CGCCGGAATATAGCCGCTGGGATGTAAGACTCAAACAGCATTCCGGCCTACATCAAGCCCATGCGGCGCCGATAAGCCCATTCAACCGCCAACACCAAAATTACCAATAGAAGCATCGTCAAATTCCTGATCCCCGGCCATTTAAAGTGCTGCCATATCAAATATGTTTCTGTTTGTTGCAAATTTAATGTGAGCGGATCCGGACCGAGCATATTTCCACTCGATTTGGCTGCCAGGCGTTCTAACACGGATTTATCCACACCTAATACAGCATTTTCAGCCGAGAAAGGAACGATCCGTACCCCGACGCTATCACTGCCCCAGACTTCTCCAAATCGCTTCACTACTCCCGTCAGCAAAAATTTCCCCCTTATCAAAGTCTTTAATTTCGTAGCGTAATCTCCAACACCCTCATGGTTTAGCCTCAAAGTCTCTGATTCCCCCGTGGATAAGTTAATTTGCGTAACAACTGGCGTACCATCATCCAGTGACCGGCCATCCAAATCCTGCACTCGCAAACTTACCGGAATACTCTCGCCAACACTCGGGTTTCTCCGATCGATGTGAATCTTAACCAATTTTAGCTGCCTAATGCTCAATAAATAATCAGTAATTTGTTGCCAATAAGTTGAAAATTGAGTGTTCCCCGGTGATCTTAAAAACCAGCGCCACCAGCCCAAGCCATTACAAATTAAAATAGGCTTATCAGTGACAATCTGCATCACTGGGGAAAGCTCATTTTTTGATTCTACTTGACCTAAAATGATTGCTCCCTTCCCACGAATCCAACGCTCTGGCGCCAAGAGGGGTGGCAAGGTTGTCCAAAAGTCAGCCGCGGCACCTGATTGCGTTAGCGAAGTAGCAAGAATTCCCAGAGGGTGCGATTTACCTGAGGCAACTGGCAGCGGTGTGAACGATTTTGATCGTGAAAGGGTAACCCCGCGTAATCCTTTAATCATTTTGCCCAATTCGGATTTATTTTCGTTAAAAACGATTGTGGGTAGCGTGTCCCGATAGACTTGCTGAATGAGTGCACGCGTTTGAGGATTAATCGCCAGGTTCCCATTATCCAACAGAACCAACACGTCCGCCGGGGGGATGTCTTTAGTCAATTTTCCGCCCAGGAACCCGCCTCGCTTTGAGGACACATAATTGGTTAACTGGTAAGCGGTGTCTGAATAAACTCGTTGTAATTCCGTCACCAGGGGTGTCAAGGCATCAGCAACCAACAGAATCCGGAATCGTTTTTTCCCCACCCTAACACTAGAAGTCCGATCAGATATAAATTTCCCCGATCGATCACGCAAACTGATTTTGAATTGGTGTCTCCCCGGCAAATTTGGTAAAAAAGCCAAGCGAGCATTTTCGCGGTTGCCCGAGCTTTTAATCACCCGGGTTATGAAGTTGATGTCCCGGGTTTGATCGTCTACCGCTAATATCAATGATTCGGGGCTTCGAGCTAACGAACGCCAGGTGATATGACCAATGATGGAATCTCCGGCCCGAACAAAATCAGGTAAAACAACATCCTCGATCCTAATTCCCGCCGGGAGACGGGGTTTTACCGGTAGCACCGGGTAAACCGGCACGTGCCTGATCCAATCCGCATCCAACGCTGACTGACCCACATTAAACTGGCCGTCCGTGAAGACAATTACCGCAGCGTATTGATCTGGATATTTTTCCGGGAAATTATCCGGAAACGGACTGAATGTTTGCTTAAACTGAATATCCGAGAAACTCTCCGGTTCGGCGTTGTTCTGATTCGCCATGACTGCCCATTCAACCGGTCTTTCCTTGGCTATGGTTTGGACATTATTTTGGAAAACCTGTTTGACGGAATCCCAATTCGCCGACCAGGCTGCTCGCATACTGGTGGATTGATCAACCAGCACCAGAATTTTTTTGGGTTTGGTTTGGGATCGTTCTATTTCAAATTGCGGATCGAAAAAAAATAAAATCAAACTAATACCGGCAACCATTCGCAGAGTCCAAATCAACCGGATACCTTTTCGCAAGGAATGAGCCGCACGGTTTTGCCGATGTGTAAACCATATCCACCATAAGACCAGTACCAAACCGGCAATGATCCACCGGCCCTGACCATGGAAATCGAAGGTCGTGTTTATGTCTATGAAAAGGGGCAATCAAGTTCCGAAAGAAAGCTTTAGGTTAGGATAAGCGGGGATTGAAAGGTTTGCCATCTGTTGGTGTAAACACTTCCAATATCCCAGGTAGGCGATCATGGCCGCATTATCGGTGCAATAGCGCAAATCCGGTTGGTTCACTTGCATACCATATTCTCCGGCCCGCGCTTCAACCAATCGACGCAAAGCTGAATTGGCGGCAACGCCGCCGGCCAAAACCAATCGATCTAATTTCAAATCGATTGCAGCTTCAAATGCCCGCTCAGCCAGCGTCTCCACCACAGCCCGTTGGAAACTCGCGGCAATATCCGCTAAATGGGTCTGAATAAACTCAGTAGTTTGTTTTTGCAAATAATAGAGTACTGCCGTCTTCAAACCGGAAAATGAAAAATCATAACTATTGTCAAACCGTGATCGAGGGAATTTTTTAAAGGTGGCTTCACCAGTCTGACTCAGTTCGTCAATCAGAGGTCCGCCAGGGTATCCAATCCCCAGCATCCGGGCTACTTTGTCGAAAGCTTCGCCGGCAGCATCATCGCGCGTCTGTCCGATCAAGCGGTATTTGTGAACATCCTGAACCTGGATCAACTGGGTATGCCCACCTGAGACTAATAGACAAAGGAAAGGAACCGGCAGTTTGGTTTTGCCAATAAAATTGGCGAAAATATGCCCTTCGATATGATTCACGCCATACAACGGTTTATCCAAAGCCAAAGCCAACCCTTTGGCGTAACTCAGACCAACCAGTAGCGAACCGGCCAAACCCGGGCCTTGGGTTACCGCAATCCCATCGATTCGGGACCAGTCGATACCCGCTTGGAACAGGGTGTTTTCAATGACCGGTGCGAGTAACTTTTCGTGTTCTCGCGAGGCATACTCCGGAACAACCCCGCCGTAAGCTTGATGAACAATTTGGGAGGCAGCAATATGGCTTAGCAACTTTGGCCCGGCCACGACTGCCGCGGCAGTTTCATCGCAGGATGTTTCAATGCCTAATAAAATGGGTTCGGATGATATCATTAGCGTTGGATGATCTCGACTTTTTTAGGCGTTACGCTGCTAATACGCGCCACACCACCGGGAGTTTCAACCTGTAAGGCGTACTCCCGTTTTTCGGGGGACCAATTTTTACCGAAATCAAACCACACTTTGAAATTTTCAGGGCTCAGTGTAATCAAAATATCTTGTCCGCCCTCCACCTTGAGGTCCACAGCACCGGGAATGGCAACGGGATTGATTTCGGCGGGAATATTCTGGATAGTCACGGGGACCTGTTTGATTTCGCGGGTTCCAATACTCTGGATATCCGCTGAAACCCGAACCGTAGGCTGAGAGTATTTCAACGGGTCATTGGCATTGATTTTCAGTGGGAGGTCAATAAAAATATCGTTAACTACATTGGTCAGGTGCAGGGGTGGTGTCTTCAATTGGGTTAACTGATCCACCAACGTCGCTGCGCCCTGCACCTGAATACTATCCGGCGATACCACGATGCCACCCACAATCATATAGCCGGCAGCGGGTTTGATATCCAATTCAGGCCGGACTTGAACATTTTTTAAAATCCGCTCTTCCAAACTCACCCAGACTGTATCCGGCTTAACCACATTGATAAATTCCATGTCAAAATCACGTGGTAAAACCACCAGATCGGGGTGAAGGGCAAAGTAGGAATTCAGGTGATATTCTTGGAGATTATGGACTTTTGAGACATCGAGAAATAATGCTGATTCAGAAAACGGGAGGGTGAAGTAAGCCCATAGCAGGACCTGACCTTTTCCCCGGAAACGAACCTTAACAGATTGAGGCAAAGGCTTCACCAGGGCTTTTTGATCATTCAACCCAATGACTTTGAGGGGCACCTCGATATCATAAAAATAGACCACATCGGTAACGACAAAAAACCAGAGGAAAATCGCCATAACCAAAGAGACGATCCGGACTTGAATATGTCGTCGTGAATTTCGGGAAGCCATATTGCGAATATAACCATCTACTCTGCAGGATGCGATTTCGAATTAGCGTTTGGTCACTTTAAAACAAAGAGCCCTGTCCAGGCAGGGCTCTCTATGATCTATGAGTGAATATCCGAACTTTTACCCGGATTTTTCCTCATCGGACGAATCTTCGGTAGTTTTCTCGTTATCATCATCCTTGGTTTTTGCCTTTTTAGTCTTTGGCTTGGCTTTCGATCTCGGCTCTTTTTTGGCTTTGGATGCTGCCACCGCTTCAGACGAATCTTCAACTGCTTTTTCGGCATCATCCTTGATTTTTGCTTTTTTAGTCTTTGGCTTGGCTTTCGATTTCGCCTCTTTTTTAGCTTCGGGAGTTTCAACCGCTGCTACGGCTTTATCAGCTTCCGCGGCTACTGGTTCCGATTCGGTAGTTTTCCCAATTTTGGTTTCCGTCGCCACTTTTTTCTCTTTAGCGGCCGATTTGATTGCCTTTTTTTTCGAATCTGACCCATTTTCAGCAGCTTCCTTGATTTTGGCTACTACTTCGTCGGGAATGTTCAGTTTATTTCCCTCGCTCTTGTGACCCCGGATATACTCATCAATAGCTGCGCGTTGCTTGTCTTTGATAGCAGCTTCATGGCTCACCAGGATTTTTTTATCATTGGGATCAACTTTAATGACCTTAACATCCACTTCCTGGCCGACTTCAAACCTGCCAAGAATCGTCTTACGATCCTTTTTATTAAAGGCTGCCAGCGGGATCAGGCCTTCTACCTCGGTGCCCTCAAGCTCCAGGATAATTCCTTTATCCAGTAATTTAATAACCTCGCCTTTTTGCGAGCTGTTAACCGTAAAGGTCTGTTCGATCTCTGGCCATGGATCTTCTTCGGCCTGGCGCAACCCAAGGGATATTTTCCGCTGATCCTGAGCAATGTCTAAAATACGGACTTCTATTTCATCACCGCGTTGTAAAACCTCTTTGGGGTGCCGGATTTTCCGGGTCCAGGAGAGATCTGAAATGTGGACTAAACCCTCAATACCCTCTTCCAATTCGACAAATGCCCCGAACTGGGTCAGGTTTTTCACGGTACCGGGGTGAAGGGTACCGACGACATATTTATCCTCGATAATACTCCACGGATCCGGTTTGAGTTGCTTGATACCTAAACTGATTTTCCGTTCCTCTTGGGCAATACTGAGAACCGCCGTCTCAATTTCATCACCAACCGTATAAATTTCGGAAGGATGTTTAATGTGGTGTGTCCAGGAAATCTCGGAAATATGGACCAACCCTTCAACGCCTTCTTCAAGTTGAACAAAAATACCGTAATTGGTTATGCTAACCACTTTCCCCCGCGCAACAGAACCTACGGGGAATTTTTCTTCCACATGGTCCCACGGATGAGGTTGCAGTTGTTTCAAGCCCAGGGAAACACGCTGTTTTATTTCGTCAAAATCAATCACTTTAACGGTGATTTCATCATCCATGTCCACTACTTCGGAAGGATGATTTACACGGCCCCAAGAGAGGTCGGTGATATGTAACAGGCCGTCTACCCCACCGAGATCGACAAATACACCAAAATCAGTGATATTTTTTACGCGACCATCGAGAACCTGTCCAATTTCGATATTTTTCAGCAGTTCGGCACGCTGCACCTGGAGTTTTTCCTCCAGAAGCTCTTTCCGGGACAAAACAATATTTTTCCGGGTTTCATTGAGCTTCACAATTTTGAAATCATAGGATTTACCGATGTAGGCGTCAAAATCATGGATCGGGCGTACATCCAATTGGGAACCTGGTAAAAAAGCATCTATTCCCAACACATTTACCACCATGCCACCTTTTATCCGGCGGCTAATGGTTCCATTAATGAGGGTATTATTATCATAAACATCTTTAATTTTAGTCCAGACCCGCATGAAGTCGGCTTTGCGCTTGGAGAGAATTGTCTGCCCCTGCTCATCTTCGAGAGTATCCAGGAAAAGTTCGATTTTATCACCGATTTCGGGTAAATCACTTTCTTTGAATTCATCCCTCGAGACGACCCCCTCAGATTTGAAACCGATGTCTACCAGGACCTCACGATCACCTACCGATATCACGCGGCCTTCCACCAGCGACCGTGGCGTAATGTCCGCTATCGTCCGGTCCAGTAGGAATCTATAATCTTTAACTTCTTTGGATTCAGGATCCAGGGACTCATTAAGTTGATCGGCTTTGATGGTTCGGATCTGACTGAAAATATCATTCATGGCAGCCCGCTTATCGAGCTTCGAATTTTTACCGGAAGCTTCCGGCGCACCAGCTTCAACTTCAACCATGGGGACTGATTCAGGTGCTGTTTTAACCCTTAATTTAGCCGTCTTTGGGGTAGCTGCTTCGGCACCATCAGATTTTTCTGCCGCAACCGCCTTATTCTCGGCTTCAGCTTCAACTTCAACTTCACTCCCAACATCATCCGGGATATGAGCCGCTACAGCTGCATTTGGCTTCTCGGCAGCCGCTTTCGCAACTAGTTTTATTTCGTGTT
>CAZIWX010000077.1:0-11961 GCA_964543125.1 uncultured Lentisphaeria bacterium | reverse complement strand
CGACCTCCCGTCCGAAACACTTCTTCGATCCGCGTTTCCTTTAGCAGTTTCCCACTGGAAGCGTATCGCGATTCTTTCAAGGCGATGTCCCGTTCCTTATCGATCCAGACTTTGCGTGAATGATAGGTTACATCCGGTTCTTTGGCGGTTAACTCCAGAACCCAGCACTCCCGTCCATTCACAGTATCACTTCCCACAATTTCAGGAGTATACATTTCACTCAGAGTCTGATCTTCCATCATATCCTCATAACTGAGATCTGACCCCATGACCGACTGACGCAGCATGTGGCCGGCAATCTGAATAATTCGATCAGTGGATGGTGAATAGGTCCACAACTGATCGTCCACTTTGAGCATTTTGGTCCCTTTTTCCCGAGCGGGCGCCAAATACTCGGTGTAGGATTTATCACTACCCCGGGTCCAGGATTTGGCTTGAATGGTACGACTCCCCCGACGGCCATGGATTATCATCGTGGAGACTGTGATCCGATTCTCGGCTACCATGTTCTTATCCAGTGCAACCAATAATTTCTGAGCAGTTGGATTGGATTGCCCATTTAATCCGGGAGTACAAAAAAGGACGAGTGCCACCGGCGGCATTGCTCTATGGAAAATTCCGTAACGGGTCATCGTCAAACCTCCAATTCCTTGAACAGCGAAGCGGTTTGTCGGCGGTATATCCCTACTCCCGCGAAGGATGTTCCTATCAAGGTCGCCAAGACACCGGGGATAAATCCAATATAGTAGGTGGCGAGCGAGACCTGAGTGCGAATGATATTATCCATCATGATACTGCTACCCTTCATCATAGAACCAATGTTAATTCCATGCATCTGAATCCAATAGGACAAGCCCAGGCCAATAGCTGTACCGAAGATGGAACCCATGATTCCGATCATGACCGATTCCGCCAATAACGACCTGTAGATATGTCCCCGGGACTCGCCAATCGCTAATCGCACCCCAATCTCACCGTAGCGGCGCAGACTGCCCATTAAACCGGAGTTCCATAACACCAATGACATGACAAAAATGAAAATAAAGACGAGGATCGTGCCGAAATTATCAGATATATCCAGCATATAGCGCATGCCGTTTTGATCAGCCAGGGTGGTCATAGATGGCGCATATTCATCCCTATCCTCAGCGAATCGTTGATTGAATTCATCCGTCAGAGATTGGGCTGCTTCATCACGATAAATCTCGGTTTCCTTATAACCCACAATCTCCCCTGCGGCATCGTCCATATCCAACGCACGTTGAGCCCCGTGAATATCCACCAAAATTGACCCTTTATCCATGGCTTGAATCCCAAAATTAACGGTACCGGCAATCGTGAAATTGTAGAATGCCATACTCCCATTCATCGTGCTGCTGATCAGGGTTGCCACTTCACCCGGTTCAACTTCGAGTTTTTGGGCCAGTTCATCAGCCATCAGAATTTCGTCAGGATTTTCAGGCAAGCGTCCTCGCACCAGTGACTCTTTGATGTTCAAACGCGCCATCTCACCACTTTCGGGATTGATTAAATCCACCGCCAATCCCAGGGCCGGTCCTTGTGAGCGCGTCTCACCATTTTTATCCGGGATGTCCACCAAACCACCAAAACGGATGCGCGGTGTAAATTTCCAATCCGGATAGGACTGGTTCAGATCCGTAAGCAGCGTATCAAGCCCCACCAGAGCCAGATCGTTGGGTGCTTCATCAGTCAGTTTGGCGTAGGCTCGGGACATGATTTTCACATAGCCGGTCTGGTAATTCGCGCTGGTTTGCACCATACCCCCCAAGGCGCCCTTAAACCAGGCATGACCCAACACCGTGATCAGAACACCAGCCGTTACCGTCATAATGGGAAACAGACTGCGTGATCGATCGCGCAGCAATCCTTTAAATAGAAAGCGTATCATGTCAATTTCCCTCGTAGTGCATCAGTAGGTTGGAGTTTGGCTATTCTACGGGTAGGAATGAAGCTCACAATGGTAACGGCAATCAGAACCAGCAGCGTAGATCCTAAAACCAGGAAGAAGGAATAAGTTGGAATGAGTTTAGTCCCAATGGCGATCCCGAAATCATCCACCATGTCAGGCATTGCCCATCCGTGGGCAGCAAAATAGTACAAGAGTGGTCCACCGTAAATTGCTCCTAACACCGCCGCCAGGATGCCGTACATACATCCCTCCACGGTGAACACAGCGATAAGTTGTTTACGAGTCATACCCATGGCCATAAGCGTCCCCATCTCCTTTTTCCGGCGCCAGATGGAAAGTACCTGGGTATCAAAAATGGCCAACAATGCCAGAAACAGGAGCAGAGCGTAGATGATTGAACCACCGATTTGTTTACTGGCAACCATGGCATGGAGATCAGCCATGAGAAAATTTAAATCCTTGAAATCCCAACCCGGTAAAACCGGTGGTGTAGCATTCTGCTTTAATATCAACAGCGTCGCCTCACCAGGCATTTTCAGCATGGATTGTAATTTTTCCAGTGGAATCCAGAGTTGACCAGCATCAATTGAGGGGGCAATTGTAGAAAAAACATGGATAATTTTTACATCCTGAGCGTCAAATGTTCCATTGGCATCACGCCAGCGTACGGTCAGCCGATCACCCACTGTCAGATGATTGGCTTTCGCCATGCGGGCGCCGATCAAGGCCGGAATCGCATGATCCGTTTTAGCCAGAACCCGGGATGGAAGATCGATGATATTTTGCCCGGGAGGAATCCCCTTCAATTGTGCTGCGGATACCCGCCTCTGAGGATATATCGTAGCAGTAGTGATAAGAATCGGGACAGCATCACCGGCAGCTACGGTTCGTTTAGCGACCCCCACGATCGGTTGGTGGCTATCCTCAAGGGTGAAGGGATCGTAAGGATCAAAAGCCGGATGCCAGTATTGCCCGCCAGCCAACTCGGTTTGAATCATGGCTTGCTCGGACTGCGTCTGCATTCCCATGTAAAGCCCTTGCATCCCAATGATTGTAACAAAGGAGAGTGACAGCACAATCACATTGAGCCAGGTACGCAAACCGGCGCCAATGACATTGCGAAAAGCCAATTTAAAGATAACCATTTTAACTCCCTCGCGCCGGCGGCATGAGTTCGTCCGCCGCAATTCTGCCATCGAGCAGCGAAATCTTGCGTCGCAGATACGTAATCACCTTGTCGTCATGGGTGGCAAACAGAAAAGTAGTGTCTAATTCCGCGTTAAGCTCCAGCATTGATCTCAGGATGTTATGAGAATTTTCGGCATCCAGGTTGGCTGTCGGTTCATCGGCTAACACGATTTCCGGTTTCTTTACCATGGCCCGGGCGATGGCCACCCGTTGGGACTCACCACCCGACAGCTGGGCCGGTTTATTCTTCATTTTGCCGGTCAAACCCACCCATTCCAGAGCATCCAGCACCATTTTCCTACGCTCGGCACCCGATAATCCCAGGAGCAGCAGGGGAAATTCCACATTTTCGAAAACCGTATATACGGGGAGTAGATTGTAGGTCTGAAAGATAAACCCCAGATGATGGTTACGCAGGCCGGCGGCTTCCTGGTGGGACAGTTTTTCGATGTGATTCCCTAAGACGCGCGCCGATCCCTCCGATGGTGAGTCCAGCGAGCCGATGATATTCAGGAGGGTGGTTTTTCCGGACCCGCTGGGTCCCACAATGCCGGTGAATTCACCATTTTCAACCGTGAGATTAATATCCTCCAGGGCGGTAAATGTCGCGGTCCCCATGGGATAGCGTTTCACGACCTGCTGTAATTCGATCATTGATTGCTTGCCGGTGTTCATTCGTTGCTCCTCACGATCGATCCGCCGCGGCGGATGCGGGGTGTTTAAACTGAATTTGATTAAATTTTAACCTTCGGCTTTTCTTCATATCGAGTATAAGAGCGTCAATTGAAGATTTTGCCGGCCTAACAGCCCGATGGGCGTGGCGCCAAAACCGGTGATATTTTGATCGATATAACCGGCCAGCGCCTGCCAGCTCAGATAATCGTATGCCCGTTGCCAGCCCAGGTAAAATCCCGAGAAATGGAAATAGTCGTTATAAAGCGTCAGGACAAAGAGCTGATCCAGCACGTTCACCGGATAATTAAGCCGGGTTACCACGGTTTGGATGGGTTTGTCCCGGATTGCGCTCTGTTGATTTTGATATTCGGCCAGCGCATACAATCCGTTCCCTAGACCAAAGGTGTAATCGCCGCCGGCCGTTATCAGATCCTGCCAATTGACCAAACCCGGGCCGGATTCAGTAACTCGCACGGCTTCGAACCAAAAACCCACACCCACATCCCACTGACCATCAACGGCGAAACGCCATTCCGGTTTATCCGTCATAGTAAGTTGTTTGTGATGAAGCGTCACCGCCAGATTGCCTGATGCAACCGGGTATTGAAATCGTCCGCCCCAGTGCCAGGATTTTTTTGCACCGGGATATGGGTCGATGCCCATCCGCTCACCGGTAAAATCAAAAATACACCAGGCCCACAGATTGGCATTGTTTAACCAGAAAAAACGGGTTGTGACTGCCGAGACGCCCTGGGTTAAGGCTAGCGGATCCAGCGGATCACGGGCATCAAACCAGCGCAGGGAGCGAAGGATCCGCGCGGGGCCAAAATTCAATTCCTGTTGTCCAAAACGCAGCTCCAATTGGGGTGTGGACCAGCGCCACCAGGCTCGATAAACCCGGCCCGTATATTGATGCCGTAAATCTTCCGCGGTTCCGGCTAGATTCATTCTGAAATCACCGGCCAGATCCAGATCCACCGATCCCGATGCCAAATACCCCCACCGGGTAAAATACTCGGGGATCAGGCGCAGCGATGCACCGCCCTGGCGATACCGGCCATTGTCCACACGGGAATCCAGGCTGAGTTGCAATGTCCCGTCTCCCGCCCAAATAAAAGCGGTCAGCAGGGATGTCGTCAGTACTGTTTTAAGGATATTTGGCATCACCGGGACGGCTCTCCCGTCGGTGGCAAAATGCCATAAAACCAAAAATTGATCAGCTCCCGAATCAGATCCAGGTTGGATGGAATAATTTGTTGCAGGTTGGGATCTTTGACCAAATTCTGCAAATGCTCCAGCATATATTGGAGAAAGTCCAGATTCAAATCCCGGCGCAATTCGCCTTTTTCCCGGGCCTTCCGGAAAAAATCCAGGGTTATTTTCTCGTTGTCTACCGCTTTCCGCCAAAAATTGTCCGAAAGCCTGGCATCGGTGCGGAGTAATTCTTCCAGAAAATCTTCGCTGAACCTGGCGCTTTCCTCCATTTTGAGTTGGATGAGCAGGCGCACTTTAGCTTCAAAAGGAATGTTCCGGCTGGTGATTTCGGTAAACTTTTGTTTCCCTAATTCAACCAGATCATCGAGGATTTTTCCAACGATGGCGTGCTTGTTCGGATAGTACTTATAGAAGGTCATCTTGCTCACACCGGCTTTACGGCAAATCTCTTCCACGGTCACCCGCCGGACGCCGTGCCGGGCAATTAAATTTCGGGCCGTATTCAGCAGCTGATTGTGCTTGGCGGATAGTTTTCGAGAGGTTTGGTTAGTTGACGACATCTCTAAAACATTACGATTATAGTTCTATACCTCTATTTTCGTAAGTAAATTACCGGCCGTGCCGGGACGAATCAAGCTTTTTCGGAAACGACGCTTTTATTTTGAGTCTTCACACCGGAAGAATTTATATTACCCTTCCATGTTCGAGGCTGCCCTGGGATGAGTTTATTAGTGAATGGAGTAGGATTATGCTGACTTGGCTCGGTGTCGATTTAGGCGGTTCCAGTATCCGGGTAGGAATGGTGCGCGGGAATACTTTACAAGTGGTGAAACAAATTTCCGTTCCCCAAACCAAGGCAAGCCGGGTTGTGTTCGATCTGCTGGTGAAATTGATCCGTGAAGTATTAACGGATGAGGTGGTCGGCATTGGGGTAGGCGTGCCCGGCGCCGTGGATCATAAGCGCGGGGTAATCTACAATCTTCAAAATATTCCCAGTTGGCACGAGGTGCCTCTCAAAACACTGCTGGAGAGTGAATTTAAAATCCATGTGGAAGTGAACAACGATGCCAATGCCTTTGTCGTGGGTGAAAAATATTTTGGTCAGGCACAAGATTATGAAAATATTGTTGGTTTGGTTCTGGGTACCGGTATGGGGTCGGGCATTATTTTAAATAATCACTTGTTTACCGGCGCCAATGGCGGGGCGGGTGAATTTGGCATGCTGCCCTACCGGAAAAGCATCCTGGAAGATTATTGCAGTGGTAAATTTTTCCTCCAAAAGGCGGGAATAACGGGCGCCGAGGCCGCGGCGAGAGCCACAAAAGGCGATATGCACGCCCAAGCCCTGTTTACTGAATTCGGCGAGCATTTGGGCAACGCCTTGAAAATCATTCTTTATTCACTCGATCCGGAAATCATCGTTTTGGGTGGATCGGTGAGCAAATCTTTTGAATCTTTTAAATTCGGGATGCTGGAAGTACTCCGCTCGCTGGTTTTTCCCCGGACATTGGCGCGTCTGCAACTGACCTGTTCCAGCGTGGACCATATTGCTATTCTGGGGGCAGCGGCATTGTGCATTGATGTTCAGCACAACTGACCAGTTATTAAAACGCAGGTTTAATTTCCATATCAGTACCTTTCCGAGCTAAACTTGCATGTTTCCAAATGAAATCGATTGAGAACACTGCCGGCAGGCAGTCATAAGCGAAACGGGGAAATTATGCATGCGTTTCACTGGCTTGATATCACGGTCATCCTAGTCTTTTTTATTGTCATTTTTTCAATAGCTGCTTACTACTCCCGGCGAGCGGGTAAGGATACTCAAAACTTCTTTCTTTCGGGCCGTGATCTCCCCTGGTGGGTCGCCGGTACCGCCATGGTGGCAACCACCTTCGCGGCGGATACACCTTTGGCAGTCACTGAATTAGTTGCCAAAAACGGCATCGCCGGCAACTGGCTGTGGTGGAATATGTTGATTGGCGCCATGCTCACGGTCTTCTTTTTTGCACGGCTATGGCGGCGTTCCGGCGTAATGACGGATGTGGAATTCATCGAGCTGCGCTATTCCGGTAAACCGGCCGCCGTGCTGCGGGGCTTTCGGGCACTCTATCTCGGCCTATTTGCCAATGCCATCGTCATGGGCTGGGTCAACAAAGCCATGGAAAAGATTTTTCAGGTCACGATTCCCGGAGTCGAGTCCTTTCTGCTGGTTACCATCGTGGCGCTGACCATTGCCGTTTATGCCTCGGCGTCGGGTTTGCTCGGTACCGCCCGGACGGACAGTCTGCAATTTGTCTTCGCCATGCTAGGTTGTATTGTCCTGGCTATTATCGTTGTTCAATTACCCCAGGTGGGCGGGATGGTAAGTTTGAAAGAAAAATTAGCGCCCCGGGTACTGGATTTCTTCCCCAAGGTCGGCAACATCTCCACCGGCGGCATCACGGGTGGTGTTTTGGCGCTCTCCGTGGGAGCGTTTTTTGCCCATATCGGACTCCAGTGGTGGAGTTCGTGGTATCCCGGCGCCGATCCGGGCGGCGGCGGGTATGTGGCCCAGCGCATGATGTCCGCCAAAAACGAAAAACACAGTTTATTCGCTACGTTATGGTTCACGATTGCCCACTACACCCTGCGCCCCTGGCCGTGGATAATCGTGGCGCTGGCGGCTCTGGTGCTCCTGCCCCGCGCTGAAAACAAAGCTGTCCTGCAACAAGAAAATCCGGCCTTATTCAAGCAGGTAGAAACGGTTTACAACGATCGAGGGTTGCTGAAGACGGGGTATCCCGGGTATCAAACTACTGAGTTCAAAGCTTTTTACGAAAAATACGAAAATACGGTCGATCCGGGCATCATGTACCCCAAACTCATGCTGCGCTACCTGCCTTCCGGACTATTAGGACTTTTGATCGCCGTTTTTTTGGCGGCTTACATGTCCACGATTGCGTCTCAACTCAATTGGGGCACTTCCTATCTGATCAATGATTTTTATCGGCGTTTTATTAAGCGAGAGGCTAATGAGCGCCACTATGTAATGGCGTCACGGATCTGTATTTTATTAATGACCATTTTTTCACTCATGGTCACTCGCTACTTTTTAACGACCATTTCCGGCGCCTGGGAATTCATCATCAACGCTTCGGCCGGTGTCGGCGCCGTGTTGATTCTGCGCTGGTGGTGGTGGCGCATCAACGCCTGGTCTGAAATTACCGCCATGCTGGCGCCACTGATCATTTATCCCATCGCCCGCTACGGTTTTCAGCTCCAGTCACCAATGACGCTCTACCCGATTGTACTGGGAACGACCTTGGTTTGGCTGATTGCCACTTATCTGACCCGTCCCACCGACGAAAAAGTACTGGTGAAATTCTACAAACAAACCCATCCGGGGGGAATTGGGTGGCGCACTTTTTCTGAAAAATATCCCGAGATAAAATCGGACACGGGATTCGGGAGATTATTCCTGGATTGGGCGGCTGGAGTGGTCCTGGTCTATGCGGCTTTGTTCGGCATCGGAAAACTCCTCTTTGCCGAATATCTGCCGGCCCTGGGATATCTCGCCCTGGGGGCCATTGCTGCTGCGGTAATCTATTTCGACCTACGCTCCCGCGGATTTGAAACGATCACTGAATAGTAGCAAACAGGGCTGTTGGAATACCGCAAGGGCGGCCTGGAGAACGGTCACGGGCTGGCCGGTTAAGACAGGCGCACGGTTATGGCAGGCTGTTATTGCGGGATTTCAGGGTAAATGTCGGCAAAACTCAGCATTTGATAAGGGCTTACCTTTTTATAAATATGGGAACGATTGATCTGCGACAAATCGGAAATGCCCGCCGCCGTGAGCAATTCCACCGTGGCTTTAACTGTTTCCAAGTGGAAATTGTAAACCCGCTCCGCTTTATCACTCACCACCAACCCGCGCACCAATCCCGGCTTGTGGGTCGTAATACCCGTGGGACATTCATTGGAATCGCATCGGAGCGACTGGATACAGCCCAAGGCAAACAGCATTCCCCGGGCACTGTTACACAGGTCAGCGCCCAGTGCCAGGTTACGGAAAATATCAAAGCCGGTGATGACCTTTCCGCTGGCAATCACCCGGATATTCTGTTTCAGACCATATTTCCGCAAGGTATCGACCACCAGGACCAATCCTTCTTCCAACGGCATTCCCACATAATTGGAAAACTCGATGGGGGCAGCACCGGTGCCCCCTTCACCGCCATCAACCGTAATGAAATCCGGTTGCATACCCGTAGTTTGCATGGCTTTACAGATTGCCTCGAACTCGGATCGGCTGCCCACGCAAAGTTTGAAACCCACCGGTTTACCGCCGGATAATGCCCGTAATTGCGCTAAAAATTTCACCAGTCCTTCCGGTGAGTTGAAAGCGGTATGTCCCGGGGGTGAAAGTACGGTAGTATGGGGTTCCACACCCCGGATCGCGGCAATTTCACCGGTATTTTTCACGGCCGGAAGAACGCCCCCGTGCCCCGGCTTGGCGCCTTGGGATAATTTTAATTCGATCATCCTGACTTGAGGTAAAGCGGCTTTTTCCCGGAATTTATCCGGTGCGAAATTCCCTTCCACCGTGCGGCAGCCGAAGTATGCGGTTCCAATCTGCAATACGATGTCGCCACCGGATTCCAAATGATATTTGGATAAACCACCTTCACCGGTGTTGTGGTAAAAGCCCCCTTGCCGGGCAGCCGCATTCAGTGCCCGGATTGCATTATTGCTCAGGGCGCCGAAACTCATGGCGGAAATGTTCAACAGGCTGGCGCTGTAGGGTTGGGTGCATCGGGGCCCGCCGATGCTCACCCGCGGCGGTTCCGGCCAGGGTTGGGCCGGAAAAATTGAATGGGGCAGCCATTCATAACCCTCGCTGTAAATATTAAGCTCCGTTCCAAAGGGGTGGGTTTGCAAGGCGCGTTTGGCGCGTTTATAGACAAAACCGCGCTGAATGCGATTGAAGGGCGTGCCGTCGGTATCGGACTCAACAAAGTACTGGTGAATTTCCGGGGCAAAGACCTCCGCCAGATAGCGAAAATGACCGATGAACGGGAAATTGCGGCTGATCGAATGGCTGCGCTGAAACAGATCATAAATTCCGATGAGTATGACGGGTCCGAGAAAGAGGAAAAACCACCAGGCGCCGGTCCAAAACCGTCCCCATCCAATTAATCCCGCTCCGGCAACCAGACTTGCCAGTATGAATTTCAGCCGCATGTTTCTCATGCCGAGCCCCTCGCTATCCTTGAATTTTCAACCGCCTTGAGTCCCGCCAACCGCCGGAAACCATGACCGTGCATTAAAATTTATTGGATTTGAATTTCCCCGGCGGGATCACGGCGCTTCCAATGCGTGGGACCGGTAAGTCAAAACGTTATACGCCGTTCGCTGGATCAACTGCTGCAACTGCTCCATGCCGGTGGGATAATCATAGCGCCGTTTCCACGCTTGCAGCGCCTGATCGGTCATCTGGAAAAATCCTGACTCAATGGCTTCAAAGCCTGTCGTTACGGAAGCTACTTCACGCGGGTTGATCGCGGTTGGATCGGCGGTATCGGTGTAGACCCGGCCCTCGATATGCTGAATCGCCTGATTCATGCGGGCGCCCTCTGAGCCGTGCATCAATTCACCCGGTTCGTGGGTGGCAACCCACAGGGGTACCGCGATTCCGGCCACCGGCTCACCCAGAATCGTCCACATGGTGGCAAAATTGGGATTCTCGCCCTCTTTCACACCATGAAAAACCGCCGCCGAAACCGTCCGGTAACGATTCACGGTCCCACGGGTGGGCACCGTATCGATCGCGGTACTTTCCAGCGGATAAGGATTACCGGCCGCGGTCTGAATGTCGCGACTCACACTTTGGATAAGGTAGCGATAAGTCAATCGATGCTTCCGGGCTCCGGACTGCAACAATTCCCTGGCGCGGTTGCGACGATAATAACCATACCCGCCTCCATTACCGGTCTCGGCAAAATTGGCCCGCACTAAGAATCCGTCCGCAGTGGTGTTGGCATCGAAAAAAGTGAAGCTGTGATTGCCGGTTTCAAAAAATCCGGCGCCGCCGTGAGCATCAATCACACCGAAATTACTGGTAACCGCCCGGCCCTTTTTATTGGTCGTTTTGAGGTACTTTTCGACTTCCTGCACGGTTGCAAAACGGCCCAGGACAACCTTCATAAGCACACCTTCATCGTCGTAACGAGTACCCGGCAGGTCTTTTGATTCGGAGTTCATGATGGCCAGGCCGGCGCTGTTCAGGCCCATCCAAACCTGGGTCGTATCACCCTGGTTGGTCACGCCCATAAACTCGTAGCGGGGGCCCTTAAAGTAGCGCACCTCATTATCACGGTGGCCGGAATCGCGATTTTTCCAGAGTAGCGGACGGCCATCGGCAGTTGCTTCACCGCTGACGACACCCACGGTACAGGCCCGGCCGGCACTCATGCCAACCAGCAATAGTACAATTACAATTTTCGTCCAAAGGATTGTCTGATCTCTCACGGGCATAATGTCATTCAAAGCCTTTTTAATGGCAAATGTTCAGATCGCTGTTTGGATTGGCATTTTTATCTGGGTAGTTATACAAAAATTGCCCTTCGACGGAGCTCGGGGAGACAATTTTTGTACTGCTCTATGGTTGCAGTGCCTCAATGATCAGCGGCAGGGAGCGATCAAAACGATAGTTGACGCTACTGTGATTGTCGGGAAATTCTTCATAAACATGTTCAATGCCGTAGCGCTCCAGCTTTTGATGCAGTTGCCGGGCGCCATACACCAGATGGAACTGATCCCGGTCGCCGCAGTCGAGGTAGAGTAATTTCAGGTTTTTCAAATTATCATGCAGCGTATCCACCAGATTGACGGGATCGTGTGCCAGCCAGGCCTGCCAACGGGCTGCGTCCCACTCGCCGGTGTATAAATCCAGGGGTAAGCGAATCCGGTCC
>CAZIWX010000076.1:0-12210 GCA_964543125.1 uncultured Lentisphaeria bacterium | reverse complement strand
CTTGGAGATATCCACCAGCAGATGGGCCTTCAGGTTGGTCTCTTCCTCAAATTGTTTGATGTAAAACCGGTCGGTCTTGCCATAGAGTTTCCAGTCCATGTGGCGCAGGTCATCACCGGGACCGTAAGCGCGGTGCTCCGCAAATTCTACTGAAAAACCGTGGTAGGGGCTTTTGTGCAAGCCCACGATAAAGCCTTCCACCACCATACGGGCCCGTAACTGCATGTTGGCCAGGGTGGCAATGGTTTCCGGTTTCAGGTATTTACGTTTATCAATTTCCATGAAAGATCCGTCTCAGAATGGATTCACCAACGCGAGTCGAAAATAGGTATGGTCTTGCAGGATTGAATCGTTCCGGTAGTCTTTGTTTGACCAGAAATCCTCATCGCCGCCAACACCACCCGAAATAACCACCAAAGCGATATCACCAACGCTCACATTGGCTTTGAGTTCAGCGCCGAAAGTTTGCAGCACTTTGGGGCTTGCGTTATCCGGTCGATCCCGAACCACACCCACATCACTGAACAATGCGCCGGTGAAATGATTCAGCGTAAGCCCCAGGATATTGGCCGGGATGGCGGGAATGAACGGGAACCGGAGTTCGGTTACCTGATACAGTACTTCCCGTCCATAATAATTACCCTGCTGACCACGCAGATTGTAAGTCTCGATGGGATGCACCAAGCCGGCCAGGTCGCCGGCCAGGGTCCCCGGCGAGTAGTAGAGTGGATCCACATCCAGCAAACCGATACGGTCCTGATAGGGTACCGAACCCGTATGTTTTTCCCATTTCAAGCGGGCATAGGCCACAAAGGGCGTGGGTCCCAATTGCTGATTCATGAATCCGTCAACCCACAATTTTTGATAATTCGCAACGCCCCACAGGCTTGAGGATATCAACTCGATATGCGCATTGAATCCGGTACCGTTGTGGGGCAGCCAGACCATACTTTTATGCGGCCGCTGCGATTTCCAGCGGTAATCCAGGGTAAAACTGCCCTCCTTCAAACCATCAACGAGAGAATCCCGAGGGATGTCTTCGGAAAAACTGAGTACCTGCCGTGTACGAGCCTGCACGGTTGCGCTGAACAGATGGTTGGCAAACAGACTATTGCCGCCGTTCAGGGGAATTGCCGCTGCAACGCCGCCACCACTTAAGGACTCATAAATACTTCCGGCACCGATGACCCGTTGATTGTACTCCAGATTTTTTTGGATAAAAACGCTCAGCGCCGGCCAATAATTCAGATTGGAATAAGCAGCTAGACCACCCACTAAAGCTCCGTCCCACCGGACATTGGCCGCCGCACTCAGCAGGTGCTTGCCCAGGGCGTCGGAACTTACATAAAACCCCGAAAGACCTTGATCATCCGGCAGGGCCAGCCAGGCCAGGGTCCGAAATGTTTTAAAAGCATGGTAAGGGTGGTTGCTTAAAATCCTGGATTGTTTGTGATAGTCAATTTCTCCGATAGCAGGGGTTGGCCTTTTGGTTCGCCAGGCGGCCCAGCGCTTGCGAATATTCATGGGCAGGGGCGTTACCAAACGATTGGCTGCCACGGAAACCATCCGTACCGTATCCACATCTCCCAGGGTTAACGCCAGAATGCGGTTGGAGTGGGGCACACGCTGGATGGAATATACCGCTTCGGCTATATCCGTCATCTGGACCAGAGTATCCGGCGAATCCAACGACACATAATACAAATTAGGTGTTTCATTGCGGTAAGATGTAAAAACAATTCCTTTGCCATCGGCCGTCCAGACCGGCATCAGGTCTTCCGCATAATCCCGGGTAAGCTTTCGGTAACCGGAACCATCCGTGTTAATGACCGCAATGTCCATGTCGCCGCTGGTATCCTGAATGGCTATCACCAATTGAGTTTGATCCGGCGACAACAGGGGCCGCTGAATCTGGACATCACCGGTAAAACCGGTGACACGTTTGATTGTATTCGTCCGCAGGTTGAGGCGGTAAATATTGGTGGTTTCACCCGTGGGGTGGCCCACGCAGTAGACCGTTTCCGAATCGGGGCCAAAACTGGGATGCAGGGCTCGCAGATTTTCCGTTAGCCAGCGCTTGTGTTTCCCATTGCGATCCATGATCCGCAAGTCGTTTAACAAGCTGCCGTGCGTGCCGCGGTGCATTTCGGACACCACGATTTGACGGCCGGTGGGCGACCAGGCCGGCTGGTTGTTAAACACACCATAATGAATGCGTTTAATGGTGTGGTTTGAGTCGGTGGTCATCACATACAGACTCTGGTAATACTGTTCATCTGATTGACGGCCAATAACCGCAAAAGCACTTGAATCCGGCGCCATACTCAAACCCGAAATATCTTTAAAATCATGCATGACGATAGATTCACCGATCTCGTCCACGCCCTCTTTTTGCCCCTTCAAGGTGTAATAATAGGTATCCATGGCCCGGCGCCACTCTTCATCAAACTTTTCTACCGATTTCCCGGCGGCATTTTTAAAGGCCTTATCAAAATCATACCAGACCGGCCATTTTTTATGCTTTTTATCGAGATAAATACGGTCGTGGCTGATTTTCACCAGGGTGCTATCGCCATATTTCCAGGCCAGATATAACACCTTGGCGTAGCCCATGTTATGCGCTTCCAGTTGATCCAGTATATTTTGGTAGGCATGGACTTTTAAGGCATTGTCGCTGCGGCCGACGCGCCAGACTTCCGTATTATACTCCGCCATGCCTTCCATCCACCAACCGGGGATGGAAAGCATACTCCACAGACCGGCCCAGGTTTTCTGGGCATGGAATTGGGCCACATGCTGGAATTCGTGCGGCACCACCAGCCGCAGCCATTTTTCCGAACCGCCGAAATGGCCGGCCACATCATTCTGACTCACCCAAATGAAGATTTGGTCGGACGGCATACCGAATCCGTTCATGACCTCGTCTTCCGCCGTGAAGGTAATGTCGGTCTTCCCCCAGGGGTTTACATCAAGCTGTTTTAAAATGGTGGGATAGACCTGTTCCGCAATCAGGGCGCCCTTATGGGCAATGTCTTCAATCCCCTGGTGATAATGAATGTTAAAGTGTTCGGTTTCCAGCGTTGACCACTTCAATTCTGGATGGGTGCGCTGATTCCAGGCGAAAAAACCGGATTGCGCCAGGAGTCCGCTGAAAATAACCCCTAACAAGAGGAACCGGGAAAAAATTGACCGCATGTTGTTACCTATGGTGTTTTGGTTCTAAAAAACAAATTCAATTCAGTGACATCAGAATGTATCCAGCAGTTGACTGACGATTTCATCCGTGCTGACACCGTCGGCTTCCGCATTAAAATTAGTCAGGACGCGATGCCGTAAAACCGGAAGAGCGACGGCTCGTACATCATCAATGGAGGGTGTGGGATTGCCCTTCAGCGCGGCCAGCGTTTTGGCGCCTAATACCAAATATTGCGAAGCCCGCGGACCGGCGCCCCAGGCCACCCATTTTTCAATAAAGTCAGGCGTAGCAGGACTCGCCGGACGGGTCTTGGTAACCAATTCAACCGCGAAAGTAACCACATTATCCGCGACCGGGACCTGACGGATCAGTTGCTGATAGGCTTTGATTTCCTCGTGGGTAATCACCTTGTTCAACTTGATTTCAACCGCCGACGTTGTGGTCTGAACAATCTTTTTTTCTTCTTCGGCGCTGGGATATTCTACTTTCAGATTCAGCATGAATCGGTCAAGTTGGGCTTCCGGGAGCGGATATGTGCCCTCCTGCTCAATGGGATTTTGGGTCGCCAAAACAAAAAACGGCTCATCGAGCGTGTAGGTCTTGCCGCTGGCAGTGACCCGGTGCTCCTGCATGGCTTCCAGGAGCGCAGCCTGGGTTTTGGGTGGCGTCCGGTTGATCTCATCCGCCAGGACAATATTGGCAAAGACGGGGCCCTGCACGAACCGAAACGCCCGCTTGCCGGTACGGTGATCCTCTTCAATAATTTCCGTACCCGTGATGTCCGATGGCATCAGATCGGGTGTGAACTGAATCCGTTTGAATTTTAAATCCATAATATCGGCCAGGCTCTTAATCAGCAGTGTTTTCGCGAGCCCCGGCACACCGACCAGCAAAGCATGACCCTGAGCCAGCATGGCGATAAAAAGCTGCTCAATGATTTGACCCTGACCGATGATGGTCTTACCGAGTTCGGATTTTAATACGGCATAACTTTGATGTAATGCTTCCAAGCGTTCCAGATCGGAATTGCCCACAATGTCTCCTTTTTCAACTTCTCGCAAATACGATGAATTTGATTTCCATAGGCTGAAAAAATAAGCGCCGGGTAACGCTTTACTTAGTTAAAATTTAATGTCCGCAGTTACCAGCTTGAACGTAACAATCCCCTGAATCTCAAGGTTGATTCCGAGATTCAGGGGATTGAAAATTATGGAATGACGGCAGCTACTTCGCAGCGGGTGGATAAACACTGATCTGTTTGCGGTCCCGGTCTTTGCGCTCGAAAGCGACCACACCGTCAATCCTGGCAAACAGGGTATCGTCGCCACCTTTACCCACATTTTTGCCCGGATGGTAATGGGTACCGCGTTGACGCACCAGGATGCTGCCGGCGGTCACGAACTGACCACCGAATTCTTTTACACCCAGGCGCTTGGAATGACTTTCGCGTCCGTTCTTGGAACTACCAACACCTTTTTTATGAGCCATGGATTATTCTCCCGTCTCGTCTTTTTTGGAGGCTTTCTTAGCCGGAGCCTTGACAGCCATCTTTTTCACCGCGGGCTTTTTAACTACCGGTTTGGCTGCCGTTGTTTTTTTAGCGGCCGGTTTTTTGGCCGCGGTGGTTTTTTTCGGGGCAGCTTTTTTGACGGTGCTTTTGGGTTTTGCCTTCGCTTTGGCCCCAACTTTGGTTGCCGCTTGTTTTGGCTTGGGTGCCGCTTTTTCCCGTTTCAGGTCTTCTACCTTAATCGTGGTAAACCCTTGACGATGTCCCCGTTTCCGTCGATAGCCTTTCCGGCGTTTTTTCTTGAAGACAATGATTTTTTTGTCTTTACCGTGTTCCACCACGGTGGCCTCCACCTGGACGTCATCCAGCACGGGAGTGCCAACTTTAAAATCTTTACCGTCAGAAAAGGCCAGTACGCGCTCGACTTCCACCGGTTTTCCCGGTTCAATGTCGAGAGACGGAACGTTCAGGACCATGTTTGGTTTAACCTTGAACTGTTTCCCTGCAATCTCAATGATGGCGTACATTCATTCTCCTCTCACCATTTCAAAGCGGGGCAATATAGACGGCAAGGGTAGGGCTGTCAACGAAAATAGAACACGGCTAACCACATGTGAAATCAACCCTAACGCAGATGCATCATGGGTTCTGAACCGCTAAAGATTAATCTGTTTCCCATTAATTTAAACGACGGAAAATAACCAGTATTGACTGAGCCCTTGGGGAACGAATTCGGCTAACCCCACATCTCTCTGAACAAGCGCCACAAATGCTTGCGACTTGACGTCCCGGCTACTTCCTTGAGTTGATGCTTAGAATTATGAGCTCTTGCATCTACCGAAATCCAATCGCCGGATAACCCACCCAATGACGCCGGGTGGTAATGTTGGTGAGTCCCATCCCCAGATCATCCACTTTGATATGCGTCTGATTGATACTCGTGGCGTACGCGAGAGGTACACCGGTTAATGCAGTGCCATTAGTCAATCGCTGTAGATGGATGGCAGTCAATAATCCTACCGGAATTGAATACCGGCCACACCAGGTCCATTTGTATTCCCGAAAATCATCCGGATTCAGTGTGTACCTATAAAACCCGGCGACCTTTTCCGGCGTCATTTCCCCGGTAAAACAAGCTTTAATGATTTCCGCTTCATGAGCCATGGCGTGTGCTGTCCCTTCCGAATCGGTCCCAAACGGTGCGTAATTATTTCCGCCCCAATCTTCATCACCATAGTGAACCGCATCGGAGGTAATTAGCAGTGCAACGTCCTCGCCCCATTGTAAATTGTTTTCTACCATGATGCTCGAAAGCGTTTCCGCCAATTCCTGACCAATCGCCTGCATTCGCTCCAGATTCATATCGGGCACCAAAATACTGACGATCTCAACATCCCGATTGTAGTATTGCAAGAATGCGATCAGCGCTTCCGCCGAATGCTCCACAATCTGCATTTCCGGATGAACCATGGCCATTTCTTCAGGTATGGACCTGAGAATCTGCTCACGCAAGGACGAAACATTTACCGACCCATAAGGACTTTGCCAGACGTCATAATTGTCAAAGACCAATCGGTTTTCGAGATTGAACGACCGGGCTTTGTGAGCCACACCGAAAATAATGACAGTTTTGGCGGCAATATTTCTTAATACCGCCGGATACAACCAACTGGCACAGGCATAATCGTCGTGGGGAGAAATCGCGATTTTCCACACCGTCTCCGAATCCTGTTCCGTGCGTTCCAGATCAACCCGAAAACGGCTCTCGATGTGCTCCATCAGGATGTCCATCTGCCAGGATTCATGGGCAAAGCCTACCGGGTCGGCCAGACCGCGGATGGAATTCGTGGCTTCAGGCGGGGGCTTACTTTTCATTAAGTGAATGACTTTACCCGGTTTCCTTCAATATTCATTTAGTTGACATGAACATTCGGCGACGAAGGGCCGAAAGTAAAGGTGATCATCAATTGATTATCATGCGATACGGGATTGGCCGGCAAATCCGTTTCCAATTGCTTATCGCTCATCAGCCTGTAAGTGTAACCGATGTCGATATAGGCAAAATCCAGGATGTAGTACTTTAGATCGGGATTGAAAAACAGATCATGGCGGTAAAGGTCATTTTTACCATTCCACCGGGAATAATGATATTCCAGCTGACTGGATATCATGATTTTGTCGGTCACATCATACTGATAACCCAGCGTGCTGTTAACGGCGTATTTTTGCGTGTATTGAGGGGTAGGATCAACGCCCGGTCCGGCCGACAGACCCAGATTAAAATGCAACTGCGATTGAAATGACTCGGGCTGGTACCAACTGTAGGATGGATTTACCAAGACAAAGATACTTTCATTCCAATCACTCCCGTCATTCAGAACGGTACCGTCTTGCTCGTATTGCGCGTCGCTCTGACTATTCTTCTCGTATTCCACCTTCAAGCCCAGATTCCATTTCGAGCCCCAATATCTTTGGTAATGCAATAGACTCAGTGCTTCGTTGACATACAGCGATGTATACATATCCATATCGGCGATATTATATCCCAGGGAATCAAACACGCTCTCCAGTGCACCCCAGAAGTATTTATTATAGCGGTAATGCAAGGCGCTGAACTTTTTACGGCTTTCCAAAGTCCGAGCGATTTCAATGACGCCTGATTCATTTATTTGGCCGAGTTCCGGATGTGATGCTTTCAGGCGATCGATTAGCAGCAAAGCCCGATGCACGGATGTCACCTCTCGAATTCTGCCAGACCCGCAGGAAAAAGTGAGTGCGTGCACCTGAGAACGAAAATGATTTTTACGTTCTTCATAATATTCATTGCTGGCGTCTGTATCCTTATAAACAGATGAACTACTTTGTGAATGAAAGTAAAAGGACGACGCCAGGCCCAGGTACCGATTGGTATCCTTGAAATACCATGAACCGGTATAATCCGCGTCGAGATAATAATCAAGGGAATTCTGATGATTACTGACTTCATGCGTATAACTATAATTCCGTTTGTACTCACGGTTTCTAAGGAAGGCCTTCAATCCGGAAGAAATTGTCCGTGCTTCGGATTCAGCATAATGACCCAGCCAAAAGGTAGTGGTCAAACCCAACTGTTTATCCGTTTTATCATAATCTGTCGATTCTCCGATGTAATTATCCCGGTGATATGTATCAGATGTTAGGTTTGACGTCAGGCGTAGCTGGGGGACGGTATAGGAAAGCGCTTTAATTCTATACTGACCATACAATTTTACATCGAATTCCTCTCCCGCGGCAAGGCCTAGGAATAGGGTTAACAACAGGGAACCGTAAATAAAAGACTTCATCTTGCTACCTCTCTGGTTGATTATAATTGTTCTTGCTTTATTAATTGGATAACGGCGCTAATCAGCCGCGCGCGTACGGAAAAATCACCTTCGCTAACCGATTACCTCCAAAGCGTGTGCCGGCTCGGATTGCCCCGCGCCCGGCGCGGCCGGCTGCAACCCGATGTTATACGGGCGAAATGCCTTACCTGAACCTATCAGACTCGGGATTTCCTTCCGAGGACAGTGACAGCCAGTCCTGCCCTTGAGATTCACCCGGTGGCAGGGCGTTTTTTCCCCACGGGCAATCGGTCAGTTAATGATTATTGTCAGCTACGCCGTCCAAAAGAAAAAGTGACCGGTATGAAATTTTTTGCCACGGAACTTTCCCTTCCCGAATTAACGTCTGATAAATCACCGAACCTCGAAATTGCGCTGTCACTATTTTCGGCCCGGTTGACCGAGGATTGGCAGGTTGTTATTTTGAATACTATCGCTTGTCATTTCAATATACCCATAACTAAACGGTCAATATTATTAAATGTGATGGACAACGATTCAAATTCTGTATCGTGCAGCGGATGACCCGGATATTGTTCCCATTTCGAGTAGTTATATTGGACATCAATAAACTTAGGGATGGTTTCAAATATTGGATCACCCAGCAGAAAGTAAAGAATCTTGAATACTCCAGCCAATCTGTAACCATATCCGGACGTTTGTAAATCAATTCTTCCTGAAAGGTCAATTTCTCTGCCTTTTCTAAAAGTGTAAATATCCAAAATTGTCCACTCATCGCCACGATGTATGGTTACCAGTGAGTCGGTTTTGCTTTTTAATACATTTTCGAAAAAATCCACATCACCTAATCCGAATTGATATTTTATTGGGTCATCGGAATTATATCGTGGTTTAACTAATTCATCCGAAGCAGAACGACCACCTTCCCATTCCAGTAAATTCCACTTTGATTTGTAGGAAAGGACTGTAGAAGTGGAAATACCAATTCTTAAGTATTTTGGCGTCGGGTCCGCACTATGCGAGGAGAAGGCTATATCCTTACCAATGTTTGAAACGCTGTAACCGAAGGATGGCTTAATATTAAAATCAAATGCAGCATAAATCGATTTAAGTTTTTTTATTGAAGTTTGCTTTAAAGAAAAAGGAAGTGAGAATAACAAACCATAATCATTTAAATCATCAGAAGATTTGACGGCCCAAAAATTCTCAGTAGCAGTTTTTCTGGTGTACCCGAACGAAAAATCAAACGGGATTTTATTAAGTTGGCCTTTGTATCCAATCCCTAAAGTAAGAGCATCAACTTTCATATAAGTTTGAAAGGCATCGATAATATTTCCATATTCATCCACCCGAAGTTGCTCACCTGTATCAAGAAATGTTTTATGGAAACTTATCACAAACTTTACAGGATAATGTTTGGGTATTAATCCAAGATTCCAGACTTCGTATTCCAAATAGAGGTCATCGGCTAATGGTTGCATCCAAGGTGTACCCATTCTTGAATGTGAATAGGATACGCCTTCCAGAAAATTGAGACCATTGGCTGGATTGAAATATCCTGAAAAAGGGTCGTCTGAAGGAAGACAAACACCAATACCACCCAATCCGTTCATTGTTGGTGAAGGCGGGATAAGGAGAAAAATCGCACCAGCGGATTGTGAATAGATTGATGAAAGTAAGGAAAGAACCAGAATCAATTTCAAAATATTATTTTTCATAAGTCATAAAGCCTTCCAAACGGCTGCCATCAGCTGCCAGCCGCGTGTGTGCGCTGCCTCGGCCTGGCCCCCCGTTAACGAGGAATATTGGCAACGCGTCCAAGATTGATGTTGCGCTTGTCCACGAGATAGCACATTAAAAGACCGGCTCCGTAAGCAGCGAAATCAAGCGGGTCGAAAGTTCCCGCGAAGAAACCGTTGGGCCAAAACAGCTGGCTTATCTCCAAGATCGAGCCGCCGAGAAAAATACTGCCTGCCGCCAACCCGGGGGAGCTTCCGAGCCACCGCGCCAGAAGATGCTTTTGCGGCCGATGACGCACCGCGATATAGAGCCAGGGTGGATTCGCCAAATCAGCGGCATAATTGGTAAAGAAGCCCCCGTAGACATGCAACGCTCTACCCAGGGCCGGATACATCGTCGCCAGAGCCGCAACCACCCAGACCCCGAACAGTAGCCACTCCGCGGCACGCCACCCGCGTTGGGTCGTCCGGAATTCATCCACGGCGTGCTGGTTTTGCGCCGGCCTCGCCAGTCTGCCGGCCAAGCTCACCGGCGCCCTTGGCGAGCGTTCGTCTTAATCCAAACATCGGTTCGTAAGCCATACTTCGGTTTTGGCCTAGCCGACTTTTCATGCCCGGTGCAGCGCATGTCAGGCAGCGGTCTTTAATGCTAATCCTTAATCCTAAAACCTAATTCAACTTGTGTATAGGGTCCAAAATCCGGGCTGTTATCAACAGCATAATACATATGCATCGTATACTCATTTTCCGGCAATACTGGAATTATCTCAATTGTTTTTGTTTCCATGGGCAAAAGGATTAAGGGTGGAACAGATAAATCACAGCTAATAGTTATTTCACCTTTAATCCATTTTTCTAATTCATCAGAATATCTCATGCCTGCTATGGAAAAGTATGCGAAGGAGCATTCATTGATATTCAAAGAACGAAGACGAATTGTATCCGCGATACTGCTTGTAATTTCAATATTGCCCGGTTCTTGAGTAGTACCGGCATTTAACTCAATAATGATATTCGCATCGCTATATTTATCATTAAGAGCATCAGGATCAATAAGACCGCAAGAAAAAACGATGAGCATGATGCTAAATAATGCACCTCTTCTTAATAGTCTCATTTTAAACTCCCTTCGAAAATATTCACCAAGTGCTGTTGATGCACCGCGGTTGAGCGGCACGGTTCAGCAGCCTCGCTTTGCACTATATTGTGTATATTTCTCGTCATTTCAGCTCGGTAACCCCCTGCAAAAAAGTCAGACTCTAACCGCCCGTTAGGCGCCGAGTATTTCATTTAAGCCCTCTAATACTTCAGCTATTTCTTCAGGTTTGACAATCCCAAGTTTTTTGCCAATCCGCTTGGTCGAAAGTGTTCTGATCTGACTGATTTTAACCCACGACTTTTTAGGAAGTCGAGTCGACTCAAGTTCGAGTGTGAGTGGAAAACCGGCGGATGGAGGCTGGCTGGTTAGAGCTACTGCTATTACAGTTCCTGATCTATGATTAAAAACATCCTCGCTTAGGATAAGTACCGGCCGTCTTCCGGATTGTTCATGGCCTATCGTGGGTCGAAGGTTTGCCCACCGGACTTCACCTCTTAATATTCCGGCCAAGATCCCAACTCCTCGTTTAAGCCTTCATCAGCCATATTCTGTTCATACTCGGGATTAAGCTTGGAAGATTCGGTTGCGAGCCGGGTAGCATGAATTTTCTTTAATTTCTCGGCTACCGCGGTTTGAATAGCTCGACTGCGGCTGGGGAATTTGTTCTCAATGACAAGCCTGTCTAACTCATCAACAAGAGCTGAATCAATTGTTATTGCAATTTTCGATGCACTCATATTTCACCTCCAGTATGATTATATGTCATACTACCCTGAAAAGCAATATTTTTGGAGAGCCTGACGACCCTGCGCTTGTGCTGCACATGTCAAACTTTTGTTTTGTACTGAGTGCTGAATATTAATCATCTTAATCGTTTACTACGTCCCTTCAGAATGTCTGCACTAAGCGCCTGTTAGCCAGAACACATCATTTTGTCACAACAAGTTCAATAGTATAGTCTTCTTTATTTATTGGCTCAGTAGTTTCTGGATAGGGTGATACAGAAATTAGCTCTATTACATAACTTCCTATATCAATTTCCTTTGGTTCTAAAGTAGTGTTTAATGATACTGTATCTTGAGATATCAACAGCAATATTCCTGCATTTCCCTCCCAGACACACTCAACACTTGTTGGACACCTAGAATCTTCAGCTACTTCCAGAAATTTTATTGAGAGATTCTCGTTATGAATCTGAGTGGATTGACCGAAAGCCAAATCAAACACTTCGCCAAGCTCAGGATCCGTTGTCTCCGAACAGGCAATAGGCAACAGCAAGAGAACCGAAACGATTAATATTTTAAACATATTCATCTTTTTCGTGTTTCTGGCTAACTATTGTTTAT
>CAZIWX010000075.1:0-12277 GCA_964543125.1 uncultured Lentisphaeria bacterium | reverse complement strand
ACTGACCTGGCGGGGGACGGATTCGTTTGGCCGTAAGGTGGCCTCCGGCTTGTACATCTACACTCTGGAAGCTTATTCAACCACCAGCGCTAAAGCCTTTCGCGCCGGCCGCAAGCTGCTGTTGCTGAAATAATCGGTCCCTCAACCAGATTGTAATAAACAGGGAGCTGACAAAGCGCCCTGTTTATTTTGGTAGTTTAGCAGTTAGAGATTAAACAGTTATAAAAAGTCCTCAACAGGGAAAAACAAGCTTTTGCGCTGTTTTTTTATCTGGCAGCCCAGCCCCCGCGGAGTTGTGGAAAAATGACTTACAACTCCTCAATTACCGCCTGTAAATTTTTCTGCACCTCCCGGGCGACCGTTCCCAGACTGTCATTTTCCACGGCCTGCATGGAAGCTACCGGGTCAACCGCCGAGACTTCCACTTTTCCCGGCTCGAATTCCCGCACAATAACATTGCACGGCAGCATCAAACCAATCCGTGGCTCGCCCTGGATCGCGGCGTAAGCGTGCCTGGGACTGCAAGCTCCCAGAATCTGATAGGGGTAGATTTCCACCCCGATTTTCTTTTTCAGCGTAGCGGTCATGTCGATTTCGGTTACGATACCGAAACCATGCCCGCCCAGGATTGCTTTCGTGTGCTCAATGGCGTCAGTCATGGACATTTTCAGGGTTTTGCTAAAATGGTAACTCATTGTTATTATTCCTTTTTGTTTTAATTGGTCATCATTTGGTAGAGTCCGTATCAAGCTTAAAGTTACAATGTTTGGCTGAGCAAACGCATGAGAAATATGCTCGCTATTTGAGTTTCACGATCTTTTGTGATGCGACGAGACCAGCGGCCGTACTCAGGCGCAGTAAGTAAACTCCGCTGGCAAGGTTGCCCGCTGATAAGGTCAACTCATGCCGGCCGGCGGTCACGACACCCGTTTGCAATTTGATAATCCGCCGCCCTTGCAGGTCGTAAACCGCCAGCGTTAAGGGACCGGTTTGAGCGAGACTGTACTGAATCGTTGTGGACGGATTAAATGGATTTGGAAAAGCAGGTTCCAGTCCGAATTCTTCAGGGCGTTCTGAATCGTTATCCGCGACTTCCAACGTGTAGAAATAAAAAAATACCGAATCAGCCGTGAATGGTTCGAAATCAGTCCCGTCTGGATTTTGTAACCACAGCACCAGCTCCTGCCGGCCCTCCACGGGAAACCAGGCAAGATCAAATGGTGCTCCATTGTACAGCGTATCAATAATCTCGCCGTTCAGCTTTACAATGACACGGCCACTGTCAAGCCCCAATGGAAAATCAGTTACCTGGAAGGCGGCGGTGACAGGTGCCATTTCAAAAACGGCGCTATCCACCGGAGCGGTGATGGCAAGCGTTGGCGGCTGGTAGGTAAAATGAATTGAATCCGAAGCTGATGGCTCAATGGGCAGGCTGTCATAACCCGTTAGTGTGGCCCGGATCAGGTAGTCGCCACCTGACGGCAGATCGTCCCCGGTTAATTGTACCGAAGCAACGGAATTTAAAAATGTATTCGTGATGACCGCAGATGTTGTCTGATCGATGGTTTCGATCTGAAGCAACCCGGCGCCACTATTTTCCGGCGCCACCACAAAGTCCGTGACATTTACTTCGATATCAAACGGGAGCAGATGAAACACTGAGTTATCAATCGGCGCCGTGATTTCAATGGTTGGATTCATGGTTGCCGGTGGCGCCCCGAACGAACCGTCCGGATTGATATTCTGCAGGTAAATGTCCGGATTCCCGTTCCGGTCATCATGCCAGGCTGATACAATGGTGCCGTTGGCACGCAGCGTACCTGCCAGGTGACCCTTCGAGCTGGCAGCACTGGCCATAACGATGGCTGAAGGACCCCAGACCATGTTCTCGTTCGCATCAAGTTTAATTGCTCTTAACTGGGCATTGACTACGCTACCCGGCATGTATTCCAGGTACACCACGACGGCCGTGCTATCCGGTTGGGGATAGGCGTGTAAAAGATATTGCTGTTGAGTGGACATTCCGGCCAATACCATTCCATTGTCGGACCATTGACGTTGTCCGGCCGCATTAAATAGTTGCGCCGACATCCCGGATGCTGTCTGGCCGGTATTACTGGTTTGATAAAAAACGAAAGTATTGCCCGTGGCAGGAATGTAAGCAATAGCCGGGCTGGTCTGTAGTTCGTTCGCGGTACTGACCGGCACGCCATTGCGTGACCATTGCACCTGCCCGGCGGAGCTGATGCGCTCGAGGTAAACATGATTTTCCATATCACGAGAGTCATACCAGTACGAAATCGCGCCATTATTTCCATCGGAGACCAGGTCGGGCAGGGGGGCAAAGCCGAATCCGCCGGCGGTGTTCAATCCGACGCCGGCTGTCTCCCACTGAGCGGTCCCGCTAGCGTTAAATCTTTGAATGTACAGATGATTGGGTGTGGGGAAACCACTACCCTGGGCTACCAGATATTGAAGCAGAAAACCACCATCATTGGTGGGGGCCAAACGGGGAATTGACAGTCCAAATTCAGACGAAAGGGTCACCCTGGCCGGATTCCACAAATCCTGACCTTCCGGCGATACTTTATACACATTGATCACATAGCTGGTTGCGGTTTCCTGTTGCCAGGCAAAGTAAATATTGCCGTCGTTGGCGGTCAGGACCCGGGGAGAGGGCTCGAAATAGGTATTATCCGAAAGCGTTTTCCCGTTAGCCCCCCAGTTAAATGACCCATCCGTTCCAATACTGTAGCCATAAATATCCCAATCCCCGCCGGCCCGGATATCATTAACAGCTAAAATGGCGTTGTCATTTTGATCGACCGTCAGGTCCCAGTCCGTAATCCAGGTATCCTGGGCGTGATTACTTACCAGGAGACCATTTTGAGCAAATTGCGGAACCCCGGCGCTGTCGAGATATTGGATATAGACATCATAGTTATTACCCCGGTGATCATACCAGGCCACGAAACAGCCGCCATCGGAGGTTGCCCCAATTTTAGGGACGGTCTGCTCACCGGAGGCCGTACAAATAGCGAGATTATTAGCCGGATTCTCCGGCCATTGACCAAACACCGGAAGACCCATTACAAAGATCAAACTAATCGGAATAATTTTTTTAAGATAATCCAGTATTGTTGCCTCCTTTGGGGAGAGTGATAGAAAATTTGTTGACGGTAGACTACACCATATTATCCGGAATACCTTCGTCGCTTATATCCTGGGCAAAGGTGAGGAAATATCCATCCGGATCTTCGATCACAAATTCCCGCATATTGTAAAAGCTGGTATAAGGTGCTTTTATCGTTCTGACCTGCTTCCGAATGGAGGCAAAGAGTCCCTCGGCATCATCAACTTTGATGAAAAAGGTCAGCGCGCCCCCCGGCTCGGATTGAGTAAATAGCGGCAATTCTTCGGCTAAACTGGCTTGGCTTTGGAGCATGAGCAACGCGCCGTCCCGGCCCACCATGGCCCAATCATAAGGCGGGTCCCCGCTGGGCAGGGTGGTGAAAATGCTAAACCCCAGAATATTATGGTAAAATTTTAACGAGCGGGCCACATCCGCCACCATGATGTTCGGGGTCAGGCTCTCGAAATGCATCAGCGATTGCCGATACTGAAGCTGAAATGCTGCCGCAGGTTGACCTGGAATTGAAATCCGCCGGTGAGTTTGCCATTCTCGATCCAGGCTACCGGGAAAACCAGTTTTACCGGTAAGGATTCGGATTCCAGGTAAGGACTGATACTGCCCAGACCTTCCCAACCGGCGCCGGATGTTGTTTTGCCCATTCCACCCGCGATCAGGAACTTTAGCGGCAATCCGAAATCCAGGGTCACATTGGCGCCGACCAGCTTATTTACAGCTACGAGAACCTGGCTCCGGTTGGGTAGGCCGTAACCCGGAATATTGATCAAACTTTCCAAGTAAAAGCCATTGCCCGGACTGGCCCAGTCGTAACCGGTTCGGCTCAGGACCAGCAAGTATCGAAAATCAGGGTCCACATCCGAACTTGGGTAAATCAGTTCCTGGGTTGGAACCGGACCGGTGGTGGTGGCGGCAAAGAAGGCCCAGCGAAACTTGAAGTGGGGACTTAATTTGCGCTCAAAATTGAAACCTCCGCTCCAGCGTGTAAATGCCGTGTTTGCCTGAAGCTGTTTACCCAGCCTGGAATGGATTTCACCGGACCATTTCCGGTCGATCGCGGTATTTTCATGGCTGAAAGACACGTGGAGCTTGTGATATATTCCGGATTGCCAGATCTTGCTGTCAAGAAAACGAGTTGTCAGTGCATCGGGTTTAATGTCCTGGTAGAGATAACCACCGGAGACGGTTGTCCGAAAAGACAGCCCCGGATCACGCCAAAGCAGTTCACCCTTTAAGCCGGCCAACGGTGCGTACCAGTTATTAGCCCACCGGGTACTCAACTGGGTATTGGTAGCCCCGGAGAGATAAAATCGGCGCCGGGCATAGATGTTTGTATACCAGGAGTTAGTCCTATACCCGTATTTCAGATTAATTCGCCATTGCAACAGGGGGTCATCCAGGTTGCGGTGCAGCAGCCAGAAAGCGAGTAATGCCCGATCGTGAAGATTCCACCACAATCCCGGCATCCAGCGCAGGGTGTAGCCGTGACCCCGGCTCAGGAAATCCTTTGTTAAAAGGAATTTGAGATGAATGCCGCTGCCGTCATTCACCCGGTTCATATCCAGTGTTTTTGCCTCGGGATCCAATACTACTGACAGGGGGCGAAGCGTCGTGGGAACCGTGATCTGCTTGCGCGTTGCGACATCATCGACCCAGACCGTCCGGATATAGTCGTTGGCGCCCCGGATCACGATGGGTACCGGGGCGGTCAGTTCGCCGTGATTGGTCAACTTTAATGTGGTTTGCCAGCCGGAGTCGGCCGGAACAGTATTAACCTCGCTGATGCCGTAGTCCATTTTGGCCCGGGAACCGATCAGGCCGTCAAAAAACCAGCCCAGGTCCATGCCCAAACTGGCTTCCAACGACCGGCGAACATCGGCGGGTTGGGGATGTTTGTAAGCCCACTGCCGGAAGAAAGCGTGCCAGGCACTGTCCATTCGCGCCGGTCCCACCCGGCCTTGCAGCATGAGTGCCGCCGCCGAGGGTTTGCCATAGACCATATATTGGTAATTACCACCCTCGAAGGCGTCGCTGGGCAGGTCAGCCGGTTGATCCAGGTTGCCCACGATGGTTGCATAAAAAGGCGCGTCGTACATCAAACCGGGGTTGAGAAACTTCAGGTATTTTATCGGGAAAGGCGCATCCTCGTTATCAGGGGCTGCCTTCTCGCTATGGCGCCGCTCGGCATAGGTGGTAAAACCTTCGTCCAGCCAGGGATAGCGCCGTTCATTAAAGGCCGCCAGTCCGTAAAACCAGTTATGCGCCACCTCGTGGAAAATGGTCATGTCCATAATGGCGCCCCAGCCCGAGCCATTGACCACGGTAATCATGGGATATTCCATGCCGCCCCCGGCGCTGATGTCGCCGTCCACCACGGTACAGACAGTATAGGGATAGGGCATAAACCAGGCACTGCACGAATCCACGGCTGTTTTAAGGTAGGTCAGGCCTTTGCGATACTTGGTAAAATTCTTGGCCATCACATAATTCCACAGGTCGACGGGCGCCCGGCCGGAATCAACCCGGGTCGTGGTGTGAGTGACCAGGAATTGTTTATCGGCAAACCAGGCAAAATCGTGGACACGATCCTGTTGAAAAACAATTGTCTTCAAGGTGTCACTACTGACGGGCGCCTTGGCTTTGATCAATTTATTCAGTGTATCCGGGAGCGCGTTTTTATCCGGATGTTTCTTCATGGAATCCAGCAGCGTATTCCCGAATAACGCTAAATGAGCGCGTTCAATTTGCTCGGATTCAGTCATAAGTTTCCCGGTGGCTGCGACGACATAATTTTTCGGCAGGGTAATGGCTACCCTGAAATTACCCCATTCGCTGTAAAATTCGCCCCAGTTGCGATAGGGGATAGGGTGCCAGCCGCCGGCATCATAAACAGCCGGCTTGGGATACCACTGGGTGATTTCGTAGTGCTGGCCGATGTGTCCCAGACGGGAAGTCAATTCAGGAATTTTTACCAGAAACCGCATGTTTATGGTGACACTATCGCCGGGAGCAAGTGGTTTTGGCAGTTGGAACCAGGCTATATCGATGGAATCGCCCTTGGTCCGCCAGGTCAGCGATTCAGCTCCAACCCGCACTTCATTCAAGTCAAGCCAGCCGCGTTTCTCGGCAGCGGTTTTCAGAAAGCGAGTATGGTGTGACTGTATGCGTTCCCGGGCCAGCGCAGTCTTGTCATTCCGGTAACCATTGGGCCACAGGTGCATCCAGATTCCGCTCAGCGTATCCGGTGAATGATTGATGTAGAGCAGGCGTTCGGAAGCCGTAAGCGTATTATCCGAGTCGTGCAGCGTGACGGCAATATTGTAATGCACTTCTTGCTGCCAGTAGGCGTTTAGGTGGAAAACCAGAAATCCGATCATCAGTAATCGCAACAATAACTGATTCACAATGACTCCTCTGCTAATTTGTTCTTCAGTTTTTCTAAAACTCCTGATCCGGTTATCAGCATGGTTGCTGTAAATTGACTCCCTCGAGATAGGGTAAAATACGATCCAACATGGCGCGGTGGATCAGAGGTGTTCCCGTAATGATGTGGGGGACCGTTGCTAGGTCAAACGCTTTCCCGCAAATCGCGGTGACGGTTCCACCGGCTTCTTGAATGAGCAAAACCCCCGCCGCCAGGTCCCAGGGTTTGAGACTGAATTCCCAAAAACCATCCAGCCGCCCGCAAGCGACCATTGCTAAATCCAGCGCGGCCGCGCCGGCGCGGCGTAAGCCTTGGGTTTGACCGTATAGCTTGACCCAAATGCGCATATTTAATTCGAACAAGGCATCATTAATATAGGGGAACCCCGTGGCCAGCAGAGATTTGCCCAGTTCCGGCGTATGGGAAACATGGATTGGCCGCCCATTCAGAAATGCTCCGCCGCCTTTTTTAGCACAAAAAAGCTCGTCACGGATGGGATCGTAAATAGCGCCAACGACAATTTCACCCCGGTAAGCTACACCGATTGACACACAATAAACCGGAAACCGGTGGACAAAGTTGGTTGTGCCATCCAAGGGGTCAACAATCCACTCAAAGGATGAGTCCGGTTGGTGAATTTCACCGCGCTCTTCCGCCAGAATGGAATGGGTAGGAAATTTGGACTGGATGATGTCCACGATGACCTGCTCGGCGGCGCGATCGACATTGGTTACCATATCGCGCGTACGCTTGAAATCGATTTTCCGTGGATTCCCGGTTAACCGCCGGATCGTACTTCCGGCCGATTTAGCGGCCCGCCAGGCAGTAAAGTATATCTCCGAAAAATCGGGATCAGCGCTTAGAACGGACATTACTGAAATTTAATATTCACGAACTCCAATCCTAAAGTTTGTCAGCATTCGTTTCCGGTGCGATAGCGATCTTTTTTCACAAAAGGCAATTGTTCCCGGCTGAAATAATCATTGGTGAGTTCCCTGACTTTTTTGGCGAGAAAAATAATGGCAATGAGGTTTGGAATCGCCATGAGTCCTAGCGCGATGTCGCCATAACCCCAAACGACTTCCAGGGAGAAAATCCCACCCAAAAAATTCATCACAACATAAACTAATTTATAAGGCAGAATCGCCCGGTCGCCCCACAGGAATTGGGCGCCGCGATCGCCATAATAACTCCAACTGATCGCCGTGGACAAGGCAAACAGGACAACGCTGATTGTTACAATATAATTTCCCCAACCACCGAGAAAATGCAGTCCTTTGGCAAACGCATAGGCCGTCATGGGCGAACCGTTCAGGAGTTCGCCGGCCGCATTTTTTACCATATCGGCGCCGGTGATGGTGATAGCCAAACCGGTCATGGTGCAGATCACCAGGGTATCCACAAAAGGTCCCAACATGGCCACAACACCTTCACGTACCGGTTCCTTCGTTTTGGCGGCAGCGTGGGCGATAGGCGCCGAACCCTGGCCCGCCTCGTTGGAAAACAACCCGCGCTTAACGCCCCAGAGCATGGTGTTAAGGAACACGAGAAAGCCACCACCGGCCACTCCGGTTAGGGTGGCGGTGGGATGAAAAGCCTCCCGGATGATCCGGGTAAGGGTAGGGAGAATATCACCAGGGTTCAAAAGGAGAATCAAGAACGCCCCGCTAACATAAATAATTGCCATGAAAGGGGTCAATTTACTGGCGACCTGGCCGATGCGTTTAATGCCCCCCAGAATCACCAATGCTACCAGAGCAGCCAACACCAGACTGGTGATCCAACGGGGAATCAGGAAATCACTGTTCAACTGATCGGTAACCGTGAAGGATTGGATCATATTACCGGAGCCAAAACTGGAAATAACGGCAAAAAAGGCGAAAGCCATAGCCATCCATTTCCAGTTCTCACCCAGTCCATGGAGGATATAGTACATGGGACCACCGCTGGCCGAGCCGTCGGGATTGATCGTCCGGTATTTCAAAGCGAGGGTGGCTTCCGAATATTTCAAGGCCATCCCGAAAATGGCGGTGAGCCACATCCAGAACAAGGCGCCGGGACCGCCGTAATGAATAGCCGTGGCCACACCGGCAATATTACCGATACCGATGGTTGCCGAGAGGGCCGAAGCCAGTGCCTGGAAATGGTTGATATCACCGGCATCGTCGGGATTATCGTAAACCCCCCGGATAACCTGAATCCCGTGGCGAAATTTGGTAATTTGAATAAAACCATACTTGAATGTGACATATATTCCGGTACCTAGCAGCAGAATGACCAAAAAGGGGATCGTATGCGGAAACCAGTTGGTTGGCCACTCCCAAACATAGGCATATAAAACATCTTTAACGCTCGTGAGAAAATTCACCAAACCAGACATAAGACGCCTTTCCCAATTTGTTTGCACGTTTTTCGGCTGTTGGTCGGCGGGTAGTATAACCAATCGGCCGTTTAGGCGAAAGTCGATATTACGATTTGAGATGAAGATGCTTCTTAACCTTTTACTGCCCGGAGTGGTCTAAACGGTCGTAGATGGAACGCAAGGCAGAACAAGCGCTATTTGACAGATTGCTCCATCGGGACGCCCAGGCATTGGAAGCACTGGTTCGCGTCTACCAGCCTGAATTATTTCGCTTCGTTTTGCGATTGGTGCGGGAGACCAACGACGCACAGGATATTCTGCAGGATACTTTTGTGAGGGTCTGGGAAAAAGCGCGCACCTACAAAGGCGAATCCTCGCTGAAGACCTGGATTTTCAGAATTGCCATGAATCTGAGCTACACCCATCTCAAGCGAAATCGCCGCTGGGAAACACTGGATGTCCTGCGGCAGCGCTCGGACCACCGAAATCCGGCAGAAGAAGCCGAGATGACTTTTCGTCAGGATCGATTGGCGGATGCTTTAAAGACCCTGACACCCCGGCAGCATGCGGTGGTAATGGCCCGGATATACGGAGATCTGCCCTTTGACGAGATCGGACGGGCGATTGGATGCTCAACCAATGCCGCCAAAGTTCATTTCCACGATGGAAAACAGCGCTTGCAAACCTATTTCACTGAAAAGGTGGGAATACACAATGAACGAGTTTGATAATTGGCTAAAGTCAGCTGACGATTGGATTCAAAGCCAATCGGGGCCGGACTCGGATTCCATTATAACCGGTACCCGGGAACGCGTACGGAAACGTCTCAGCCGCCGACGGCAGGGACGCGTGGGGCTGGGTGCGGTTGCAGCCATGCTTCTGGTGTTTATCATCAGTGCCCAGCTTCGGTCACCGCAAATTTCCACACCGGCAAGCCGGACATTAGGGCAGGAAACCCTGTTTGATGGTTCTTTAATGCCGGGCCTGCTGGACTCCACCGATCTGAACAAATTATATTGGGCCTCCGTGGAGTACCTGTTGAACTCACCCGATATGACTGATCCCTTGCCGGAATTACTCCTTTCCAGTGCCGACTTAACCGCTTTTAAATCTTTTATGGAGGATAAGAACTCATGAAAACTAAATCACTCTTAATTACGTTGGGCTTTTTGGCAGCCGTTTCAGGATGGACCCAACCCATGCATTATAAAAATGGTTCCGGCTTGGATTTTCAGCCACCCCGGAATGTGGAAGCAGTTAGAATCTATAAACTTACGGAAGCACTCGCTCTCACGGACGATCAGATCAAGACGTTTATACCCATGCTCCAGGTTCATGAAAAAGGCATTAGAACAGAACAAAAAGCGTTAGCGGATCTGGTGGACCAGGGACGAAACATGCTGAATCAGGACAAACTGGACCAGAAAAATGTAAATAAATTCATGGATCAGGTTTTATCGCAACAAGATAAAATCCAAAAAATGAATCGCGAATTTTTCAAATCTCTGGCTAAATATCTCACACCCCGGCAGCAACTTCAGTATTTGGGGTTTGAGCAACACTTTCGTCGTCAACTACGTAATTTCATTCGCGATCAACGCGGACCCCAAACCCGTCCGGGTGGACCCATGATGGATGGCAAAGGAATGCGCCGAAAAGCTGATTTGCGTGAATTTCCGGGACCTGAACCCGGATTAATTTTTCCGAAATAGATTTTAAATTCCAACCCAGGAGACAATTATGAACTATCGTATCAAAGTCTTGTCAGTCATGAGCCTAATGGCCGTGGTTGTTTGGAATTGCGACCAAGCCCAAAACACCACGACCGATTCGATTAAGAATCAGATTCTCAGCCTGATCTCATCTGAAGACACCCTTTATGAGGTGGACGACGTGGGCAATGTCACCCAGGATGATTGGGGGCTTTCCAAAACACTAACCGTGTATGAAACGCCCGATCCGGCGCCGGCAGCTTTCGATTCGCAATATGTCTGGCGTTTTTGGCGCACCAATATGTCCCATACCCGCGTGGCCCCGGAGGTCCAGGTTGAGAACGACAGCCTGGCTTATGCCACGCTCACCGCTAATATCACCGGTATTTTTCACGCTTTACAACGGGAACGAATCTGGACCAGTGCAACGGACTGGGTAATGGGTGATACGATTTCCCTGGTGGGAAAACCCATCGCCATGACCCTGACGCGGCATGTTCGGTTTCAATATCTGCCCAACCGGCACGGTGTACACCACTGGGTGCGGACGGGCATGACGCCGGTATATGGTGGCTCGGACAACGGGACCATCGAATTTAACAGTCTCCGGCTCACTAATTTGGCGACTGACAGTAGCCGAACTCTTGTTGATTTTGAGAATACCTATATTTCCATGCGTGCCCACGCCCTGACTTTTCATCGGGGTGATTCGGTCCGGGTGGATTTATTCCTTACCATGCCGGCCCCGGACGACCGGGCGGTAGTGCGATTCAAGTGGGATTTTCAGCACCAACGGCCCGTTGAACCGGCGCGGCAGGGTATGCGGTATCTCGGAACTGACGAAAATGGCCGCCAGCATTTCGGCAAAGTATCCCGCCTGATGGGCCGGGATCATATTTTTAAAGCCTATTTGGATGCAGTGGATACCCGCACCCTGTTTGATCCGGATTATGCCGTGTATAACTCGCAAATCCTGGGGTTTCATTATATGGGCCGGGCACCGCGCCATCATTAAAAGTCACTTTACCGATTGTTAAAACAACCACGCCCCGTTTTTACGGGGCGTGGTTATAAAACCGATTGTCGTCCGGGTTTCATGAGGACCAAATCGATTTTCATGGAGGACTGTTCCAGGTGCCAAACCTCAGGCTGATCCCCTGCAGAAATACCGTAAATACGAAGGATCCAGAGATTACACGCAGAACACCGGGCACGTTGAGAGAGATGAAACAGTACCCGAATTCATTCGGGTGCTTGCGATGTAAATTATGAACAATCAACCACTCACTATTGCTGATCCAATCCCTCCCAGCGTTTCCGCCATTTCAACCGCGGGTTGCGGGGAATATTGCCAAAAGATTCATAAGCTGCCGAATGGATGCGCTGCCGCCAGTCAAAATAATTTGGCTTTTTATAGGTCCGCAACGGGTGCACCGCATTGGTTAGCAGAATCACGAACATGTCATGGTCCGGGTCGATCCAGATTGAGGTGCCGGTAAATCCGGTGTGTCCAAAAGCATGATCGCCCACATAAACGCCACCACTGGCCAATCCTTCCGGGCTGTCCCAACCCAGGCAGCGGCTGCTGCCGGGTACGACCTCGGCGGGGGTGGTGAACAGGGCGATGGTTT
>CAZIWX010000074.1:0-12520 GCA_964543125.1 uncultured Lentisphaeria bacterium | reverse complement strand
AAGTATTGAAACATTCGGTAGAAGCTTAAGTAGTAGGTAGGTAAGTAAAGCAATGATTCAGCAAGAAACCAGACTAACCGTTGCGGATAATACCGGGGCAAAAGAAGTCCTGTGTTTTAAAGTTTTAGGTGGAACTCGCCGCCGTTATGCATCGGTGGGGGACCTGATTGTGGTAACGGTGAAACAAGCTGTTCCCAATGGCCAGGTTAAAAAAGGCGATATATCCTGGGCCGTCGTGGTCCGGACTCGTAAAGAAATTCGTCGTAAGGATGGAAGTTACATTCGGTTTGACGAGAACGCCGCGGTGTTAGTAGATAAAAACGGCGAGCCCAAAGGCACACGAATATTTGGCCCCGTTGCCCGTGAGTTGCGTGAAAAGAAATATATGCGCATTGTGTCCATGGCGCCGGAAGTACTGTAAGAGCGCAGGAGACGAAAGTGAAAATCAGAAAGAATGATCAGGTTATAGTAATTGCCGGTGAATACCGGGGGAAAAAGGGGAAAGTATTGGCGGTTTTTCCTGATAAAAACCGTGTTTTGGTCGAGGGCGTAAATTTTGTGAAGCGTTCTCAGAAACAAACATCGGCTCAAATGCCAGCCGGAATTATTGAAAAAGAAGCGCCGATTAATACGAGTAATGTGCAGTTGTTGATGAACGATAAACCGGTCAAAGTTGGGTCGAAGTTTCTGCAGGACGGGCATAAGGTTCGATATGACAAATCAACCGGCGAAATTATTGACCGATAAGGTGTGATTGTAGATGAGTGATTATACACCAAGATTACGTAAGCAATACCGGGACGAGGTTGTACCGGCTTTGATGGATAAATTCAAATACCGGAACCAGCTTCAGGTCCCGAAAGTGCAAAAGATTTCTTTGAATATTGGTCTTGGTAACGCCAAGGAGGACCCTAATGCGCTTAAACGCGCTCAGGAAGAATTGGCAATCATTACCGGCCAACAGCCAGTGGTAACCAAAGCCAAACAGTCCATCTCGAATTTCAAAATTCGCGAAGGAGATCCGGTTGGTGTAAAGGTGACGTTGCGCGGTCAGCGGATGTGGGAATTCCTCGATCGCCTGATTGCCATGGCGTTGCCGCGGGTGCGTGACTTCAATGGTGTTTCCAATCGGGCGTTCGATGGCCGCGGAAACTATGCCTTGGGAATCAAAGAGCAGATTATTTTCCCGGAGATCGATTATGACAAGATTGATAAGGTCCGGGGTATGGACATTAATATAACCACCTCAGCGGAAACCGATGAGGAAGCCTACGAAATGTTGAAAGCGCTGGGTGTGCCGTTCCGCAAAAGACAAGGATAAGAATCAGATATGGCAAAAAAATCACTGATTGCGAAAGCTAAACGGACACCAAAGTTTAAAGTACGCGAACACCACCGCTGCCGCGTGTGTGGACGTCCCAAAGGCTATATCCGCAAGTTCGGACTTTGTAGATTATGTTTCCGTGAGATGGCATTGCGCGGCGAAATCCCGGGCATAACGAAAGCAAGTTGGTAAGGAGAGCCTTAGCTTATGTCAATGACTGACCCGATTGCGGATTTCTTAACACGCATACGAAATGCCTCTGCTGCGCGGCATCGTTGGGTGGATATTCCGGCCTCTAATCTTAAAATACGTATCGCAGTTTTGCTGAAATTAGAGGGATTTATCAAGGATTTTGTTATTGTCGAAGATAGTAAACAAAATCAGATCCGCATGTATCTGCGGTATACAGCCGATGACAAACCTGTCATTGAAACATTACAGCGGGTAAGCAAACCCGGCCGGCGTCATTATGTGAATGCTGACCAATTGCCCAAAGTAAGAAATGGTCTGGGGGTAGCGATTCTTACCACCAGCCGGGGTGTGGTCACCGATAAGCAGGCTCGTAAAGAGCGCATCGGCGGCGAAGTATTATGTTATATTTGGTAGAGTAAAGAGGTTTAACGTGTCACGAGTTGGTAAACAACCGATCCAAGTTCCCGCGGGCGTCGAAGTGACGATCGAGTCCGGTTTGGTGACTGCCAAAGGTCCTAAAGGCCAGGATTTCGTCGCCTACAATCCGCTGATTAATGTTGATCGGAGCGAGAACGAAATTATAGTAACACGTCCCAATGATGAGCGGCAAACCCGGGCTTTGCACGGGTTAACCCGTATGTTGATTAATAATCTGATTGTGGGAGTTACCCAAGGTTATCGAAAAGAATTGCAAATTATCGGGACCGGTTATACAGTTGCTTTGAAACATAATGGCCTGTTGGTTAATGTGGGGTACTCTCACCCGATATTTGTTGCATCCTTTGCTGGGATCAACTACGAAGTGATGAATAATACTAACTTCGCGGTTTCCGGTGTGAGCAAATATATGGTTGGCGAAATTGCCGCGAAAATTCGGTCCATCCGTCCACCTGAGCCTTATAAGGGCAAAGGGATTCGATATAAAGGTGAATACGTTCGCCGTAAAGCGGGTAAGACCGTCGGTAAGTAGAGGAATTCATTGTGAGTGTGAAAAAGAATCTTCGCCATGTCAAACGCCTGAAGCTTAAAAAGGCAATTCGTGAAATTATCCATGGCACCGCCACCCGACCGCGTTTGGTCGTGTTTCGGAGCAATCGACATATTGCTGCCCAGCTCGTGGATGATGAAGCTAACAAAGTGTTGGTGGGTGTATCGTCATTGAATCCGGCTGTGGTTAAGGCTCGTAAGAAGGATATGGCCAAAACGGACATCAGCAAATTGGTAGGTGAAGCAATTGGCGAAAAAGCAATCTCCCGGGGAATTAAAAATGTTGTATTCGATCGAAATGGTTTCGTCTATCATGGACGCGTCAAAGCCTTGGCCGATGCTGCTCGCGAAGCAGGACTGGAGTTCTAATGGCTCGGATTAATCCCAACGAAATCGATTTTAAAGAAGAAAAAGTAGTCAAGATTAACCGCGTAGCCAAAGTGGTTAAAGGTGGTCGTCGATTTCGCTTTAATGCTATTGTTGTCGTTGGCGATGGCCACGGCCATGTCGGTGTTGGATTGGGAAAAGCTAACGAGGTCATGGAAGCCATTTCCAAGGCTAAAGAAAATGCCAAGAAAAGCGTCTTTAAAGTACCTATCATTAATGGTACCATTCCTCACGCAATCATTGGTGAATTCGGTGCTGGCCGGGTTATGCTGAAACCCGCTTCACCAGGTACCGGAATCATTGCCGGTGGCCCCGTGCGGGCGGTTATGGAACAAGCCGGCATCGCCGATGTACTGACTAAAATCTTAGGGTCATCCAATCCTCATAATGTTGTGAAAGCAACGGTTGCCGGATTAAAAAGTCTGACAGATGCCATCGAAGTGGCCCGGAAACGCGGTTTAACCATTCAAGAGCTGTTTAATTAATCATGGCGAAGAAAAAAGATTTAAAAAAAGTGAAGATCACTCAGATTCGTAGTCTGATTGGTCAGGTCGAAAAACACAAGCGTACCGTCAAGGCGCTGGGGCTTAAGCGGATTCGGCATTCGGTGGTCCATGATTTGACCCCGGCCGTCCAAGGGATGCTTACCCAGGTCAAACACCTGGTAATCGTGGAGAAAGTCTGATGCTGAAACTGGATAAACTCACACCGGCTCCCGGTTCCGTTAAAAAAGCCAAGCGGGTAGGCCGTGGAAACGGATCCGGCAACGGTAAAACTGCCGGACGCGGTCACAAGGGTTACGGTCAACGGTCAGGCTCCACTTCAGCCGGATTATTTGAAGGTGGACAAATGCCGTTGCATCGCCGTTTGCCTAAACGCGGTTTTACAAATCATTTCCGCAAGGAATATCAGATTTTGAATTTACGGGATTTGGAAAAGCTGGAACCGGGTGTGGTTACTGTTGAATTATTGAAGCAAGCTGGTCTCATCCGGTCAGCGGCAGGTCTCGTCAAAGTTTTAGGTGATGGTTCGGTGAAGCAGGCGTTTGAATTAAGCGTTCATAAAATCAGTAAATCAGCTCAAGCTAAAATTGAAGCCGCAGGTGGGAAGGTAACCCTGCTATGTTAGAAAAGTTCAGGAATGTCTTTAAAATTCCCGAATTGCGTCGACGTATTCTTTTTACGTTGGGGCTGATTGCGGTTTATCGCCTGGGTGGCCACGTACCGCTTCCCGGTGTCGACGCCGATGTACTGGGGGCTGCCATCGCCAATCTTCAAAAAGGATTTCAGGGTTTTCTGGGGCTTTATGATTTATTTGCCGGGGGCAACCTGAGCAAGGCGACCGTCTTTGCGTTAGGTATTATGCCCTACATTTCAGCATCGATTATTATACAGCTATTAGGCGCCGTGGTGCCCTATTTCCAGAAACTCCAGAAAGAGGGCGAAGAGGGGCGGAAAAAAATCACCCAGCTTACCCGTTACGGGACCGTCTTAATTTCATTAGCCCAGGGCTGGAGTATCGCCGTGTTTCTCACCAATATGGAAGCCAATGTCAATGGTGCGACAATGAAGGTTGTTCCCACCGGCGGCTTTGGCTTTATGATCCTCACGGTGCTTACTTTGGTTACCAGTACAATCTTTTTAATGTGGCTGGGTGAACAGATCACCGAACGGGGCATCGGGAATGGCATTTCGCTGATCATCATGATTGGCATTGTGGTGCGTTTGCCACAAGTCATTTTGAAAGAAATCCACTATGTTCAAAATGATGTACATACCATCTTCACCGAGTTTCTGTTGATTGCGATCTTGTTATTCGTTGTAGCCGGTGTGGTTCTGCTTACCCAAGGTACCCGTAAAATTCCGGTTCAATATGCCAAGCGCGTGGTTGGCCGTAAAGTCTATGGTGGCCAATCCACCCATATTCCGTTGCGAATCAATACGGCTGGTGTAATGCCCATCATCTTTGCCCAGAGTATTCTGATGATTCCGGGAATGTTCGGAACTTTTCTATCTGATAATCCCGCTATGAATACGATCATGCGGTGGTTTGATTTCAGCCACCCTTTTTATTGGGTGACATTCAGTGTGTTGATCATTTTCTTTACCTATTTTTATACAGCCATCGCCTTCAACCCGGTGGAAGTTGCCGATAATATGAAAAAACAGGGCGGATTTATCCCGGGTGTTCGCCCCGGGAAACGCACATCAGAGTATATTGATCATATTTTGACGAGAGTGACCTTGCCCGGTGCCTTCGCACTGGCATTCGTGGCAATTTTTCCCTATATGATTACTTCCGCCATGAATATCGACTATTCCGTGGCTTCTTTTTTCGGTGGCACCAGCCTGTTGATTGTGGTGGGGGTAGCACTGGACACGCTGCAACAAATCGAATCACATTTATTAATGCGGCATTACGACGGATTCATGAAAAGTGGCCGTCTACGAGGCCGCCGCCGGATGTAAGGATTTAACGAGAGTAATTGATTAAATAACATTATGATTCGGTTAAAGACAGATAACGAAATCAGAAAAATCCGCAAGGCGGCTAAAATCGTCTATGAAACCCTGGAATATGTGGGTGACCACATTGAACCGGGAATTTCATTAGGTGAGTTAGACCGGTTAGCGGAGAATTTTATTGTTAGCCACAACGCAATTCCCGGCTTTAAGGGATTATACGGCTTTCCGGCAACGTTATGTCTGTCTCCGAATGATATGGTTGTCCATGGGATTCCCAATGGACAGATTCTGAAGGAAGGTGACATCATCAGCGTGGATTGTGGCGTCCTTATTGACGGTTACTATGGTGACGGTGCACGGACCTTCGCGGTTGGGGAGATCGACGCGGACCTTTCGAAACTGTTGGATGTTACCCGTACATCTTTGGGAAAAGGAATTTCTGCCAGTCAGCCTGGAAATCACCTCAATGATATTGGTTACGCAATCCAAACCTTCTGTGAATCGTTTGGTTATGGCGTTGTGCGTGAGTTGGTTGGACACGGGATTGGCACGAAGTTGCACGAGGATCCGCAAGTGCCCAATTATGGCGTTAAGGGTACCGGCCCGATTTTGAAACCCGGGTTATGCCTCGCTATCGAGCCGATGATCAACGCCGGTGTGAAAGAAGTCTACACAGCCCAAGACGGGTGGGCGGTCCATACTAAGGATGGGAAACCATCCGCGCATTTTGAGCATACTTTGGCGATTACTCAGGACGGTCCGGTAATACTTAGCCAAGGTGGTGAAACCAGGTTCGATTAATATGACAGTACTAAGGGTTTACCATAATGGCTAAGGAAAAAATGATAAAAGTGGATGGAACGATTGACGAGAATTTACCAAATGCGTCATTCCGGGTACGGCTGGATAATGGCCACGAAGTTTTGGCCCATATTTCCGGCAAAATGCGGATGCATTATATTAAAATTTTACCGGGAGACAAGGTTATGGTTGAGTTATCACCTTATGATCTTTCCCGCGGCCGTATCGTTTATCGATATAAGTGAAAAGGTGTAGGTGGATTTTATGAAAGTCAGAGCTTCGGTAAAACGGATGTGCGACAAGTGCAAAGTGGTTCGGCGGCACGGCAAAGTGCTGATTATCTGTTCGAATCCGAAACATAAACAAAGACAAGGTTAGGGAGGCGTCCATTGGCTCGTATAGCAGGTATTGATTTACCCCGCGCAAAAAAGTTGCAGTACGCCCTGCGGTATATTTATGGCATCGGTCTGTATACCGCCCGTGAAGTTTGCCAAAAAGCCGGTGTTGATCCCGACATCCGGGTGGACAATCTAACGGATGAACAAACCCGTGATATTCGTGAAACCATTACGCGGGATTACAAGGTCGAAGGTTCATTGAGAACTGAAGTAACCATGAATATCAAGCGCCTCATGGATATCGGTTGTTACCGCGGTTTACGGCACCGGCGCGGACTTCCGGTTCACGGTCAGCGCACACGAACCAACGCCCGGACTCGCAAGGGTCGCAAACACACCGTCGGCTTAGGTAAAAAAGCGAAAAAATAACCGTTAAAGAACTCTAAGGAGTGCATTAATTGGCCAAAGCGCAAGCAAAGAAAAAGAAAAAACGAAGCAAGGTCGACCCTGAAGGGGTCGCACATATCCAAGCTAGTTTTAATAATACAATTATCAGCCTGACTGATAACCGGGGAAATGTGATTTCCTGGTGCAGCGCCGGGATTGCAGGATTTAAAGGGTCGCGTAAAAACACCCCTTATGCCGCTTCTCAAGCTGCTGAAAAAGCTGCCAAGGAAGCAATGGATCTGGGATTACAGCGTGTGGAAGTACGCGTCAAAGGCCCCGGTGCGGGCCGCGAAGCCGCCATCCGATCAATCTCGGCGGTTGGACTGGATGTCACCGTTATCAAAGATATAACACCAATCCCGCACAACGGCTGCCGCCCGCCTAAAAAGCGCCGCGTCTAAACCAGGAGTAGCAAAGTCATGGCAAGATATATAGGTCCACGCGGGAAAATTTGCCGCCGGTTGAATTTTCAAGCGTTTGAATCTCCAAAATTCGCTTCACCTAAAAAAGCGTATCCTCCGGGACAACACGGCCCAACCAGCCGACGTAGAACCTCGGATTATGGCTTGCAGTTGCGCGAAAAACAAAAAATCAAATACCTGTACGGACTGCTTGAAAAACAATTTCGTATTTATTTCGCGAAAGCCGCTGCCCAAGAGGGCATCACCGGTCATAACCTGGTTCAATTACTGGAATCCCGGTTGGACAACAGTATCTATCGATTGGGATTTGCCCGGACCCGGCGCCAGGCCCGCCAGTTGGTTTCTCACGCCCATTTTCTGATTAACAATCGGAAAGTGAACATCCCCAGTTACCAGTTGAAGCCGGGTGATGTGATTCAAGTCCGGGAAAAAAGCAAAAAAATGGATTTCATCCATGATGCTATGCGCCGGGTTCAAGGTGAGGGAGCCTATCCGTGGGTACGGCTGGATAAAGCCAATATGTCAGGCGTTTTCCTGGATTATCCGGCCCGCGAACAGGTGACCGAAGATTACAATGAGCAGCTCGTCGTTGAGTTGTACTCGAAATAGTCAATAGACGCAGAGAAGGGTAAAAATGCCAAATTTCAACATACCGACTTCTTACACCAAGTTGGAGAAAGAAAGTGGTCCGAACAAGGAAACCTTTGTGGTTGAGCCTCTGGAACGCGGTTATGGAATCACTTTAGGCAACAGCCTGCGGCGAATCCTCTTATCATCCGTACCCGGTGTGGCCATCACCTCCTTGAGGATTGATGGCATCCTGCATGAGTTTTCCACCATTCCCGGTGTTCGTGAGGATGTCACTGAAATCGTATTGAATTTAAAATCGGTACGGTTTAAGCTGGTCGATCCCAAACCGGACAAAGTCCAGCTTGAATTGAAAGGCCCGGGTGTTTGGGTAGCCGGGGATATTGGGGAAAAAAGTTCCCAGTTCGAAATTCTCAATCCGGATCTTCACATTGCAACTCTGAATGATGACGCGGATGTGAAAATTGAACTACGGATTGGTAAAGGCCGGGGATATGTTCCGGCTCACCAGAATAAACCACCCGATTATCCTATCGGTACGATTTTTATAGATTCCATTTTCTCCCCGGTGATGAGCACCACCTTTGAAGTCATTCAATTACAGGGCGGAGAAGATGAAGATTTGGAACGGTTGCAATTAGTAGTAGCTACGGATGGCAGTATCACACCCGAGGAGGCTCTGTCATACTCCGGTAATCTGATGATACAACATCTGAATGCATTTGTTACAGAGGAAACTGCCCAACAAATTCATGAACCCGATTCCGAGGTGGACGAAGAGGTCCTGCGGATTCGGAATGAATTGAAACGCAGTATTGATGAGCTGGAACTCTCGGTGCGTTCTTACAATTGTCTCCAGGCTGCTAATATTAAGAATATTGCCGATTTGGTAAGTAAAGATGTCCACGAAATGTTACGCTTTAAAAACTTTGGCCGGAAATCACTGTCTGAACTGACAGAGAAACTGGCTGAGCTGGGTCTGCATTTCGGAATGGATATTGATCAGTACTTGAAAGAAGATGTATAATTGCGGTTCCAGCCTACTGGGATTGATGATATTGTTAGCGAGATAATTAGGTAGTAGCATGCGACACTTAAAACACGGAAGAAAGCTGAACCGGACCACCAGTCATCGCAAAGCGATGTTGGCGAATATGGCTTCGAATTTGATTCTGCACAAGCAAATCAAAACCACTCATCCCAAAGCCCAGGAAACACGGAGCTATGTTGAACACCTGATTACCAAGGCCAAAAAAGGTGATCTCCATTCCCGCCGCATGGTGCTACGTAAGCTCAAACAAAAAGATGTGGTAAAAATCCTTTTTGAGGATGTTGCTCCCGTGTATACCGGCCGAAACGGTGGATATACTCGCATTATCAAGCTGGGACAACGCAAATCCGACGGCGCTCGGATCTCGATTTTAGCGCTGGTCGACTTTGAAGGCCATATCAAGGCCGAAGATGAAAAAGAAGGCGATAAAAAGTCGAAAAAGGCCACTATAAAAGCGGCCAAGGAATCCAAAGCTAAAAAAGCTGAAAAAGTAAAATTAGCAAAACCGGCCCCGGCAAGCGCTAAAAAAGCTGTAGCGACACCGGTGGTTAAGAAACAAGTCAAAGCCGGGAAGGCATTGAAAGAATCTGAAACTGTGGCTGACTCAGCAGTTGAAAAAGCAGTCGCCGAGGGTACGCAAGCTGAAGGTAGTAGTGCTGCGTCAGCGTCTACTGCAAAAGAAGATAATGAGACTAAAGCATAAATTCGGGGCTCCGGTTCCTTAAAATCATGATTTCACTTTTTAAAAAGGCAGGGTTACTCCCTGTCTTTTTAATTTCATTAATTATTACTCAATCGCTGGAGGCAAAACTCCAGGTAAAAGGACTTTGGGTCGTCCGGGGTACCCTGACTACACCTCAGCGAGTCGATCGAATGATTCGATTTGCCGTCAGTGGTGGTTATACAGATCTTTTTGTGCAGGTGCGTGGACGGGGAGATGCTTTTTATAACAGTATTATCGTTCCCAAATCAAATCTTATCCGACCTGCCAGCTTTGATCCGTTGGCTGCAGTGATTGAAAAAGCTCAGGGTGTAGGGATTCGAGTTCATGCCTGGTTTAACGCTTATTTCCTTTGGTCTGCGCCACGAATGCCTTCCAATCCACGTCATCTTGTAAATGCCCACCCGGAGTGGGTTGATTCCAATGCTGGTGGGAAAAATGATCTAACCCGGCTGAAAGAGGTCAGTCGCAACGGATTTGAGGGGGCTTATCTTGCGCCAACCAATCCCGATGTAAATCCATACCTGCTTTCGGTTGTCAATGAACTGGTTTCGAATTATCCACTTGATGGATTACAATTTGATTATATCCGGTTTCAGGATGCTGACTACGGCTACAACCGGGGTGGGCGTAAACATTTCATCATGGATCATAAAGTTGATCCACTTACACTGATTAATGGCGGTGGCTCCTATTGGTACAGTCTAAATGCAGATGAAAAAACAAAATACTGGAAACTTTGGAACGATTTCAAGCGCCAGTCGATTACAAATTTTGTCTCCGATGCAGCTCAGCTGGTCCATGATAAAAATTCAAATATCAAAATATCCGTAGCGGTGAAACCAAATTACCAACAGGCCTACCATCGCTTTTTTCAAGATTGGAAGGGCTGGTTGGATGCGGGATATTTGGATTTTGTAGTACCCATGAACTATGCTATTACCATGAATGATTTTGAAAATAACATCTCGCTGATGCGTGTTGCGGGCGTTAATTTCGATCAGGTTTATATGGGAATTGCCACTTATAATCAAGCACCCTATTCAGTTATTGGGAAAATCTATAAGACGATTTCCATGGCGTTTCCGGGGATTGTCATTTTTTCATACGACACCTTTGAAAACCAACCTAATTATTTCGATACCATACAGCCTGTAATCAGAAAAAATTAAAATTTGGAGAGTGTCATGAGAGTAGAAAGACACATCCCAAGCGGAACCGTGCTGAACTGTAAAGGTTGGCATCAGGAAGCCGCTTATCGTATGTTGCACCACAATGTTAATCCCGCTGTTGCGGAAAAGCCCGAAGAACTCATTGTATATGGTGGTTACGGTAAAGCGGCCCGTAACTGGGAAGCTTTTGATGCCATCGCTCAGAGCTTATTAGCGTTAGAAAATGATGAAACACTTCTGATTCAGTCCGGCAAACCGGTGGGTGTTTTTAAAACGCATCCGGGTGCTCCCCGGGTATTGATCAGTAATTCCATGCTGGTTCCCAACTGGGCTAATTGGGAGCATTTTAATGAACTGGATAAAAAAGGTCTAATGATGTACGGTCAAATGACGGCCGGCAGCTGGATTTACATCGGTACCCAGGGAATTCTCCAGGGAACCTATGAAACTCTGGCCGCAGTCGCCCGGCAACATTTTGGTAACGACCTGGCAGGCACGTTCACCCTGACGGCCGGACTCGGTGGTATGGGGGGGGCTCAACCACTGGCGGTGACCATGAACAATGGTGCCGCCTTAATAGTGGAAGTTGACCCCCGCCGGATCCAGCGCCGGCTGGAAACACGCTATTTGGATCAGAATTCAACCAGTTTGGACGAAGCGTTGGAATGGGTTTTACAGGCCAAAAGAGAAAAAAAGCCGTTGAGTGTCGGCCTCCTCGGGAATGCCGCCGATGTCTTGCCGGAAATCCTCAAGCGGGGCATTATACCTGACATTGTTACCGACCAAACATCGGCTCATGACGAATTACGCGGTTACATTCCCCACGGCATTTCCCTGGAAGATGCCAATGAGCTCCGGCAAACAGATCCGGAAAAATATGTGGAAATGAGTTACCGGAGCATGGCCAGACATGTCCAGGCTATGTTGGATTTTCAAAAAGCAGGATCGGTTGTTTTCGATTATGGTAATAATATCCGAGCGCAAGCCGGGAAAGCTGGCGTGACCAAAGCCTTTGATTTTCCAGGATTCGTTCCTGCCTATATCCGTCCTCTGTTTTGTGAGGGGAAAGGACCCTTTCGTTGGGTCGCATTATCAGGCGACCCCCGGGATATCTACCGTACCGATGAACTGGTTAAGGAGTTATTCCCCCACGATAAAGCTTTGATACGCTGGATCGATATGGCTCATGCAAGAGTCGCCTTCCAGGGCTTACCCAGCCGAATTTGCTGGTTGGGTTATGGTGATCGTGCCAAGTTCGGCCTGGCTATTAATGCTGCCGTCCGGCGCGGTGAAATTTCAGCACCCATTGTCATCGGCCGTGATCATCTCGATGCCGGTTCAGTCGCATCGCCCAACCGGGAAACTGAAGGAATGCGGGATGGATCTGATGCAGTAGCTGATTGGCCTATCTTGAACGCACTCACCAATGCTGTTGGTGGAGCCAGTTGGGTTTCAGTCCATCATGGTGGCGGCGTGGGTATGGGATACGCCATTCACGCGGGGATGGTTATTGTTGCGGATGGATCGCCGGAGATGGATGAACGACTGCAACGGGTCCTCACCATCGACCCCGGAACGGGTGTAATGCGTCATGCTGATGCCGGATATGAGTCGGCAATTGAAGT
>CAZIWX010000073.1:0-12611 GCA_964543125.1 uncultured Lentisphaeria bacterium | reverse complement strand
GATTGTATACACTTTACCGAATTATCCAATCCAGCCGTGGTGCCGAGGGCTGGAAATCGATTGCAGCCTGGGTGGGCATGATTGTTATCGGTTTGGGGGTCGCCTATTTCATGGCGTCGATCGTACTCATGCCCATGCGCGAATATCTGCCGTTCTCAATCCGCGGTGGTAGTCAGGCCGGCGCCGCCGGTGGTGGTCTTTCTGCTGACTATGCTACCAAATGGTCTTTTAGTTGGTTAGAGATTTTCACTTTCTTCCTGCCATCCTTCAGCGGATTTGGTGGAGCAACTTACTGGGGTGATTCGCCATTTACAACCTATCCGCATTATCTCGGAATCAGTGTCGTTATTCTGGCGGCAATCGGATTTTGGACCCAACGCAAGCACCGTGATTTCGGGTTTTGGGTAATGCTATTGGTCTTTTCACTATTGATTGCCATGGGAAAAAATTTCGCTCTGCTCTCCAATTTTCTGCTCAATTACCTCCCTTATTTCAACAAATTCCGGGAACCTTCGATGATCCTCATCCTCTTTTCTCTGGGAACCGCCATCTTGGCCGGATTCGGGTTTCAGGCAGTGCTAAATCAAATAAATCGTTCCCAAAACTCGGGCAGGTGGGTCAAAACCATAACCCGCGGCCTGATTGCGGTGGGGGCTTTGGCTCTTGCCGGACTGGTATTGAAGGGAATGTTATCAAGTATTATGACCGGCTTTTATCACGCCGCCGATCAAACGACCAGGCGTTTGGCACAATTTCAGGATCCGCGCCAGATCAATTATCTATATGGATTGCGATTTAATGCTTTCTATAAAGACTATTGGTTGATGTTGGTTTTTGCCGGTGCAACGCTGGGACTGATTTGGGCCGGCCTGACGCAAAGACTGAGTGTGAAAAGTGTGAGCTATTTATTAATCGGCCTGATTGTGGTGGATTTGGCCATTCCGGGCCGCAAAGTCATTTCAGATATGTTTGCTCCGCTAACCAAACAAGAAATAACGCCTAGAGCTACGGCAGCTATCAAATATTTACAGAAACAACCGGGACTCTTCCGGGTTTTTCCCGTTGATGAATTCACAACCAACAAATACGCCTATTATAATATCGCCTCCCTAGGTGGTTATCATGCTGCTAAGATGGGCGCTTATCAGGATATGTTAGATGGAAATTTCTTAACCAACTTTAGCTTTTTACGCCTGACCAATACTCGCTACCTGATTTCGCGAAAGAAGCTTCAATTACCCATCCTGCAGCTCGTACAAAGAGCCGGGAATGAGAATATTTATATGCTGAATGGTGTTTTGCCCCGGGCCTGGTTTGTGGATTCGGTGATTGTTCAGCCGGATGCGGATCGAACCTTAAAACTTATGCGGAATGTCAGTTTTGACCCGGCCCACCAAGCCATTTTAGATCAAACTCCTGAAAGCGCGGTAGAATCCGGTGCATTCACCGGAATCATAAAAACACTAAAACACGATCCGGAGCTTTATCAATTTGAAACCAGTAATGAAAAGGCAGGTCTATTGATCCTGAGCGAAGCAGACTATCCACCCGGTTGGCAGGCAACGGTGGATGGGAATCCGGCGCCGGTTTATCGCACGGATCACATCTTACAGGCAGTCATGGTTCCCGCCGGATCCCATCAGGTCGTTTTCCGGTTTGCTTCTAAAACTTTCCACGTCGCGCTCTGGTTATCAAGGCTGCTTTTCTTTGGCGTGCTGATCATTCTCGTAGGTTATGCCGGTTTTTGGTTTCGGAAACAACACCAAACCGTATAGGAGAAATGGATTCGGGTAGCTATGACGGCTGATTTCAAACGAGTCATTCTCTGTACTCAGCAGTTTGGAAACTATTGGTCCGGGCTGGGTGCTTATTCCACCAATCTGGCCAAAGGCTTGGTTGCTAAAGGCCTTGAGGTTGTGGTAATCGCGCCGGCCGGATCGGAACCAATTGAAGGGATTGGGTGGGTCGAAGTCCAACCGTCGCGCTGGGATTTCACGCATGGTAACTGGCTGTCCCTGAGTTATGCCTACGCTCGGGCATTAAAGGGGCTGAAGGCTGATATTATCCATTTTACTGATGCGCGTGAGGCCTTTGCTTATAAAGGTGATATCCCGGCAGTGGGGACGTTGCACGACGACTATTTTGCCCGCCACCGCTGGTGGCCGTGGTATTATCACCGGGATTATGTGGATTGGGTTCAACGCTGGGTTTATTATTCTTTTGTAACACTTTTGGAACGGAAAGCATTCCGAAGATTGAATGCTTTAACTGCCAACAGCATGGCAACGGCCGCGACAATCGGCAACCGGTACTGTATTCCACCTGAAAAAATAACGACGATTTACCTGGGATTGGATTTGAAACCGGAGCCGATAGATGAGACCCTGAAAGCGGAGCGGTTGGCAAATCCAAAATTACTTTTTGTGGGTGGCAATATGCAGCGCAAAGGATTGCCAACGGTTTTGCGAGCACTGCAGCAGTTGTTGTCGGTTCATGCTAACTTGCGGCTCCAAATACTGGGTAGGAATCAGAATCTCGTCAAAATGCAAAAACTTGCGGTCCGGCTGGGCGTTGCTGACCAGGTGGATTTCCTGGGCTGGGTTTCACCGGAGAAGGTGGGAGAGTATTTTCGCCAGGCGGCAGTGTTTGTTATGCCATCGTTAATGGAGGGTTTTGGCCTGGTATTTCTGGAAGCCATGGCGGCTGGTGTTCCGGTGATTGGTGGCAATGTGGGCGGGACAAAGGAGCTGGTTAAGGATGGCGTAAACGGGCTTTTAGTTGATCCGCAAAATATTGAAAGTTTATGTGAGGGAATCCATGTATTGTTGACAGAAAAGAGGATTCGCGACGACCTTATTTCCAACGGTTACCACGCTTTTAATAGGTTTTCAATGCACACAACTATTCAATCTACTCTTGATTTGTATCGGTGCATAACCAAGTGATGAAACAATTTTTAAAACGCCTGATCACACCGGGTTCCTTTGCTTCGTCAATTGCCACGCTTTCCAGCGGTACCGGATTAGGGCAGTTGATTATGTTTGTTTCATCACCAATCCTGATGCGATTGTATGAGCCGGCAATTTTTGGTGACCTGGCGATCCTGGTTTCGCTCACCGTGATTATGGCGACGGTTTTCACTCTACGTTTCGAAATGGCAATTCCACTACCGGAGGAAGATAAAGATGCCCACGAATTGATAGCGCTAGCCTTTATAGTAATGTTTGGAATCGCGTTATTAACAACAGCTTATCTGGCTATATTTTTTCACGAATCATTGAGACAACTTAATCTTCAAACTATTGATTTATGGATATTTATTTTGCCTTTCACGGTGATTTGCGAAGCGGTAATCAATATTTTGGGGTATTGGTTTATTCGCAAGGGTATGTTCCTGGTATTGGCTCTGAGCCGCACATTTTATATCGGTTCCATGGTTATCTTTCAAATGATTCTGGCACCTCTAACCGGATACAGCCAAACTGGACTAATCATTGGTTTTAGTGCGGGTCAAATCTTGGGAATGGGCTTTTTACTAACCAAATATCTCAGCCGGGATGTCATGAACTACTGGGGTAAACTTTCCATAACAAGTCTTAAACATCAGGTTTCCACTTATCGTCAATTCCCTCTTTTTGCATCCTGGAATTCAGCTTTTAATACCATCGCACGACAAATTCCCACGGTCATTTTAGGATCTTTTTTTACCAAAGATATCGTCGGTCAATATTCCATTGCGCTGCGCATGCTCAATATGCCCTTCAGTTTGATTGGTAATTCAGTGGGGCAAGTGTATTACCAGAGAATTTCCAAGCTGATACGATCCAAACTCAGTCTTCGACAATTTACTTACACTACGATGCTTAAAGCGGGAGGAATCATTGTTGGGCCACTACTAGTAATTGTGCTGTGGGGGCCTTATATTTTTCGATTGGTTTTGGGTCAGGAATGGTCAACAGCAGGAACGATTTCTCAGATCTTGGTGCCAATCTACCTGGTTCGATTTATGGTCAGCCCGGTGAGTAACCTGTTTGCTGCAACGCAGACGCAGCACAAGATGATGGGTTGGCAATTGGCGTTGGCCTTGGTCAGTTTTTTTACATTTTATCTTGGGGGAAGTACGGGTCGAATATTTTACGTAGTAAGTATCTATTCGGTACTAACGACACTGCTTTATTTAGTATTGGGAGGCATTATTATTTATACGGTTCGGCAATATGAGCGAACATTACGGCTTGATGACACGTCCCCGGGAAATGCATAAAAGGGAGTAAAACGAGTGCCTGAAGTCTTATTATCTACTGAATATTTTGAAGCTCTTGGTGCACCCAAACCAGGAAGTGCGTTTGATGTGCTTGATGACTATCGATTCAGGCTTTGCTATAATCAATTGGGGCCAGGGAGCGTTTTGGATGTGGGTGCATATCTCGGTGATTTTTTAAAGCTTGCTCAGAAAGATGGTCGAAAAATATATGCCACGGAAGTAAATGATGTAAGAGTAGCCCTCATAGACTCAATTTTTGGTGAAAATACAGCTGTTCTGGGTTTTCGGAATGGTCATCTAGATCAATTCGAATCCAATAGCATTGATAATGTGGTTTGCATGGAAACGATTGAGCATGTTATTGATGACAAATACGCAATTTCTGAGCTATGCCGGGTTGCTCGCTCTAAAGTCGTCTTAACTGTACCCTTTCGTGAAAAGCTTCAAACTGTCCTATGTACTCATTGCAACCAATATACGCCGCACCATGGTCACCAACATCGCTATGACTATGAAGCCTTCTCTAAACTCATTCCTTCAGACTGGCGAATCAGTTTGGAGAAAGATTTCGTTAAACCTGTGGTCCGTCTGATCCATCCTGTCATCAGGCGCATGAAATCGGGCTACATCCTATTGAAAATAATGGACCGTTTTACACCCGGTTCAGGACACTGGGTTATGGTAGTACTTGAACCAGTTAAATAATTTAAAAAAAAGAGCTTACACCCCATAGTTGCAGGGCATCCAAATTATTTAGCAATCATAAGGGAAAAATATCATTTGTCTTGAGTCATTACCTGAAAATCAATATTTCTCACACCAGGGTACAAATGCGTCGTGCTGTCAAGGGATAGAAAATATAACGAGCAGAATCTTATTGAAGCGTAAGTAAATATGAAGGTTCTATATATAATCAGAATCCCTTGACCAAATGACCTATTATGAGCTATACTTCCATCAATCCGGGAAAAGTATTCTCAGATGAGAATTCTCGGTAAATTGAAAGCAATCAACATGAAGTATTTTAGCAAAGGAAGACAAATATTTTTTAATGTTTATGAATGAACTCCGATAAGCTTGCCTCGAGGTAACCTTTTGAAAGGAAAAGTTTGAGAAATTTTGGTGTCTCAGTTAGGAATATTGTAGATAAAATGCCCCGATGTTTGCACAGGGGAGGTTCATTTAATTGAATTGTGAAAAACAAGAGGAGATGAAGTATGGAAAACTTAAGAAATAGTAAGATCGGTCAAAATGTGCAAATTCATTCACATGCCTATGTGGAAGATAACGTAGAAATCGGTGACAACACAAAAATTGGCCCGTTTTGCATCATTCGGTCAGGTGCAAAAATCGGAAAAAATTGTTCTTTCACAGCGTATTGTGAGGTTAGATCAAATGTGGTTATTGGTGAAGGTACTACTTTTGGAAGCCGGTGCACTATTTCAGCAAACGCAAACATTGGGAAAAATGCAACGATTAAATATGGTTTTGTGTTGACGGACACACCAAATTTGAAAGAGGGTAATAAGAAGGTTGTGGGTGACGTCGGCGATGGGGCCTTAATTGGTGCAAATGTAACGCTCATGCCAGGCTCCAATATCGGAAAAAACGCAATTATTGGTGCTAATTCCCAAATACGCCATAATGTTGGAGATAACGAAATCTGGTATGGGAATCCAGCTAAGTTCTATAAGAAGAATATCTAATCGTCATATTACAAATTATAAAAGTGATTGTGTATTATTTACAAAACAGATTAGATAAAGAGATAGGTTCATATCATGAAAATCATTGATGGCCGGGTACGGTTACGTACACGGGAAATGCTGAAACCCTGGACTGAAAATCTTCATCCGGCTTTTCATGACTATATCGATAAGTACCATATGCATGATCGATTGAGTCCGATGTCAGTACCCGATCTCCTAAAATTTGCCGGTCAGTCAGAAATTGATCAAATCGTTGTTAGCGGAGGAAATGCCGCAGAAAATCAGCATATCGCAGAATTATCTAAAAAATACCCTCAGATAATTCCGGTTGGCGGTGTATCGATTTCAAGGGGTATCCAGGCAGCTTTGATGGCAATTAGCCAACTGAAAGGTTTAAATTTTGCTGCAATCAATCTCGGCTTTGCGGAAAAGCTGGAAATAAATGACAAATTGCTCTATCCGCTCTATGGTTTTTGCGAGTATTTACAAATCCCAATCATCATTCACTCTTCAATACACTTTTGGCGTGGAGCATATATGTGGAAGGGGCAACCTCAGTATTTCGATGAGCTTGCAGTTGACTTTCCTACTCTAAAAATCATTATGTCACATGGTGGAAATGGATTTGGACCACCTGTGCTAGCTGTCGCCCAACGCCATCCAAACATTTACCTAGAATTCAGTGCCTTGCGACCGAAATATATGGCACCAGAATTTATTCAAGCGGCAAATACTTATTTAAAACATAAGTGTATTTTCGGTACAGATTATCCATTAATTGATTTTGGTGAACAGGTCAAGGTATGGAAATATGCGCTTCGTGAAGAAGTCTGGGACTTATTTTTTCATGATAACATCCTGAATGCACTGTATGAAAAGCCAACTCCTTTGCCCTAAACTGATTCATTCACAGGGAAGCGCATTTTGACAAAGCTTTTAGTTTGACTGCGTCGAAAAACTGAGGACCAACATTTTCATTGGATAATGCAGCAACTGCTCTAGTACTCGAAAAAAAATTCAAGGGGCTTACTCCAGACGAGATAATCTCATTTGCCTCTAATGAATTTGGGGATAAGCTGATGATGACTACTGCTTTTGGATACAGTGGTATTGTTCTCCTGAGTTTCGTAAGGAAGGTTTTGCCGGAACTTCCTATTTACTTTATAGATACGAGGTTTCATTTCGAGGAAACTATGAAACTGGCTGAGAAAATAAATAATGAATGGGATTTGAATATTCAGACAATTTCAACCAGGTATTCTGAACAAGAATTACAAGTGAAGATCGGCCAAAAACCGTATGAAACTGATCCAGATTGGTGTTGTCACTACCGAAAAGTTGAGCCACTGCTGGACATTATGTCTGAAAACACCGTATGGCTAAATTCAACTCGTCAGGATCAGTCCGTTACTAGAGCAGATACCCGATCGATTGAGGTCGATGGCCGCGGGCACCTGAAGGTTAGTCCACTCTACAATTGGTCGAAAGATGATTGTTGGACGCACATTCGGAAATATGATTTGCCATACAATCCTCTGCATGATCAGTATTATCCTAGCATTGGATGTTGGCCATGTACCCGGCCTGTTGATAAAGGAGGCAGTGAACGCAGTGGGAGATGGGCAGGATTCGATAAAGTTGAATGTGGACTTCATCTGAATGGAAATCATAACCGCAGAATCATTAGCAGTGAAAAACGCTGAATTGGCATATGAATAAAGTTGTTCGCCCTTACCAATCAGGTGATGAAAAAAGTATAAATACCTTATATAAGTTAATTACGCATAGAGATCGTAGTAAAAATGAATACCTGTGGGAGTGGGTGAATACTTGGCACGGTATGGGAAGTATTTGGCTTGTATTTGATTCTGATCGTTCGGCTCAGGATCAACTAATTGCTCAATATAGCCTGATACCCACACCCGTGTCAGCTTGGGGTAAATCTTATCTCTGTGGGAAAACTGAAAATTGTATGAGTCATCCGGTCATTCGGGGAAGTGGTGTTTATTTTTATCACGAAAGACGCTGTTTCGAAGAGGCAAAGAAAATATACCAAATATTTTTTACCACGTCAGGTCATGTTGCCAAAGGGGCACCCGGTGCGATCAGGCAAAAATTGGGGTACATCCCGTTTGACTCGTGGGTGAGCTACATTTTCTGGGTGGATGCATCGGTGATCAGAACCTTGATCAATAAAAAACTTAGCGATGAAACGGAAAAATCATCTTTCTGGTCAAGATTTATTGCAGTATCCGTTGCCAAAATCGTTGCATTTTATTCATTTTGGTTTCGATCGATGCTGGGCAGTAAACCCATAGAGATTTTATCGGAATCTCAGGCACCACTTGATGATTTAGAGAGCCTCTGGAATAGCAACAGACAGCTCTATGGGGTTAGCGTTGATCGCACACGACAATACATGGAATGGCGAATTAACCAGAATCCTTATGTGAAACATCAATACTTAGTTTATCGAAAAGATGACCGATTGAAAGGCTATCTCATTTTTACTCAGAATAAAGATACAATTGATGTGGTTGATATCTTAGCCGATGAAAAGAGAAGGGAAATTTTTAAAACACTCCTTAATGGGTTGAAAAAATTTGCTATAATCGAAAAAGTTGTTCAGATTAGATTTTCAACACTAAAACGAAATAAATTTCTTGCGCGATTACTCCGAGCTAACGGATTTATCCCCAATAATATTTTTTCACTTAAAGACTATCGAAACAGCTTTAGACGGAATCAGTTTTATGTTTATTTACCGCGATACTTAAAGAAAGACCCTCGTCTAATCCGGAATGAAAACTGGTTCATAACAGATTTAGTCAAAGAAGGTCGGCCTTATCAATAATTCACGCTATCCAATAAAGTAACTGTAGTCAATGCCAACTGAATCCAATAACACCTACTACAACCTGATTACAGGGAAAAAATTCCCTGCTCCCACCGCTAATCATGTCTTTGATTTTTCATTCAGCCCGGTCAACCTCATGGGCAAGCTGTATGAACCATTCATTGATAAACGCTGGCTGAAAAGTGGTGGTGAGAAGCCTAAATGGCCCAATGATGCACCCTTTGCCGTATGCCTAACGCATGATGTTGATGTCATCTCAGCGTATGCCTGGGAATCAAACTTCAGGAGAATCAAGCATATCCTTACAACCTGGAGTCAACAAAACCTGAAGCAAAATTTAATTCTTATGGTCGAGGCGCTCGAATCCAGCATACGGGGTAGTCTCACCCGTAACCATGACCCGTTTCATCACTTTGAAGATTGGCTTCGGGTAGAGCGGGAAGTCGGTGGACATTCAACTTTCTTTTTTACTCCTGAATCTACGATTCGGTCACATTTTACAGATTGTTGGTATAAGTACTCCGATTCCTTACACTTCGAGTCTTCAAAAATAACCGTTCGTCACTTGATCCGAGAACTGGATAGTCGTGGATGGGAAATTGGTCTGCATCCTTCCTGGCATGCCTCAACCGATGTTGAGATTATGAAGAATCAAAAAGAGCAGGTCGAATCTGTTCTCGGACATCCGCTGGTGAGTGTTCGCCAACATTGGTTGAATTTTGATAATTTCCGAACACCTGGAGTGCAGTCGGGTGCTGGGTTCAAATACGATTCAAGTATTGGATTCAATGATAACATTGGCTTTAGGCGGGGAACTTCTTACCCGTTTCGTATGATAGACATTAACGCTGACCAACCCTTACCGCTATTTGAAATTCCCCTTATCATCCAGGACGGCGCCATGTTTCATCATCGCAAAGGTCTACGATTGGATAAGGATATGGGGCTTCAATATATCAGAAATCTGGCGGAACAAGTTCAATGCACCGGTGGTGTGTTGAACTTGCTTTGGCATCCCAACACAATCAATTTGCCCTGTTATTGGGATGCATACCGGGCAACCCTAAAGTTATTGCAAGACATGGGTGCCTGGTTCGGGTCGATTAGGGAAATCGGCGACTGGTGGCATGAAAAGGTTGGGATTGACTTGCTCGAGTTTACTCGTTCCCATTAAATCGTTTTTAATAAAGGTGGATTAGTCCGATACGATAGTAATGCGCCCCCCCATCCTCTTCATCTCATTAGATGCGACCCGATTTGATTACCTGGTTAATGCTGACGGTGATTGGCGGTGGCCATTTTTCCAGAAATTTGCTAAAAGGGCCCATACTTTCCTAAACGCCTATACTCCTTCACCCTGGACACCGCCGGCCCATGCATCCATGTTTACAGGATTAACTCCGCACGAACATGGTGTTGTTGAAGGGCAACTATGGTTGGGGAACCAGCATCCGACGCTGGCTGGATTTCTTGATAAAATCGGGTATCAGACAGTAGGAATTTCATCTAATCCACTGCTGGGTCCCATCACGAACCTGAACAAAGATTTTAGATCTTTCTTTGAAGTGTGGAAAAATCCACGGCGGTTGTCAAATGCAGTAAAATTTCTCCGATTTGATGAAATCATTTTAAATTCGACGGAAGTGATTGCAAAAGCGATCGAACTTTTGAACAAGAAGCTCTCTCAATCAGCAAATAAACCTGTTTTTCTCTTTCTACAACTCATCGGTCCGCACACGCCGTATGCCCCGACAGACCGGGCAAGATCCAGGCAGGTTGGTTTTTACAGCGACGAAGTATGGACACGTGTTCAGTGCTACAATAAAGACTGGCGCTATTTTTATACTGAAGGCCGAAAACTCACCACGGCAGAACAATCACTCTTGCAAAACCTTTACCGGGCTGAACTGGATGATCTCAATGATGCGCTGCAAACCTTATTCAGGCTATCCTGGTTTCAGCATGTGCTGGAGAACGGCCACATTATTATCACGGCTGACCATGGTGAGATGTTGGGAGAGCAAGCTTATATTCATCATCTGTTCAATCTGCACCAACCCCTCATCCATGTGCCCTTACTATGGAAAACGCCCGGGCAATCCAGCCCCCGGCGCCATATCGGTTTGATTCAGCATCAACACCTGTTTCCGCTGCTGAAAAACTCACTGGAGCGCGGAGATGGTTTTCTCAAAAACTGGGATGACCATTCGCCGGCAACAGCTCAAGCGGTCCTCTCAACTCCCGTGGAAATTTTAGAAGGCCTGGATGCAATCGATCAACACGCCGGTGATCCATTCCGGCATTCCCAGGTGGCTATCCTGAATAAGAGCCGGAAAATCATCGGTTATACAACCGGAGTGTATCACTATTATAATTTGAATGAAGACCCGGACAAGGAAGTGGATGTATCCAATGCCCAAAGTGGTAGGGAGAAGTACAGAGAATTGAAGACCCTCGCGGATAACTTGTTAGAAGAGCAACGCAACCTGACACCGCAGATCAATACATTGATGCAACAATTGGGATATTTCTAAAACTTAAATCCCCAAGCCAGAGCATTTCCGATTAAATTCAACTAAGGAGCATAACCACTGAAAATTAAAATGGAGAAAAGTTGATTCATGGCTATTCGCCCACTGCGTTCATCCACTAACATTAAGATATTCTTATTTCTTACCGCGATTATCATTGTTGGTGGCGTACTGCTCTACACTAATCATCTGGTGGACAAACTGCGTGACGACAGCCGGCGATTTCTCACTTATAATGCTCAACTGGTTGCGAATGCCCTGTCCTCGGATAATCAGGATCTGAATTTTGTATTCACCGAAATCATCAATCACATTTCATTTCCGGTGATTATCTCAGTTGAGCCTCAAAAAGGCATTTATGCTCATGAAAATATTGATCTTCCCAAAGACCTCTCCGATTCAGACAAGGCTGAACTTCTCACCGATTTGATCCAGGAAATGGATTTGGAAAATGAAGCGATTCCGATTCAGTACATGGGTACCGCCGTCATGTTTATTCACTATGGAGATTCCGACCTTATTCGCCAATTACGCTGGTTGCCGTATGTGGAAATCGCGGTAGTTACACTGTTTATTCTTATAGGATTCACGGGTTTTCAATTTATCCGCAACTCAGAGCGGAAAGGAATCTGGGTGGGCATGGCCAAAGAGACAGCCCATCAGTTGGGGACGCCCCTAAGTTCACTTATGGGTTGGTTGGAATTGCTTAAAGAACGGTTCCACGGTCAAGCTGACCAGGAAGTCCTGGCCGACATGGAGACTGATTTGCAACGTTTGAACCAGGTAGCGCAACGATTTTCAAAGATCGGCTCCGGCGTTACACTGATTCCCTTGCCCAGCAAAGATTTGATCCAGCCGGTTGTGCAGTATGTGCGTCGTAGGATTCCCCACTGGAACAAGAAAATCAGTATCAACGTGGAAAATAAAGAGAATCCTTTGATCATGGCCAATTGGGAGTTGTTTGAGTGGGCTTTGGAAAACCTCCTTAAGAATGCCATTGATGCAAATGATAAACCAGATGGACAGATTCTGATCCGGGTAACTTCCCATTCAGATTATGCCATTATTGAAGTAGAAGATAATGGACGGGGAATTGCCGCTCGTGATCGAAAGAATGTTTTTCGTCCAGGCTGGTCATCAAAAAAACGCGGTTGGGGATTGGGGTTAAGTCTCACGCAACGCATTGTTGAGGAATACCATGGTGGTAAAATTACCGTTCAAACCGCGCCGGGAAAGGGGACGATTTTCCG
>CAZIWX010000072.1:0-12690 GCA_964543125.1 uncultured Lentisphaeria bacterium | reverse complement strand
GGGGGGGGGGGGGGGGGGCAGAAGCGAGATTTAACCGTGGATAGTTTGACAGGGGTTTTATCCTGCAAATACACTTCAACCGGATTTTCAGGATTGGCCGGAGTCGGATTCAGCCAGGTAATCACGACATCCTTTTTCAGCCGGGCATCCGATGGGATCGCGGTTTGAATCACCTTACCCAAAGGCGTGAGGTAATAGTTGGACATCCATTTGAGCAGGTCCAAAAGGGGTTCAGTGAAAATAGGCACCGGGTCCACGATGCGCTCCAGCGGCCGGATTTTATCCAGCAATTCAGCCTCTACAGCAGTACGAAAGCCCACCACCATGCCCTGCTGTTTGCGGCGGCCGAACGGTGCAATGACCCGTTGTCCCAACTGGATCGCCGGTTGAAGTTCCCGGGGAATCGCGAAGGCAAACGATTGACCCAGATTAATAGGAAAAACCAGGTCGGCGTAGCGGGGCAGAGTGACTTCAACCATGTGTGATCAAGGCTGCTCCGGGAGCAGAAAAGGTTCAATGATGGATTGCCATAAATCATATCCGGCGGCATTCAGGTGTAGGCTGTCGGCGCCAAAAATATCAGCCCGGGGATACGCCTGTTGATCCAGCATGGGGTGAAAGACATCCACATACGTGAGGCCGGGCTGTTTGCCGCAATACTGCCGGATGAGTTGATTCGCCTCCGCCATGGCGCTGATGAAATGTTTTCGTGACGCGCTGGGTTTGATGGAGATAAACACAATGGGTGTCCGGGGTAATTTCCGACGCACCCGGTCCACAAAAGTGATAAAGTCAGCCAAGATCTTTTCCGGTGTTTTTCCTCCGGCTATATCGTTATCCCCCTCGTAGAGCAAAATCTGCCGTGGGTGATAGGGCGCCACCACCCGGTCAAAGAAATACAGTACATCCGCAAGCTCCGACCCGCCAAAACCCCGATTGATCACGCGATACCGGGAAAAATCATCCTCCAGGGTGTGCCAGCCATGGATAGAACTGCTGCCTAGAAACAGAATCACACCCGGTGTCAGGGGATTACCCCGATCCATTTGCTCAAATTTTTGGATAGCCGATTCAAACCGGTGTTGGGGCGGCTGTATCGGCGCCGGCGCCGGGACACAGCTAATCTCCACCAGAATCAGGAGACTCGCCAGCAGACCGAATTGGTTCAAGCGGTGTGAAGTTCTAAGCTGGTTTGCGTTTTTCAGTGTGACCTCGATAGCATGGGAATTCGTGACCACCCTGAATTTATTGAGATAATAACTTTCCGCATTATCTTAAGATAGTATGAAAAAGGCCCCGATGTCGCAAGAAACCCAACGACGGCACCCGACACCCGCTCTTATTCGTTCAGAATTGCAACAAGCAGGACTGCGTCCTACTTCGCAGCACATGGCCACTAGTCAGTATGTATTGAATCAGGCTAATCATTCCACGGCAGGGGAAATCAAAACCTGGGTGGACAAGCGCTATCCTGGCATCAGCCTCGGTACGGTTCACAATACGGTGCATGCTCTGGAAACAGCCGGTTTACTTCAGGCCATCCGGTTTGACCATTCCATTAAAATTCTATACGACGCCAACACATCGGCCCATTTTCATTTTTTTAGACGAATCCAGCGGCAAACTTTATAATATTGATCCGAATCAGGTGGACCTCCACTTCAACCTGCCGGAAGACATCACCATTGAAAGTGTTTCCATGCTCATCCGCGGAAAACGAGAACAGGGGTAAATGTCGTTGCAATTATTTTAGAATCATTCTAAGATAGTTGGGAAAACGAAACATTGCCCAACCTGACTTCCGGGCATGAAAAGAGCTTGTGCATTTAGTCTCGAAAACTTATAAGGAGGAACAACATGGCGAATTTAAAAGGCACAAAAACACACGCGAATCTTAAAGCCGCTTTTGCCGGCGAGAGTCAGGCCAATCGCCGCTATCTCTATTTCGGTAAAGTAGCCGATGTGGAAGGCTATCCAGAGATTGCTTCCAATTTCAGGGAAACCGCTGAAGGTGAAACCGGCCATGCTCACGGACATTTGGACTATCTCAAAGCCGTTGGCGACCCGGCCACCGGTCTCCCTATTGGCGATACCGTGGATAATCTCCGGGCAGCCGTCGCCGGCGAAACCCACGAATATACGGATATGTACCCGGGTATGGCAAAAACGGCTCGGACCGAGGGTTTCAGTGAAATCGCTGACTGGTTTGAGACACTGGCCAAAGCGGAAAAATCCCATGCCGGCCGGTTCCAGAGCTTGCTGAACACCCTAGATTAATCTGTTTTCCGATGATAATGCCGGTTGCAAAGCCGTGAATGCATTTTGATCACACTGGCGGCCGTTTTTGACTAGGAAAACAATGGTCCGTTCCCCGCGTCTTTTCCGAGCCTGCCAGCCAAATCGTTATGAAGTGAAGCCTGATCGAAAAAAGCATGGAGAATTATAATTTGGTAACAGAAAAATTCCGGCTGGCCTTAGATCCGGAGGCGGCCGGAGGTGACAGCCAGAAATCACTTAGCATGAACACGGAGCTAAAACAGGTATTATACACGAGGCCACGCGTCAAAGGGAACAGATATGAATGAAACCCAGAATATTTCATTCCAACCGAGTGATGGGTTGAGCTACGATCCCACCGAGGCCAAATATTGGGATCCGGCCCGGCTGCATCGGGAGATAGAACGCGCATTCGAGATTTGTCATAGCTGCCGCATGTGTTTTAAATACTGTGACACCTTTCCCGCTTTGTTTGATTTGCTGGACAACAAGTATGATGGGGATGTACGGCAAATTACCGCCAGCGAAACCGATGAGATCCTGGAATCCTGCTTTCAGTGCAAATTGTGCGAAGTTCAATGTCCTTACACGCCCCGGGACGGGCACAAATTCCAGCTGGATTTTCCCAAACTGGTTCACCGTTACACGGCGGTGAGAACCCTTGATAAACGCAAGACTTTGCGTGATCGTATACTGGGGAATCCCGATGGGGCCGCGAAATTGGCGCGCATGTCATTGGGCCTGGTCAACGGGGCCAACCGGATGGGGCTGGTCCGCTGGTTCATGGAAAAAACCGTGGGGCTTCACCGGGACAAACTCTTGCCCCGTTTTGCCCCCGCCACCTTCGAAAAATGGGCCCGTAAAAATGGTAGGGTCCAGGAAAACCCCGGTGCCGAAACCGTACTTTTTCAGACCTGCTATGTGCAGAATAACGAACCCAATATCGGTGTGGACACCCTGGAAGTTATGGAGCATAACGGTGTGGACACTGCTTGCGTGGAAGGATTGGTTTGCTGCGGCATGCCCGCCTGGGAGCAGGGCGATTACCAGCAGTTGAAACAGCACGCCCTGAAAAATATCGACATTTTACTGCCCTTTGTGGAACAGGGCGCCAAGGTGCTGGTGATTAATCCCACGTGCGCCATGCTGCTGCGGCGGGAGTATCCCGAATTATTATCCGGTGAAGATAAACAACGAGCTGAGAAATTGGCCGCCGCAGTAAAAGATCCCTCCGAATTTCTGTGGTCAATTCGTGATCAGGAACGCTTCAAAACCGACTTCCAAAGTACACCGGGTGAAAAACTTGCCTACCATGTTCCCTGTCACCTGCGGGCTCAGGCAGTTGGTTTCAAAGGGCGCGATCTCATGCGGAAAATTCCCAATCTGCACATTAAAACCACTATGGAATGCTGTGGACACGACGGGACGTATGCTCTTAAAGTGGAAAGCTTTGAAGCATCCCGAAAGGTGGGGCAAAAAGCTTTTGACGGCATGCAAAGCGCAGAGGCCGAAGTTTGGTCCACCGATTGTCCTCTGGCGGCAATCCAGTTTCAGCAGCACGCCGGCGTGAAACCCCTGCATCCCATGTCGATTTTGGCCCGGGCTTATCGGGCCGACGGATTTCCAACACCGCTGACAAACCCCAACGAATTAACACCCTTGACCGGGATTAAGCTATAAATAGAAAAGGAAAGCAACGCATGCAACCCATTGATCGCAATGAAATTCTGGATTATATGACGTATACCGATCAGCGCGACGAAATTCGCCTCAATGTGCTGGCCGCCAAAGATCGGCGGCGGATTTACCTCGGCGGCGACCTCACTTTTTTATTTGAAAATCGGGACACTATACGCTACCAGATCCAGGAAATGCTTCGAATAGAGAAAATCGTGCGGGAAACCGACATTGAGCATGAGATCGAAACCTATAATGAAATCCTGGGTGGCGATGGTGAATTGGGCTGCACGCTGCTTATCGAAATTGACGATCCGGCTGAGCGGGATGCGAAATTACGCCAGTGGTTGGATTTACCCCGCCATCTCTATGCTAAGCTGGAGGATGGGACGCGGGCTTACGCGAAATTTGATACTCGCCAAATGGATACCGGCCAATTGTCAGCAGTACAATATATAAGGTTTGATGTGCAGGGCAAAACCCCGGTAGCCATGGGCAGCGATTTCCCGGGACTCGCCCTGGAAGAGGAATTGACGGACGATCAGCGGGTAGCGCTCACTGAGGATTTAAAAAGTTGAGCCGGTTGAATTATCAACAGCTTATCCACAAACGCCCACAATAATGACCAAAGCTTTTGTTTTTACAAGGGTCTTGGCTTTTACGGCCGGTTTCCCCCCAGGAAAACCTGACTTTCCCGGTCTTATTTAGCATATCGTTTACACCACCGGTAGTTAGCGGAATTTACATCACTAAAGGGATGAAGTTAAAATTCGATTGCCTCTTTGTAAATCCCGGCTTGACAAACACTATCCAAACAAACCACATGTATTTACATGACTTATAGATTTTTCCGGCTGTTTTTAAGCCGCTCCTGATCAAACAATTGAGTGCTTTCAATGGAGAATGTCCAAAACAACCTGTGAACCTTACGGGTAGCCTCGATGGTTTATTATGTCATTGCTGCAGGGTGGGTTGCGGTCTTTTTTATAAAACCCCGGACGGCCCGGATGAATGTTTCACCGGTGGCGCTGAAAAACCCGGCGCCAGCCATGATATACACATTCCCGGCGCGGATTCCACCGGGCTAGGCGCTTAATATATTTTATCCATTATACCCGGACTCACACTTTGGCTACCGGCGCTGACGCCGCTTTCCGAGCATGGCCGGGCTTTATGGCCGGCGTCACCACTGCCGATCTCTTCTTCACCGGCTTGCCGGTGAAGCTGTTTCGCATTAAAGCGAGCTGGCAGGCGGCGGTAATTATCGCGGCGAGTGTGATTCTCGGGGTGTGGTGACGACCGCTTTATACGGTCCATTCCATTCTGATTAGCTAAACCGGTCCAGCTACGGACTAGCTGCCGGATGGTTCAGCGCGAGGCCCGATACTTTTAGGCAATAATTGTCAGAATTGGTGGTTGGAATGAAGTAAAATTTATCCTTATCTTGACAATGATCCAACGGAATCCACGATCCGTGAATTTCTGTTGATTCCGTGAGGGTGCCAGCTCCAGCATTCCGAACAAAGGAGAAAAACCGTGAAAAAACAGGATAAAATGATGCGCGACCTTCACCGGTTGCTTGCCAAACAGGATTTTAAGACCGAGGAAGATGTTCAGGCTTTTATGGATAATATCATGGGGCAGGAGATTCCAGTCCTGCCGGACGAGGAATTATCGCCAGCTGAAATAGCGCAAGATTTGGTGTTTGATGCCTACGATCTCCCCCCAGCCAAAGCCAAAAAGAATATTGAGATGACCCTCCAAATGGATCCTGATTGTATCGAGGCTCACGAATATCTGGGCCTGCGGGAAAAAGCGGCTCCAATTTCCCTGATATTTTTTAAAGCCGGAATTGAGATTGGCAGACGGTTGTTCGGCGGAAAATACCTGGAGGAGAACAAGGGGTATTTCTGGGGTATTCAGGAGACACGGGCTTACATGCGTTGCCTGGCAAATTATTCGGAAATTTTGTATGCATTAGGGAAAACCGAAGCAAGCGTCAAGGTGATGGAAGAGATGCTCGAACTCAATCCCAACGACAATCAGGGCATGCGAGATCTACTGATGCTCTATCTGATTCAACTGGGTGAGACTAAGAAATTTCGCAAATATGCCGCTCAATACAAAGATGATAGTACAGCCTTTCCACTGTTTAATCGTGCCCTGTTTGAATTCCAGACCAAGGGTGAAACCGATAAAACAAATAACTATCTAAAAGCCGCCCTGAAATATAATCCCTTTGTCGCGCCCAAAATACTCTCTGGCAAACTGATGGACAAAATCCCGGATACGTATGGAATCGGTGATGAAAATGAAGCCAGGTATTACGCCGTTGTTGCTCAACCCGTTTGGCAAAATACCGCCGGCGCCGTCGAATGGCTAAGGAAACATACGTGGACGATAAAATCTTCCCGCCGCTAAAGCACTCCTGATGGGGGACGGATTAAAATGAAAATTGCAATTATTGGCGGGGGCGCGGCCGGGTTCTTCGCGGCAATTACCGTCAAGGAAAATTATCCGGAAGCGTGGGTTGTCATTTTTGAAAAATCCAATAATCTCCTGGTCAAGGTAAAAATCTCCGGTAACGGCAGGTGCAATGTCACCAACGGTTGTACATCCCTAAAGGAACTTACCGAGGCTTATCCCCGCGGCGGAAAAGCCTTAAGAAAAGCCTTCCGAAGCTTTAACACCCAACATGCCAGGCGGTGGTTTGAATCCCGCGGCGTGCCCTTGATCATTCAGGCTGATCAGCGCGTTTTTCCCGTATCCCAAAGCTCCCAAAGCATCATTGATTGCTTTTTGAGGGAAGCTAAAAGATTGGGGATCAGGATTGAAACGGGCCGGGATATTAAATCGCTTAATTCCGTGGATGGCAAGTTGAAACTGATCTTTACCGGGCCCACCGGGCTTCCCCGGACCTTTGACAAGGTCATTGCCGCAACCGGTGGTTCTCCCCGGCGCGAAGGATTAGCGTGGCTTGAAAAACTGGGGCATAAAATCGAAGCGCCGGTGCCTTCGTTATTTACCTTTAATATGCCGAATGAGTCAATTCGGAATTTGAAGGGAATCACGGTGGAAAATACCTGGGTCGGCATCCCGGGAACCCGGCTCAAATCCGAGGGACCCGTACTCATCACGCATTGGGGCCTGAGCGGACCCGCGATCCTGAAATTATCCGCTTTTGGCGCGCGTATATTGAGTGAAAACGGCTATAAATGCCAGGTACGGGTAAACTGGGTGCACGAGCCCAACCAGGCCCTGGTTAGGGAGCAGTTAAAATTCATTATCCGGGAACATTCCCGTAAATATTTATCCAACGTCCGGCCCTACGCTTTACCGGAAAGATTGTGGCTGTATCTCATTGGAAAAAAGGATTTGCCGGCGCGGAAAGCATGGGGCGGCCTGGGGGCAAAGCAACTGAATAAACTGGTAAGCGTCTTAACCAATGATGTTTATTCCATGCAAGGTCAAACAACCTTTAAAGAGGAGTTTGTGACGTGTGGCGGCGTCAGTCTGGAAAGTATCGATTTGAATACGATGCAAAGCACGGCCTGTGAAAACCTCTATTTTGCCGGTGAAGTCATGGATATTGACGGTATTACGGGTGGCTTTAATTTCCAGGCCGCCTGGACTACCGCGTTTATCGCCGGGAAATTGAATTGACCCCGATTTCGAGAGTCGATTATTTAGAATGACCCTGGCCGCCAGGGTGCGCGGTGATTTTTTTCATTCTTCTCATGACAGAAAGATAACTCGCTGTTACATAACTTATTAAGGTCCCTTCCAGACCCAGTTAAGTCACCACTCTCAGAAAATAAAAGATTTTTCCAGAGAAGAAGGTATTTCAATTAATCAATTCATCACCAGCGCGGTTTCAGAAAAGATGTCTGCATTTGCAACTCTGGATTATTTAAAAATGAGGGCAAATAGAGCAGATAAAAAGAAATTCAAAAAAGCATTATCTAAAATACCGGATGCTGCTCCGTCGGATTATGATAAACTCTAGTCCGGTACAGTTCTTAATCGTGGTCCAACAAGCGGTTTAACACGCACGGGAGAACGCGTCTGGTTCCTTGCAATTTTGAAGTTTTTTAAAGCGTACTCGTGCCGGTTATCCGCAAGCCGTTATCAAATACAAACTTGTCTACTTTGCCTTCCCCTGGTTCGCCACGGCTTGCAGGGCGGATTTCACCTGCTCTTCATCACCTAAATAATAGGATTTTATTGGTTTTAGGTTTTTATCCAGTTCATACACCAGTGGCATTCCCGTGGGGATGTTGAGCTTTACGATCGCTTCTTCCGAGACATTTTCGAGATACTTCACCAGTGCCCGCAGCGAGTTGCCGTGGGCCACGATGACCACGCGTTTGCCGCTCTTGACGGCCGGCGCAATCGTGTCATGCCAGTAGGGTAAAAACCGGGCAACCGTGTCCCGCAGGCATTCGGTAAGCGGTGTTTCCATCTCGGAAAGATTCGCATAACGGGAGTCATGCCCCGGCCAGCGTTCGTCGTCTTTTTCCAACGCCGGTGGCGGCGTAGCGTAGGAGCGGCGCCAGATCAATACTTGTTCATTACCGAATTTTCGGGCGGTTTTAGCCTTGTTCAATCCTTGAAGTGCACCATAATGCCTTTCGTTCAACCGCCAGTTGCGCCGCACCGGAATCCACATCAGATCCATCTCATCCAGCATAATCCACAGCGTCCGGATCGCCCGCTTCAGCACCGAGGTAAACGCCGCATCGAAGATAAAGCCCTCCCGCTTCAGTACCTGACCGGCTGCATGGGCTTCCGCCAGACCTTTTTCCGACAAATCCACATCGGTCCAACCCGTGAACCGGTTTTCCATGTTCCAGACGCTCTCACCGTGCCGTAATAAAACCACTTTGTACATCGTTTGTCTCTTCTCTGCTAGACGTTGAAATTCATTTAAAGTTCGTAAATGCCTTTATATTTCCGTTCCAGATAATCCAGAAAGGGCTTGGCGGACAATTCCTGTCCGGTCACCTCCCGCACCAGTTCACCGGCGGTCTTACTGCGGCCATGACGATGAATTTTCGCTCGCAACCAATCCCGTAACGGCGCCAGATTACCCACCGCCAGCTCGCTATCCAATCCATTGATCTCGGATTGCGCCTGATTGTACCACATGACGCTATATAAATTCCCCAGGGTGTAGGTTGGGAAATAGCCGATGGCGCCAAATGACCAGTGCACATCCTGCAACACGCCGTTGGCGTCATTATCCGGCCTGATTCCCAGATATTTTTCCATTTTGTCATTCCACAATTCCGGCAGTTTCGCCACCGGGTAATTCTCGTTGATCAGCAGTTTTTCGATCTCGTAGCGCACCATGATGTGGAGATTGTAGGTGGCTTCATCGGCTTCCACCCGAATCAAACTGGGCTGCACCCGATTCATGGCTTTATAGAAAGTGTCTTCAGCTACGCCCTTGAGTTGTTCCGGAAAAAATCCCTGTAATTTCGGATAGGCAAAGATCCAGAAATGACGATTCAGCCCCACCAGGTTTTCCCATAGCCGGGACTGGCTTTCGTGAATACCCAGGGAGATGGCTTCACCAAAGGGATTGGCGGCTTCCTCTATTGGCAAACCCTGTTCGTACAGTCCGTGGCCACCCTCGTGCAGCGTGCTCAGCAGCGCTGATTTCAGATCACTCTCGAACAATCGGGTGGTGACCCGTACATCAGTGGGATGAGTCGAGGTGGTGAATGGATGAGCTGATTTGTCCTGGCGTCCATGCGCCAGATCAAAGCCCATGGTCTTTAGCATTTCCATCCCGAAATCCCACTGTTGATTCACCGGATAAGATTTTTTCAGGACGCTGTTGTCAACCCGGTCTTTCACCGACTGGATGTTCTGAATCAGTGGCACCAGCCGGGCCCGAATTTCGTCGAACAGGCTCGTGATTTTGGCAGAGGTCATGTGAGGTTCGAATTCATCCAGCAGGGTATCGTAGGGAGTGTCTAATTCGCCGAGATAAGCGATTTCCCGGTGTTTGTATTCCAGGGTCTTTTCCAGGAATGGCCGAAACATCTCAAAATCATTGGCTTTGCGCGCCTTCACCCACAACTGCTGACTTTGAGAGGCGTGCTTGGAGACTTCTTCCACAAACTCGGAGGGTAAAGCAGCGGCATGATGGTAATCGCGCCAGATTTCTTTAATGCGGCGCCGTTCCCGCGCGGGAAGTGACTCGCCACGAATATGGCCGGTTTCCAGTTCCACCAATTCACCGAGATTATTGGTCATCACATCCCCAACCAGAGTGTTATGCAGGAGGGTGGAGATGTAGGCAATTTGATCGGATCGAGCAGCTCCGGCGCCTTCCGGCATATAGGTTTCCTGATCCCAGCTCAACAGCGCTTCCGTTCCACGCAAAATGCTGATTTTCTTTAATTCTTGTAACACATTTTCTAAAGCCGCCATGGGAACTCCTTATCGCGTTAATATCCGTATTATCGGACGGCAAAGATAATACCGGATTGACGATTTTCATCAGTCAGGTTGGATTTGCTGGCAGGAGAAGTTTGATTAGGATTTCGGCTGATGAATTTCAATTTTTCATGGATGGCTAAAATCCCAATTAATCTGCTGGAAGATCGTTTCGCACGGTGGATCGCGGGATCCGGACGACGCCCTTTCCTTAACCCCGTCATGACCGCCATATCCAATCCCTATCGGTGGATCTGGGCAGTCATTTTATTTTTTGCGATTTTGATTTATGTGGACTGGCGCAATGGTTTGGCCGTTATGGTAATCGGTACGGCCGCGGGGGGGGTGTCCGATTCCATCAACTCCAAGTTGATCAAAAAACACACGGATCGCGAACGCCCGGCCAAGACGATTGAGGAAATTACCCCCCTGGGTATCATGAACAGCGGCCGGAAATCGTTTCCCTCCAATCATGCCACCAATACGGCGGCGGTGACGACCGCGGTAGGGCTCTATTTTCCGTTTTTACTCTTGTTTTTTGTGCCACTAACGCTGCTGGTGGGCTATTCACGGATGTACTGTGGTGCGCACTATATGTTGGATGTGGCCGCCGGATGGTTGCACGGCGCCGCCTGGGCAGTGGTATTTTATTTTTTATTGGAATCAACCCTACGCTTACTGGCTTTACTTTAATTAGACCAGGCTCAATCCCTACCCCGATTCGGGCAGGCTGTTTTATTCCCGAGCCCGCTCCGCAGTTCTGGCTTTTTAAAGTGGATTCGGCATTCAATTTGTTCCCCCGGTCAGGTCTGGTCCAAGGGTGCTTGGGCGCACCCCCCAGACGTGGTTTTTGAGCTGGCATAAAACCGCTTGGCATGGTTTCACCTTGCCTTCTTCAACCAGAATTCCGATTTTTCTCTAAACATGATCCACGAATTTGTTAAGAGTACTTTTGGAAATCCTGCCAAGCGTTGGAAACATCTGATTAATTTTCTCATCTTCGCGGTTCTGGCCTGGTGGTTATTGCCCAACCCCAACGCCCCCCGGCACACACTACGCGTCATGACCTACAATATTCGTCATGGCTTGGGAATGGATCGCCTCCTGCGCCTGGAGCGTGTCGCGGAAGTCATCAACGATTTTCGACCGGATATTGTCGTCCTGAATGAAGTCGATATGGGCACAAAGCGCTCCGAAGATTTGCGGGAGGTTGATGTCCTGACGCATCTGACCAAGCTGAATGGGTATTTTGCACGTTCCATTGATTTTGATGGTGGTGAATATGGCAACGCGTTATTGTCGCGCTGGAAAATCGCACAGCCGCTGCAAGTGTGGGATATTTCAGATTCCATTGGCCGGGAAGGCCGATCGGTTTTCCGGGCGGTAGTTACCTATGACGCGGATACAGTCCAGGTTTTTGGCACGCATTTGGGGCTGATTGAATCGGAGCGGCATTACCAGGTGCGGTTCATCGATTCGCTGTTGGTCCATTTTCAGGATCGGTATCCAATACTCCTCATGGGAGATTTCAATTTTAGCCGCAAAAGCACTGCCTATCGGATTTTGACTCACCGCATCCCGGACACTTACGCTTTTTTAGGCTACGATTCAGTGCGCACCTACCCGGCGCCCAAACCAGACCACACTCTGGATTATATTTTTGCGTCACCCGATTGGTCGGGTTTACAAGCGCTTTTTCCCCACCCGGCGGTTATGGATACAGCTTCAGACCATTTCCCGATTCGGCTGGTTTTACATAATTGAACCATTGTTTGACGTAAAAAAGCCCCGCTGCAAGCGAGGCAAATTTTTAATTCAACCCTAATTAATCCGGGATCATCCGCGGCTCTTTTCCAGTTCTTCCAAACGCCGTTCAAACTCGGTTAATTCACCCCCTTCAATCGGTTCACCACCTTCGCCAGCGGCTTCAACAACTTCTTCTTCCACCGGTTTGTTGGCTTTCAGACTGTTGATGAGCACTTTGACTTCGTCGTTGAAATCACTCACGGTCTGCTCCAGACGCCGCACCAATTCGTCCATCAAAACTTCACCATAGTTGACATTGATTCCGTCCATCAGATCGTCCAATTTTTCACCCAGGTAATCCAGACGGCTTTTGGGATCGTTGAAATCAACAGCCATGCGGCCTCCTTTAATCCTGTTTTAACAATCGTTGTGCGAATTTAGCTGGCAGCTAATTTGAATGCAAGCCGCTATTGCCGGCCTTGCTTGATGTAACTGTTCAACCAACGGGACTGAATATTTTCGAAGTGGTTTTCTCCAATGGAG
>CAZIWX010000071.1:0-12823 GCA_964543125.1 uncultured Lentisphaeria bacterium | reverse complement strand
AAGAAGAAATTATTCATTACAATAAAATAAGCGTAACAACATCAAAAACAGGAAGTGAAACATCTATTGAGTTTAAACGCCTTGCTGAATTAAAGAATAAAATCAAAAAAGCCAAAAATCCTGTTGATAAAGAGCAAGTAAAAAGCGAGTTAAAGCAGGCACTTGCAAACAGTGAAATTGATATTGATGTATATACTGAACAGATTGAGAAATTAAAAGATGAAGCCAGTTCAGGAACAGAGACTTTTACACACAGAAATGAAGAAATAAATATCAAGAAATTATTAAACCATTATTATTTCCCAACTGTGATTTCGGGCAAAGACCGCATTAAATGGATGAAACACATTATTGATACACCAAGCGAAATTGAATTTGTGAATGCTTTGGAAAAACATCTGAAAGAAGATGATAATTTCTTTTCACAATTTGACTGGTGGAAATTCAGTAAAATAGACCATTCACTTGATAAAAAAGTTAGGATTCCATACATAGACCCATACAACGGAAAAAGAAACTTCTTGCCTGACTTCGTGTTTTGGTTACAAAAAGAAAATGAATACCACATTTTGTACATTGACCCAAAAGGGACTGGTAGAAGCGAATATCAATTTAAAGTTGATGGGTACAGAGATTTGTTTGTTGAAAATGAAAAAGTAAAGGAATTTGAGTTTGGCGATAAGAAATTGAAAGTCCATTTGAGACTTGCAACAGAAGATATAGCAGTATTAGGAGACAAAGATTTCTATAAAAAGTATTGGATAGAACCAAATGAATTTGACATAAAACTGGATGAATAAAAAGCCACCGCAAAAGCCATACACATTTGCAATTCGTACAGGCTGACACACAGACCAAAAATTGCAAAAGAGTATGTCTTGCCAACGCTGAAAAGTCTGAAAATGAAGAAGTACGGTGGGTAACAATGTATAAACGTAATGCGGGGTGAAGTGCTAAATATGAACGTTTTAACAATAAATAAACATTGGTGTATATTAAAAGCAATGTGCTTCGAAAACCCGCACTACGCTTATACTCACCGTTACCCCCCCCCTATAACAGCGAGGAACCCTTTACGGATTAACCAGCCGCGGATTCCCACCACTCCCGCAGCCAGGTGACCATCATCAAACGCCGGTATTCTCTTGGGAGTGTATCGTTATCCACCGTCTGGCAGTGTTTACGGAAAAAGTGTTCCACCGCGCCAAACGTCATCTCCCCCCGGAAGCCTTCCAGCCATACCGGCGACATGGAAACGCCATTGACGCAAACCCGGAAATGATCAGCTGGTTGAAAAATGGCGGCAATGGTCAGGGAGCTGTAGTCAAGCGCTTGCCGTACCCGCAATTTCTTATAAAAATGAACGCCGTTCGAAACGGGAACCCTGATTTCCGTAATCAAATCTCCGCAAGCCAGATTCTGGTGATAGTGGATTCCATCTGAATGATAGAGCGACTCCAGGGCCGCTTGGCGGGTTCCGTTTTTTCCTCTGATGGACACCCCGGCTTCCAGGGCAATCAGCGCCGGCGCTAAATCAGAGGCATTCCGGGAGTAGCAATTCCCGTCAACCCCGGTCACCTGACAAATATCGCCTGTATCCCGCAGACAGGACCCCATCGAATTCCGCCAGTCAAGAGATTGATTGTAAAAAGTACAGCGGTTGGCCAGCAGCAGGTTTCCCCCCAGCGTGGCCGTTTTCCGCAATACGGGTGAACCAATAGACTTCGCCGCTTCATAAATCAACGGGAATTGATCCCGAATCGCCGGGTGAGCCGTGAGTTCGGACAGGGTAACCAGGGCGCCCAGTTTCAGCCCGCCGTTGGGCTGAAATTGGACTTGACGCAATTCAGCAATCCGGCTCAGATCAATGATGGTTTCCGGCCGGCTCAGGCGTTGTTTGATGCGCAGTTGCAAATCCGTTCCCCCGGCGTAATACCGGTAATCCGGGTGGTTTTGAGCCAATTTCAGGGCTTCAACGGCTGTGGTTGGGAGGAAATACTTCATGCCGAAACTTTTTCTTTCAAGGCGGCCAGGACTTTGGGGGGCGTCAGGGGTAAATCATACAAGCGAATACCCACCGCATCATAAACGGCGTTCCCGATGGAAGGAATAACGGGGTGAATCGGACCTTCGCCGGCTTCCTTGGCGCCATAGGGTCCTTCACGGTCATCCGATTCAATGATCGAAACATCCATCTCCGGCGTATCCAGAACAGTGGGAATTTTATAATCAAGAAAAGTGGGATTCATAATCCGGCCCTGGTGATAAACCAGTTCTTCCGACAGGGCCTGCCCAACTCCCATGTGAATACTGCCTTCAATCTGACCTTCCACGGCCAGGGGATTCAACGCCTTGCCGCAATCGTGGGCGCCCCAGACTTTTTTTACAATAACCTGACCGGTTTGCGGATTCACAACCACTTCACTGATGAACGCGCCAAAACTGTAAGCCGGACTCAAGCCGGCTCCGGCGCCTTTAAAATCACCACCCATTTTCGGCGAAATATAATATCCACTGGTCATGATCGAGCCGCGTCCGGCCAGCGCCAGAGCCACGGCCTCAGCCCAGGTTAAATTCAATTGTTGATCATCGGAAACCACCCGGTTGTCTTTGAACCGCAACTCTCCGCTTACCGCGGGATGCCGCTTCCGGATACCCTTGATGATCTCCGTTCTCAACTTGACGACTGCCGATCGCGCCGCATTCCCCATCATAAAGGTAACCCGGCTGGAGTAGCTGCCCAGATCCACCGGCGAAAGTTTCGTGTCCGCCGTATGCACCTGAACCCGGTCCATGGATATTCCCAGTTCATGGGCGCCGATTTGCACCAGGAGCGTATCACTCCCCTGCCCGATATCGCTGGCGCCGCTGAAGAGTACGACCCGGCCATCAAAATCCAACTTGGCGTGAACCACGGTCTGGGGATATTCCGTCCAATAAATGGGCAGGGCGCTACCGCTGATAAAAAATCCGCAGGCGACTCCCAATCCCCGGCCGTGGGGCAACCGTCCGTGCCGCCGGTCCCAATCGGAGCGCTTCCGCACGGTTTTCAGGCAATCGGCCACGCCATTGCTGGTAATGCGCAACTGACCGGGAGTCAGGGTATCCGCAGGCAGGAAATTCCTTGCCCGCAAATCGCAGGGATCCATTTTCAATTCTTCGGCAAGGATGTCCAGCGTACATTCCATGGCATACCGGGGATTGACGGCCCCGTGTCCGCGCATGGCGCCGCATTGCGGCTTATTGGTGTAAACCCGGGTGGCTTTAAACCCGAACGGGTCAATGCGATACGGTCCCTGCAGCAGAACACCGTTATAATAAGCGGTAACCACGCCAAAGCTGCCGTAGGCGCCGCCGTCAATTAAAATATCCGTTTTTAAGCCCGTCAGCTTGCCGGATCGATCGGCGCCCACCGAAATCTCCATTTCCGTGGGATGGCGGCCATGATTATTTATAAACACCCCTTCCCGGTCCAGCTCGACTTTCACCGGACGATTCAGCTTCAGCGCCGCGTAGCCCGCGATAATTTCGTGGGGGAAGGGATCTCCTTTCCCGCCGAATCCGCCGCCTAACGCCGGTTTGATGACCCTGATTTTATGCAGGGGAAGTTCCAGCACCCGGGATAATGTCCGTTGTAAATAATGGGGGACCTGGGTAGCACTCACCACGGTCAGGGTTTCTTCGGCGTCCCCATACGCCAGGGTCGCCATGGGTTCGGTAAACCCGTGATTCAAACCGGCAAACCGGAATGAACGCGAGACGACCAGCGGACTTTCGGCCAGGGCTTTCTCAGGCTTGTTAAAACTCATCCGAGCCACTTTATGAATATTGGTGCCGTTTTTACCGTGGACATGGATTTGATCGCCCGGTTCGCAGGGTGCGAGTGAATCCACCGGATTAAAAAATTCCCGGAGGGGTTGATAGGACACGGAAATCCTGGAACAGGCTTCGGCGGCAATGGCTTTGGATTCCGCCACCACGGCGGCTACAAGTTCTCCCCGGTAACGAACCTTGCCCACGGCCAGAGCCGTTTCATCCCGGCTGATGGGCAGGACACCGAACGGAATGGGCAAATCTTTTCCGGTAACGATTAATAATACGCCGTTTAGCTTCTGAGCGGCATGGGTGTCAATCGCTTCGATCAAGGCATGGGCCCGGGGACTCCGCAGGAAAGCGATGTATGCCAGATTATTTTTAAAGCAATCAGCGGCATATTCCGCTTTTCCCGTCACCTTGGCAACGGCATCAATATAGGGGGTGCGTTTGCCGATGAGGCCGGTCATGATTTCAGCTCCGCCGCTGCTGCTTCCACGGCATCCAGGATTTTCTTATATCCCGTACACCGGCAAAGATTTCCGGATAAAGCGCTCTTGATGTCTTCCCGGTCCGCGGCCGGATTTTCCGCAAGAAAAGCCTTGGCGGTCATGACGATTCCCGGGGTACAGAATCCGCATTGCAGTCCGCCTTTTTCAACCAGGTGCTTTTGTATGGGATGCAGTTTAGTCCCCCGGGCAACGCCTTCAATCGTCTCGATGGTCAGCCCCTGACAGCGCACGGCCGGCGTAATACAACTCAGCGTTGGCTTTCCATCCACCAGAACCGTACAACTGCCGCAGGTGGCTTGTTCACACCCTTTTTTCGTTCCCGTCAGGCGCAGTCGTTCCCGCAGCGTATCCACCAGCATTTCTTCAGCCGGAACCGTGAGAGACTGGCGATAACCGTTGACCGTGAGCGTTACTTTAATCACCTAGGGCTCCTCCAACAGCATGGCCACCCCCTGACCGTGTCCGACACACATGGCCGCAACCCCGTAATGACAGCCGTTTTGTTTCATGGAGCGGGCCAGAGTCAGAATAATTCGAACGCCGGACATGCCCAGCGGATGACCCAAAGCCACCGCGCCCCCGTGCGGGTTTACCCGGTCCATCGTCAATTCCAGTTCGTTTAAACAGGCCAGCATTTGGACCGCGAAGGCTTCATTGATTTCAAATAAATCAATCTGATCCAATTTCAGGTTATTCCGGAGACATAGTTTTTGAATTGCCGGAACCGGACCCAGACCCATTACATCCGGAGATAAACCGATGGCTACACTATCGACGATCCGGACCAGCGGATTCCAGTCATTACTGAGCAGCAGCTCCTCCGAGGCAAGCATGACCATTCCGGCTCCGTCCCCAATTCCGGAACTGTTGGCCGCCGTTACGGTGCCATTTCCCTTGAATGGTGTTTTTAGGTTAGCCAGGGCTTCCAGGGTCGATTGGCGCGGTTGTTCATCCCGGGTAGTCGTTCCTTCGGGTGTTTGGATCGGAACCACCTCGGCGGAATAAAACCCGGCCTGCAAGGCTTCAAAATAGCGTTCGTTACTTAGAATGGTAAAGCGATCCTGCGCTTCACGGGAAATATGGTAATCTTCGGCTAATTTTTCCGCGGTCAAGCCCATATTGGTCCACTGAAAATCGAAGGCTTTAAACAAACCGGGATGATAATCCAAAGCTGCTGTCATGGGCACATGTCCCATGTGTTCCACGCCGCCGGCCAGAGCAAGTGAGATACGTCCCGCAGCAATCCCATCGGCGGCAAATTGCACCGCGCTGAAACTGGAACCGCACAGACGATTAAGGGTAATTCCGGGAATCCTAGCGGGTAATCCGGCCAGCAGCACGATTAAGCGGGCCAAATTTTTCCCCTGCTCCAGATGTTGCCCCACGCAGCCCAGGTAGACATCGTCCACCCTTGCGGGATCAAGCCCGGTTCGGTCCAGCAAAGCCTGTAAGACCTGAACCGTCAATTCATCGGCCCGGAGGTTCCGGTAAGCGCCTTTTTCCGGATGACTTCGTCCAATGGGCGAACGGCATCCGGCAACCAGAAATGCGGTATTCACTGCCCAGCCACCGATCTATCCGGCGCCAATGCTTCGGCCACCGTCCACGTAGAGGCATTGCCCCGTGATAAACTGAGCATCCGGCGAAGCCAGAAAAGTAACCGCGGCGGCGATGTCTTCAGGTTTTCCGGCCTGTTTTCCGGGTTGTTTGTTCAACAGTTGCTGATAAACCGCTTTACCGAGATTCCGGGTTAATTCGGTTTCAATAAGCCCCGGAGCCACCGTATTCACGGTGATCTTCCGGCCGGCTAATTCCAGCGCCAGAACACGGGTGAGACTCACCAGGCCGCCCTTGGAAGCGGCATAATTGGTTTGGCCAAAATTCCCCAGCCAGGCCCGGGAGGAAATGTTGATTATCCGGCCGGAATGGTGCTCCCGCATAATCGGCGCCACCGCGCGGCACATGAGCCAGGCGCCTTTTAAATTCACATCCAGCACCTGGTCAAAGTCAGCTTCTTCCAAATGCCAAATCGCTCCGTCCCGGATAATCCCGGCATTGTTGACCAGAACATCAATTGTCCCGCTGTCCGCGACCACTTTTTTTATAAAATTTTGTACATCATTGTTTTGGCGGACATCACCGTTAAAATACTGAATCCGGGCTTTATTTCGACCGGGATCTGCTTCTATATCCAGGATGAAAATTTTTCCGCCATTAGAATGAAACCGTTCGGCAATCGCTTTCCCAATCCCCTTACACCCACCGGTGACGACTATCGTTTTGCCGGAAAACATTCAGGCCCCCACAAATGTGGGACGTTCACCGGACAACACGGAACGCAACCCCGTCAGCGCATCCTGCGTGTTGAATATTTCCTCCAGGTGTCCAAGTTCCGCTTCCGGACCGCCCGCTGCTTCAATGAGCTGCTCAGCGATTCGCAATGCCAGCGGAGCCTTAAACCGGAGTTTTTTTATCCATTTCCGGCCGGCCTCGGGAAAAGAGTCCGTTGCAAGCAAAGCTTTGACTGAATGGGTTTCAAACAGTTCTGAAACCCCGGACCATGAATTCTCCGGTTCTTTTCGTGCTGCTGTCCATGAATCCGGATCAGCCAATATTGCTTCAAATTCGTCCCGGTCTACGCTCGCATCAATGAGTCCCATCCCATAGGCTTGGTGCGCGGAAATCATCTGCCCGGTCAGCACCAGAAATTTTGTGAGACCAACGCCGATTCTTTTCACCGGGCGGGACGTGCCGCCCAAGCCGGGATAAATACCGATACCCGTTTCAGGGAAGGCCATCCGCGCGGAATCCAGGGCGATAATCCGGTCCGCCGCCAGCGCCAACTCCAGACCGCCGCCTAAGGCCAATCCATTCACCAGGGCAATCACTCGCTTTTTCGATTCAGCAATCCGGCGGAATAATGCCTGCCCTTTTTTCGTGAAATCAATGATTGTGGAAATGGTTCCCTGCTGAATATGGTCCACAAAAAATTTGATGTCCGCTCCGGCCACAAAGGCTTTTCCCCTGCCGGTAATCAGAATGGTTCGAACCCGGGCATCCTCATTCAGACGGTAAAACTGATTTTCGAGTTGCTCTATCACAGCCGGATTCAAGGCGTTCAATCCTTCCGGCCGGTTTAGCGTGATTTGCCCAACCGTTCCCCTGATCTCCGACTGAACCCAGTCCGGTTCCCAAACCTCCAATGAAACCGACCGCGGGATTGGCAGCCGGTACGGCTCAACGACGGATTGAATCAATTCCCGGACCCGCTCGCGGCCGAGTGTTTCCATTGCGGTAATCGGTGTAATACTCCAACGCAAACCGACCCCGGCGCCGCGGGAAATATCGCCGGCCGTACAAACCTGTTCGTCCAGCAGTTGACTGCAAACCAATAATACCGCTCCCAGAAGGCGCTCCGATATTTTTTGCGCACCGGTTTTATCCACACCTGCCGTGGGTTGAAGATTCCAGTTTTCGCCCTGCTCGGTCCGGGATTTCAGTAGTGCTGCGGGTGCATAAAAAGAACTAAAGGCCCCTTCCAGGGTGCGCGCGGCGTGATAAGCAATCGGTACGCCGGTGGCATTCATCAGGGCAAAGGGTCCCATCCCGCAACCGAACGTTTTACAGGCCACCGCATCGATGCTTCCCGGATCGGCGACTCCCGCTTCTAAAAGGCGGACGGCTTCATTCAGCCAGGGCACGAAAAAGCGATTCACCACAAAGCCGTGGGCATCCTTGCAGGTGATGGGATCTTTCCCTACCCGCTGCATAAAAGCCCTGATCCGGGGAATCAAACCGGGATCGGTTTTTTCACCGGCTACCACCTCCACGAGCCGGTTTTTGGCCGCGTGGTAGAAGAAGTGCAACCCTACAAATCGTTCCGGATATTGCACCGCCCGGCTTAATTCGGTGATGCTGAAAGAAGAGGTGTTGGAAGCTAAAATGGCCGCTTGCGGTACGATTTTGGACAGAGAACGAAAAAGGTCCTGTTTGACCTTTAAATCTTCAAAAACGGCCTCGATGACCAGGTCGCAATGTTCTAAATCGGTCATCTCCGTCGTTGTGGAAATCCGCGCCAGGATGGCCTGAACAGCCTCATCGGAAAACAGTCCCCGTTTGGCTCCCTCGGAAAGGGTTGTTTTGATCAGATCCAGCCCTCGCTTAAGAAAACGATCTTCCCGGTCCATAAGTACCACCGGCAAATTTTCCCGGGCAAATTTCTGCGCCAGGGCCGACCCCATGGTCCCGGCTCCAATAATACCAACCGTTTGTATTTTCATGTATTCCCCCATTTTGGCTTCCGCCGTTCTAAAAAGGCCTGAATCCCTTCATTGGCGTCGCCGGTTTCCATTAGATCATGGATATACAATTCTTCCAGCTCTTTCAAGCCTTCCCGCAGCATTCGATTCAATTGCCAGCGGGAAGCCCGGACGGCGTGTTTCAATGAACTTGAACTTTTAGGAATCAAGGTCTTTTCCAACCAGGCCGTCACCGCGGCTTCCATGGTTGGCCGATCCGGGTAAATCTCACCGGCAAGGTCTAGGGCTTTGAGCGTTTCCGCCTGGATCGAATCGCCACTCAGCAACAGTTGACCGGCCTTTTGTTGCCCGATTCTATAAGGTAGCAACAGGGAAGCCGGCGGCGCGAAAACGCCCAGGCGAATTTCCGGTTGACCGCAAACGGCCGTTGCATCGGCAAATAGAAAATCGCAGGCCAGGGCTAATTCAAATCCGCCCCCGAGACACTGGCCGGAAATCAAGGCCACGGCCGGGATAGCAAGGTCCATGAGCTGATAAAACAGTCCGTGAAATTGCCGCAACATCCGGGGCGCATTCGCTTTCGTATGTTCCTCAACACTGGCGCCGAAGCTGAAATGATTGCCCGTTCCCTGAAATACGATACATTTTATATCTGGGTTTTGTCCCGCTTTTTGAAGCGCCGCCGCCAGGGATTCCAGCATGATCGAATCCAGCACATTGCCCTTGGGCGCGTTCAACCGGATTTTCAGGCCGGCGCCGTTCAGGAAAAACTCCGTTTTTATCTTCGGTAACATCATTCAGTCCCGCTGTTTCGGCAGAATCGCTTCCACCAGCTCTTCACTCCAGGGTTCACCGGCGGCCAGTTTCCGGCGCAATAAAATGAAATCCACTTCCCGGTTGCCTTTGGGTCCTTCGTTGAACGCCCGGAACCCCGCTTTGGCTTCGGTCATCATGTTCAGGGCCAGCCAGTCCCGGTTGGTTTGGGCATTGGCATTCCAGTGTTCCAGTTTTTTCTTGCGCAGACTGTTCAGGGTTTTATTCACACAATCCGGCAGCATATATAAAATTTTCGTCGCCAGCTCGTTCACGGCCTGATCCAGCGGACTTAAATCAATGACGCCGCCGGCAAGCGTTTCGCGCGCTTTTTGGGCCTCCGCACCCGTTTTTTGCTTCCCATAGATCACCTGCCCCGCGGCGTCCAGATAGCGATCCGTAATCACTTTCGGATTGGGAACAAAGCGGCCGTCAACCTTCAATACCGGTATCGCCGCGGAGATCAGCCCATAATTCAGCGCTTCATAGGCGGACCACATTTCGCATAAGGTACAGCTCTGCAGGGCCCGTTCTATTCCTACGAATAAGTGGAGAAAATCGGTACTGCCGCCTTCCGGCGCGCTTCCATGTTTGGGTCCGGCCTGACCAAAAATCGCCAGATCGCTGGCTATGGAAAAATCACAGGCCATCCCGATCTCCTGTCCCCCGGCGATCCGCATTCCGTTCACCCGGCAAATCACCGGTTTATCGCAGTGGAGGATGCTGGTAATCATGTCGTTAAACAGACGCATGTACTGTTTATACTCCAGGGGCCGCCCGGTATAATATTCCGCGTATTCTTTGGTGTTTCCGCCGGTACAAAACGCCTTATCACCCACCGCCGTGAACACCACCGCGACCACGGCCCGGTCATTGGAGGCCTCCCGGAAAGCAAGAATGATTTCCTTCACCGCCTGCGTTGTGTAGGAATTGTATTGCCGGGGATTGTTAAGCATGATCCAGGCATTATACAATCCCGCCACCGGTTCCCCGGTTTTATCGAGACAAGGCCGGCGTTCATAAAGAATACTGTCGTATTTCGTCGTTGTTAAATTGTGGTCAACAAGCTTTTGATTATCCATTTCTCACCCCGTTTTATGGTTCCGGAATTAAGACCGGTCGTTTCAGGTTTGTCCCTTTGACCGCGGTCTCAAATACGGTGTTTATAGCGGCTAAAGGATATTTTTCAACGAAGGGCTTGATTGTAATTCGGCCTTCACCCACCGCCGCAAGCACTTGGGAATACAGTTCCGGTTTGCAGCCCCAGGTTCCGATAACCCGGGCATCGAAAGCCATTAAGTTACTCAAGCGCACTTCCAGTTTGTCCAGCGTGAAACCGACAATGGACAGGGTGCCGGCAATTCCCAGCAAGGCGTACGCCAGTTCCTGACCGGCTTTGGTACCGGATAATTCATAGATTTTCCACTGGTAGGGGCTAACGCCCGTATCTTTAGCGATGCGTTTCACTTCGGATTTAATGGCGCGAATATCCATTCCTTCGGTATTCAGCGTCCGTTCCACACCGGCCTGCCGGACCTGCTTCAGTTTCCGGTCGTCAAGATCCAGAGCCAGAACCACGGCGCCGGTCATGGTGGCGATTTGGGCGGCATAGAGTCCGATGCCACCCACGCCGATTAAAACAGCAAAATCACCGGCTTTCAGTCCGCTCTTTTTTACGACCTGGTAGGGCGTCGAGACGGCATCCGCAATGACGGCCAGTTCAGCTAAATCATAAGAAACCAATAATTCCTCCGGCACGGAAGCCAAATAGTGGTCCGGAACCACTATATGGGACGCAAAACCGCCCTGGAAATCGTTGCCGGGCATTTTTTGATTCTGGCAGATATTGCTGCGTCCGGCGTGGCAGAGTTCACACCGGCCGCAGGGCAACACCGCCGGAACAATGACCTGTTTCCCAACCCAGGCCGGCGAGCCGGCGATTACGGTTCCGGAAATCTCATGTCCCAGAATGAGGGGCAATGCATGCCGGGTGGGAACGCCGTGGTGCCAGAAGCTGATATCCGTATGACAGACACCGCACCCGGCGATTTTTACCAGTGCTTCCCCCGCCTGTAAGGCTGGAGTTTCAAATTCAACCGGTTCCAGGGGAAGGTCCCGGGCCGTCATTTGATATCCGGTAATCATGAATCAACCCTTTCTAAAAGAATGGCCGTTCCTTGTCCGCCCCCGATGCAGGCCGAAGCGATTCCATAGCGCACCCGGCGTTTTTTCATCTCCAGCGCCAGGGTATGGGTGAGACGCGTTCCCGTCGCCCCCAGGGGATGACCAATGGCAATCGCGCCGCCGTTCACATTCAGTTTTTCCCGGTCCAGCTTCAGTTCCCGTTCCACGGCCACGATTTGCGCTCCAAACGCTTCATTAATTTCGAATAATCCGATATCATCCGGGGTTAAGCCGGTCAATTCCAGAATGTGACGAATGGCCGGCGCCGGACCGATTCCCATGATTCTTGGTGAAACGCCCGCGGAAGCCGAGGCGGCTATTCGCGCCAGGGGTTGGTAACTTTGAGCTTCGACCTTCGTTTTGGAAGCCACGACCACGGCCGCGGCGCCATCCACGATTCCGCTGGAATTCCCGGCGGTCTGGACCCCGTCTTTGGCAAAGGTTGGCGCTAATTGCGCGAGTTTTTCCCGCGTCGTGGCCCGGATATTTTCGTCGTGGTCCAAAGTTGCCCGGGATGGATTCAGCCGATACTTTCGAGGAGTTAAGCCCTCCTTTGCATGGATGCCCGAGGAGATGGAAACAAGCTCTTCCCGCAAACGTCCTGACTCAAGGGCCTCAAAAGCCTGCGTATGGGAACGGATGGCGAAATCGTCTACGTCTGCGCGTGTGATTTGATATTGTTTAGCAAGATTTTCGGCCGTGTCGCCCATGGTGCAACCGGAAGCCGGGTCCATTAAGCCTTCCCAGAGCATATCTTTAAAGGTTACGCTTCCCAGGCGATATCCCAGGCGATTGCCAAACGATGACGTGGGCGCCAGCGTCATGTTTTCGGTCCCGCCCGCCAGAACCAGGTCAGCTTTTCCCAAAATGATATTTTCGGCGCCCACAATGATCGATTCAAATCCGGAGCCGCAGATTCGTTGCACCATCAGCGCCGGGACTGTTTCCGGAATCCCGCAATAAAGCCCGATATGCCGCGGCAAATAGAGTGCATCGTATCCGGCCTGGATGATATTAGCAAAGATGACATGATCCACATCCCCAGGTTTGACGCCGGAGCGTTCCAGCGTCGCCCGGGAAGCCGTGATTCCCAAATCGATCCGATTAACGGTTCCCAGGGTGCCGCAAAATTTTCCAAACGGCGTGAGGCCTCCCTGCAACAGATAAAAATTTTCATACGTGGCGCCGAGAATACGCGGTTTTCTCATATCAGATTCCCCCTTGTGCTAAAATGGCTGCTCC
>CAZIWX010000070.1:0-13048 GCA_964543125.1 uncultured Lentisphaeria bacterium | reverse complement strand
TATCTGTGCCCTCTGTGTAATCTGTGGTTTGATCTTTTTAGCCGCGGATTGCGCGTATGAAGCGGATTTAGAGTGTGTGATTTTTTTCAACCGAACTAACCATTCCCCCTTTTATTTAATTCGTGTGAATTCGTGAAATTTGTGGTTTCTCTATATCTGTGCCCTCTGTGTAATCTGTGGTTTGATCTTTTTAGCTGCGGATTGCGCGGATTGGACGGATTTCGAAAAATATAGCAGTACCCAATTCCCCTCCCGAGAGGGGATTAAGGGGGAAATCGAGTACGAGTACGAGCACGAGCACGAGCACGCGGTAGGGCGGCTTCGCCTCCGTCGAGGCAGACGCCGTTATTATTCCAACTTTATTATTCAGGGATTGGATATTGTGATGAACTTTATTTTAAAAATGCAGCTCTTTGACTTGATCAGGTGCGAATACGGTGGCGGGTAATTTCACCGTCCACCATGTAGATGACATCCTCGGCAATGTTAGTGGCGTGATCCGCAATTCGTTCAAGATAGCGTGAGATTCCTAAAACCTGGATATAAGCCGGTGTATGTTTGAGATCGGCCATAATTTTTTGCTCAACATAGCGATACATTTCACGATGCAGGCGATCCACTTCGTAATCCGCCGCGCAAACCTTCTGAGCCAATTCAACATCCATGGCTACCAGGGCATCTAGGCTCTGTTTCAGCATTTGTTGCGACCGCCGTGCCAGTTCCGGAATATCATTGGGAATGGCCACATGCCGGGATTCGGGAACCAGGGCCCGGACTCTCTCGGCGATGTTCGTCGCCAAATCACCGATGCGCTCCAAATCGTTGTTGATCTTCAAAACCGAAACGATGAAGCGTAAGTCAATGGCCACCGGTTGGTAGAGCGCCAGAATTTTAAGACAATCTTCTTCCACTTCCACTTCCAGGGCGTCGATTTCCTCGTCACCCTCAATCACGGCCCGAGCCAGGTCTTCACTGTATTCGCGCAACGCCTTCATGGCGGCTTGCAGACTTTCCTCAACCCGGGCACTCACATGCAGGATTTTCTTTTTTAAATTTTCGATTTCTCGCTCAAGATGCCGAGACATGTCAGGCGTCCTCTTTGCTTATCCAAACCGACCGGTAATATAATCTTCGGTTTGGGGATTATCGGGATTGGTGAACATGGTTTGGGTATCGCCAAATTCAATCATTTGTCCTTCATAGAAAAAGGCCGTATAGTCACTAACCCGGGCCGCCTGCTGCATATTATGAGTAACAATCACAATGGTGTAATTTTTCCGCAACTCACCGATCAAGTCTTCAATGCGAGCGGTTGATTTGGGATCCAGAGCCGATGCCGGTTCATCCATCAACAGGATGTCAGGATCCACTGCCAGGGCCCGGGCGATACACAAGCGCTGCTGCTGACCCCCGGACAAGTCCATGGCGCTTTTCCCCAGGCGATCTTTTACTTCGTCCCACAAACCCGCTCCAATCAAGCTCTTCTCCGCCACCCGGTCCAGCGCCGGGCGATTTTTAACCCCGTGGATCCGGGGACCATATACAATATTTTCATAGATGGATTTGGGGAAGGGATTTGATTTTTGAAACACCATGCCAATCCGGCGGCGAAGCGCCGCCAAATCCACACCATTGCCATAAATATCGGTCCCGTCAATGCGGACGTTGCCCCGCAGTTCCACCCCTTCAATAATGTCATTCATTCGATTCAGGCTGCGCAGATAGGTGGATTTACCACAACCCGACGGACCAATAAGCGCTGTAACCCGATGTTCCGGGATTTCCGTGTTAATTCCGAACAATGCCTGCTGGCTGCCATAAAATACTTCCAGATCAATTGTTTCGATTTTAGCCGGGAAACCATCTACCATTTGAATTTCTTTCTGAATCGCAACCGTAGGAAAATAGCCAATAAATTGAAAATCGTCACTAATAACAACAGAACCAAAGCTGTTCCGTACTGCAGGGGCAGCACTTTTTGAATATCCGGCTGTTGGGTTGCCAGAACATACAGGTGATAGGGTAAGGCCATCACTTGATCAAAGATGGAATCCGGCAGAGCCGGCAAATAGAAGGCGGCCACGGTCAGAAGAATCGGCGCGGTTTCGCCCGCCGCCCGTCCAATTCCCAAAATTGATCCGGTGAACATTCCGGGCAGCGCATAGGGTAGAACATTCTGATAAATTGTCTGCCAGCGGGTTGCGCCCAGCGCCAGGCTGCCTTCCCGGAAAGATTGAGGCACCGAGCGCAAGGCTTCTTCACTGGAGACAATGATCGTTGGCAGAATCATGAAAGCCAGCGTCAGGCTGCCGGAAATGATGGAGGCGCCAAATCCGAAGAACATCACAAACAAACCCAGACCGAACAATCCGAAGACAATGGAAGGAACGCCTGCCAGGGTAACAATTGCTAACCGCAGGGCGCGTGTAAAGCGGCCCTGAGCCGCGTATTCGCTGAGATAAATAGCACTGGCCATTCCCAGGGGCAATGCAACGCCCATGGAGCCGATAATCAGGTAAGTAGTACCCACAATGGCCGGCAGAATCCCACCTTCCGTGCCGCCCCGGCGGGGTAACCCGGTGAGAAATTCCCAGCTCAATGTAGGGATGCCCCGGATCACAATATCCAGCAGGATATAGCCTACCCCCAGCACGATGAAATAGGTTAGGAAACGCATCAGCCACCGGATCATGTTTTCCTGAAATGCCAGCTTGGAGGGAGTTGTTTTAGCCATGGAACCCATTAACCCAGCTGATACTTATGCAAAACCCGTTGCGCAATCACATTCAGTCCGAAGGTGATGAAAAGTAGGATAATCCCCACCCAAAACAGGGCTGCATAGTGGCTGCCGCCAAAGGCAACTTCACCCATTTCAGCCGCAATTGTGGCCGTCATGGTCCGAACTGAATCCAGGGGATTAAGGGTTGTAACCGCCGCATTTCCGGTGACCATCAAAACCACCATCGTTTCACCAATCACCCGTCCCATTCCCAGCATAACGGCAGCTATGATTCCCGGCAACCCCGCCGGGACAACAACGCGCCAGATCGTTTGGATAGTGCCGGCGCCCAAAGCCAGTGAGGCTTCCTGGTAGGACCGGGGCACATTCCGCAACGCATCTTCGGAAATGGAGATCACGGTTGGAATTGCCATCAAGGCTAACAATATCGCGCCCGTCAAGGCGTTCAGTCCGGTTTCCAGGTGAAACAGGGCTTTGATCCAGGGGCCCAGAACCACCAGACCGAAAAAACCGATAATAACCGACGGGATGCCTGCTAATAGCTCGATAAACGGTTTCAAGATTTCCCGCTCCGGTTTAGTTGCAACTTCCGACATGTAGATGGCGCTGACGACTCCAAACGGGATCATGATCAAGGTTGCCAGGGAAGTGACCAGCAGGGAACCACCGAGCAGCGGCATAATGCCAAAGCGCTGGGCTTTAAAGGAAACGGGAATCCAACGGGAATCCCACAGGGCGCCCAAGCCCGGATCAGACCAAAAGGGCAGTGCTTCCTTGCCTAAAAACAGAAAGATCAGCACCACCGCCAATATGCTGGTAGAGGCGGCCGCCAACAGTGTCGTACGGACCGCTTTGTCCTGCCAGCGCCGCCCTTTATTGGCTGCCGCCATCATGTATCACCCAAAAAAGTCAGATTACCGTACTGACTTTATTTCGTTACAGCCTTTAGGGGAATTTCACCTATGAGAGTCACAATCTGTTGTCCCGGGGGGCTCAGCACGAAGTCCAGAAAGGACTTGATCAGGCCCCGGGCTTCACCATTGGTGTAGATGTACAAATCCCGTGCGATAGGATAATCGCCGCTCACGACTGCTGCCACACCGGCCTGAACACCAGGAGTATTGGCATCAGTTTTTACAGCCAAAATTTTCACCTTTCCGGCGGCCCCGGTGGCGTATCCCAAGCCCACATACCCGATAGCATATTGATCCTGGCTAACGGCCTGGACAATCGCCGCGTTGGACGGCAGCAGGTTAGCGGAGGCAACATAATCCTTTTTTTTGAGGACATGTTCCTGAAAAAAGACATACGTCCCGGAACTGGATTCCCGGGAATTGACCACAATATCGGCCTCCGGACCACCTACCTGACTCCAATTGGTATTAGCGCCGGTATAGATTTTACCAATCTGCTCGACCGTCAATTCCTGAACCGGATTTCCCGGATTCAGGATAACCGCGATACCATCGCGAGCGACGGTGTGTTCAAGCGGTTTTACCCCTTGTTTCTCAGCTAGCCTGAACTCCCCGGGTTTAATATTGCGGGAGGCAATACAAACATCGGTCGTGCCATTGATCAAGGCGGCGATACCGGTACCGGATCCACCGCCTGTCACGGATACTTCATACTCAGGATTGGCTTTCATAAAGGCTTCCGCCCAATTACTGGCCAGATGCACCATGGTGTCGGACCCTTTTACGGTGATGTAGCGCTGAACCGCACCGGATTCATTCGATTTTTTACTACAGCTAAATGCCAGTATGCCAACCAGAACCAGAGATGCGAAAATCCGCATAAAGTGTTTCATCCTTTTGCTCCTTTAATTGCTTTCATTGCCCGATCTTTTAAGACTGGTACGTTAGATTGCAGTTAGGAAAATGTTAGAACACTGTAGGGAAAAGCGTCCGTCCGCATCCGGAAAATATTGGGACTTCGCGGGGACAAGTAAGAATCTGGCCGCATTTAAAAGTGCCTTGCTCCAGGATTTGCGCCCCTTTTCAAGGGGAGAATAAAAGCGGGGATTTTAATCACTTCGTTTGAAGCGGGGGATGGCCGGGTTCTAAGGGCTGGTTATACGTCGCGAGTATCAATTCGTACCCGATCTCATCCTCTATCGGAGTCCCGCCAAACCCTATCAACGGAATACCAGGTTTCAATTTCCTGGATAGTCTAATGGCGTCTTTATGAACCGCAGCTACCGAATATCCACGTTTCTCATAGAATTTCTGAGCAAAAATGTTGTCATTTGGGGTGATGAGCCACAATCGTCGACACAACAATGGACCCGCCCCAATGCTCGCGCGGAGTTTTGCGAATCCACTCATAATCACCTGGACCGATATCCCGAATATCAATTGACTTGATCTGAATACATCTTTCCGGCATGCGTATAACGAACACTTGTTCATCTGCTCTGCCGATCACGGAGCTTTACTTTATTGTAAATAAAGAACTTAAATTTAATCCGTAAGATTTAATAATCACGCCCTTTCGGCAGAGGCAGGCGAACCAGGTTGTTATGTGATTTTTTAATTACTGTTGGTTATAAATTCAATTCTAATATCGGTTTGAGTGGGCAAACTCTTATATGACAAATGAAACCTACTTTTTCACAATTAACCTTCCTTCCCGGTCAAAACGGACAGGGTCTCCCTTCTTGAAGGCGTGACCATCAATGGTGGTATCTTTTGCTAACTTGCATCTTGCTAATTTGCCATTATCGTGGCAATACACCGCTGCGCCGCCACCTACCAGCTCTGTCCAAAAACTTGCCGCTTTACAGGGCACGCCTTGAAGTTCCTCTGTCCGGGCAAGCCAAGCTTTTGCTAACTTTCCATTGACATAAAATACGGTCTCCCAACCACGGTGTCTATCGCCTCTGCATAAGAGGCCTTGAATCTCGGTATTATGCGGTAGAAAACAATAGATCTTGTCGTTTGTGCGTTTGTGCATAATCGTTCCCTCTGGCAGAAAGGGCAACGAGTCATTCTGGATTTCACCGGATTGCTCCTTTTGGATGTTCCTTCTAGATTCTTTTTGAGCAAAGACATTTACCGCGGAGGTTAAGTAAACCGTGGTCAACAAGAACATAATAAATATTCTCATGATACTTTTCTCCTTAGTTATTTACGCAGTAAAGAATTTGTTCCTCTTTATTCTCAGGGAGTATAGGACTTCTAACAATCGTTCATATAGTTGTAATTTCTTCATAACACGCCCGGAACCTGTAATTCAGGCATAACACCCCAGCGGAATCGACATAAGCTGCATAAATACAAATCGGTAAGCAACTTATAACGCTTGACAGCCTTGCCGCCGCAGTTGAGGACATGGGCGTAAATCACGGTGGTTTTCATAATCAGGAGTCCCGGTTTTTCAAGTATTACTACTATTTCGCATCCACTTTTTGTTTTAAACTTTAGTCTGAATTCATTAACAATCTACCATCCAGGACAAATAAATCAACCTGGAAATGACGCGGAATATATTGATCCCGGCAGTTGTTTTATGACACTTTAAACTCAAAATTGACTTTAAATAATTTTTCGGCGCGACTGCTTCCAACAGCCGCTTTGTAGCGGAAGTCAGGAGCGATTACCAGGCCTTTGCCCGGTGAGTAGGATAGACCCATGATCACATAGCTTTGGCCATTATTTTTCATTGTCAGGTCCGCATCGTAACTATCATAGCGTCCAAAAACATCCACGGTTTCCAATATCTGGAATTTGCCGTAAGCCGCTATAATTTGTGCGGTTTTGTCTGAACCGGTGTTGATTTGACGCTCGAACTCTCCACCAATCCGAAATTTTCCAAATGCCGCGCCGCCAAAAACGCCGCCGACCGTTTTAGCTTTTTTCCGAGTCGGGCTAGAATCAACCGCGTAGTCAAAGGGTTCGTAGGTAATGATACCACCCACATTGTACCCATTCTTCGAGGCCAAATTCCTTTCACCGTAGACCAACTGAAACGCTTGTTCCTTGTAAGAATCAGTTTCCGCGCTCTTATACCCGGCGCCATTTACCACCTTAACACTAAAATACAGGCTCTGCCTAATAGCGTTGGAATAGCCAATTCCCATATCAGCCGAGCCGGCCCATTTGTACAGGTCCAGGGGTGCTTTTTCGATATAGCGTAATCCCCAGGTTTTTTCCTGGACGCTGAAGACATTCATACCCTGGAGGCCGAAGCTGAATTTTCCGATAGGGGAGACCCAATCCATTTGGGCAATTTTTAAATAGACGTTGATGGGACGATTAGCATAGTCTACATCCGTCTGAAATTTGTATCTAAGATTATCCGAAATCTTGTTTTGATAAGTGAAGTAAACCCGGCTGAGTCCGAAACCATCAATGGCGTTCTCAGCATTATTTACCGAATAGTCGTAAAATACCAATCCACTCAAATGGCCGGTCTGAGCCATGGTGGTTCCCAATAAAAGGAACAATCCTAAAATCCAGTAGCGATAGCTTTTCATCTGAAATTACCCTCCTTAAGCATGAGATTTTCGGAGCACCTGGAATAAAAACATTGCGCTTTATCGCCAGCCTACCCCGTGGTTAATTAAAAACAACAATTCAATTCAAATCGCCGCTAACCAAACAGCCGGGGTAGCCGGCGGAAATCCGATCATCGGTAGCATTAAATATTGGTTATTCATCCTCGTCATCCTCTCGAAAGTTGGCTTCCCGCACCATTCATTCCGCTCATTTCGGTAGAAACGATAGACGGGATATGTTTGGTTACGGTTAGGAATAAATGAGAAGTCTGTTATTGGAACAATGGGAAAGGAAACGGAAGTGAATAATAATCATCGGGATAGGGGCAAAAGTATTGTGAAAATACTCCCCTGGTCCGGTTCACTGGCGACAATTATTTGACCGCGATGAGCCAGGGCAATGTGTTTCACAATGGCCAAACCTAATCCGGTGCCGCCCAGTTTTCGGCTGCGGCCTTTGTCAACCCGGTAAAATCGCTCAAACAGGCGGCTATGATGCTCCGGCGGAATACCGGGTCCCCAATCCTGGACACTGATTTTCACTGTTTCAGCTTCTTCAAAAGCCCGGACCAGAATGCGTTTGCCGGAAGCGCCGTAGTTGATGGCATTATCCAGTAAGTTCAGGACCGCCTGGCGAATGAGATCGGCATTAATGTTCGCCGCCAGTTCCTCAGCGCAATCCAGATGGGTTTTCACATCAGCCGCTTCCGCCCGATAGCGGCAATCCGCAAGGGCCGACTCCAAAACCGGGCGTAACAACCCGGTATTCATTTCCAGACTGTGTTGTTCCTGTTCACGCTCAATGCGTGACAGGGTCAGTAAGTCTTCCACAATTGCATTCAGGCGATCAGCCTGACCCGCGATAATGTCGAGAAATCGTTGGGCATTTTCAGGATCATCCAGTGCCCCTTCACGTAATGTCTCAATAAAGCCTTTGATGCCGGTAATGGGCGTTTTCAACTCATGGGAAACATTGGCTACAAAATCCTGGCGCATGGTTTCCAGTTTTTTAAGCCGGCTGATGTCATTTAAAACAATGAGCACACCGATTCGATTGCCCACTGCATCCTTCAAAGCGGTACCGTGGAGTTGCAGATGCCGGTCCTGATCGAGAATCTCCAGTTCCTGCTCCAATGCCTTTTCAGCCGTCATCACTTTTTGACAAAAATCCTGCAACGGGGCATTCCGAATCGCGGTTTCCAACACGTCGCCGATAACAGCCTCCCGGTCAATTTGGAAGATTCGGGCGGCGGTGTGGTTGATAGCCAGAATTTCCGATTGTGGATTAAGGGCAATCACGCCTTCCGACATGCTGGTTAAAACTGCTTGCTGCTCATTGTGCTGACGCCGGATCTCCCGGATACGCTCATCCAATTGAGCAGCCATGGTATTCATTGACTCCGCCAATCCGCCGAACTCACGGCTGTTCGGCACCCACAGGCGAGGGGTTAAATCACCCTCCGCAAAGCGTTGGGCCGCAATTGTCATGCGGTTCAAGGTCCGGGCGATTCGGCTCCACATGAAAATGCTTAGGGCAATAATAATGATGGTGAAAATGAGTCCGCCGAGCAACAGGCTGGAGCGGGTTGAAGCGAGTGCCCCGGCCAGGTTATCCAGTGGGACTGATAGCCGTAGAATGGCTAAGACCCGGCCGGCCTCGTTTGGGACCGGTTGGGCGGTATACAACATTTCCCGCTGTCGCGTAAAACTGAAACGCGTGGATGAGCCGTTACCTGTTTTCAGGGCGGCCAGCACTTCCGGCCGGTCGGCATGGTTATCCATTACCAACGGATTTTCGTGGGAGTCGCCTAAAACCTGCCCGGTCGGAGCAATAATGGTAACCCGCGTATGGGTCTGTTTTGACAAAACCAGGGCGAGGCTGTCGATCTGGTAGGGTTGGAAGTACGCCAGGGGTGGTAGGAACTGTACCGCTAATCGGGTACGAATCGTCAGGTCCCGGGTGGTTTCCCGGATAAAAAAGCGCTCAAGCGCCCGGCTGCCGTACCAACCGACACCACCCAGGATCAGGATGGTTACCAGAAGATAGGGCGGAAAAATTTTCCAGAGAATCCGCCGCCGTTTCATTATTCTTTCATCCGATAGCCCACCCCACGCACCGTCTCGATCAATTTTCCGGCAGAGCCCAATTTTTTCCGTAATCCGACGATCTGAAAATCAACCACCCGATCGGTAACGGGATAATTGTCGCCTCGTACAGCTTCCACGATCTGGTTGCGGGTGTAAACCCAGCCGGGATGACGCCCCAATAGATTGAGGATTTCGAATTCGGTATAGGTTAACTCGACTAGTTGAGCGTCAACCATGACTTCGCGTTTACCGGGATGCAGACGAATATTGTGGATCGTCAATGTGCCCCGTGGACTCCTCCCTCCGGTTTCGGATCGCCGGAGTAATGCCTGGACCCGGGCTAAAAGTACTTTGGGACTGAAGGGCTTGGTGACATAGTCGTCGGCACCCGCCTCCAGACCGGTCACCACATCGCGTTCGTCACCTTTGGCGGTGAGAATCAACACCGGAATTTGACTGGTGGTGGGAGTGCGTTTCAAGCGGCGGCAAACAGTCAGCCCGTCCAAACCGGGCAGCATCAGGTCCAATACGATACAATCCGGATGATGTTTATGCACATAATCCAAAGCTGCTTCCCCGTCAACTGCATCGCCGACTTCATACCCGGCCCGCATCAAATTGTAGCGTACCAATTCCAGGATGGTCTCTTCATCTTCAACAACTAAAACATGATGTGCCATGGAAATGCTCCTGCCTTGATCCATTTTACAAATGATAGACCTGAATTGTTAGGTTTTTGTGAGTGAAGATGATTTTTGTTAATCGGAAAGACCTGGTTAGGGTCAATTTCGGTAAATCAGTAGGTGTGAGCAGCAAGGGTTGATATTAACAATGATAAATGTTGTAATATATTTTTACGCCCATTAACTTCTTTCCGGAATTCATCCAACCGTTCGCAATCTTTGGAGGGTAACCCATGCACCCGCGCTCCTTATCCGTTTATTTTATTTTAGGAACCTTGTTCGTCATTCAATTGTTTGGCCAGGCTGCCTGGACCCCAATTGGCCCCGGCGCCGGTAGTGATCTGCTTACAGCCCGGTTTCAGCCGGACAACCCCAGCATCATTTACCTGGCGGGCGATATTGAAGGCATTTTTAAAACGATCGACGGTGGACAGACCTGGCACATGATCAACCGCGGACTGGGCGATGGGAACCATACCGCCAACAATTATGGTATCCAGGAAATTGTGATTGATCCCGGCAACTATCAGACTGTATACGCCTGCACCTGGCAGGGGTTGTTCAACAGTACCGATGGTGGTGAAAACTGGTCATTTATGTTTCCACAACCCTTTGTTGAAGATACGCCACCAATCTCTTTTATGGCGGTCGATCCATCCAATAGTAGCATTTTGTATGCCGGGATAGGTGATGCCGATACCGATGCTGATGGCGAGGGAGCAGTCTACCGCAGCACTAATGGCTGCGCTGATTGGACGTTGCTGGATATTGCCATGTCGGACACAGCGGTTATTCACGGGATTGTCATCGACCCCACTTCCGCCACTACTGACCGGCATATTTTTGTCAGTACCGGCCAGGGGATTTATCGCAGTCTGGACAACGGTCAAACCTGGAGTTCAGCGAATACCGGCTTACCTCATCAGAATGTCCGGCGGATGGAATATTCGCTGGATAATGGAAATTTCGTCCTGTTGGTCTCGTTACACACGGAGGGGAATCCGGCAACCCCCGCCACGTATGGCGGCGGCATATTCAAGTCAACGAATGATGGTACTTCATGGGTTGACATCACCGGCGATCTTCCCCGCCAACCCTATGACGATCCCAGCGATCCCCCGCCGTTTTATGATTACTGGAAATTCACGGTAGCCCCTGACAATCCGAACCTGATCTACACCGCCACTAATTTTGGGAATTGGGGAGATGCCTGGGGCATTTATAAAACCACCGACGGTGGGGCGCACTGGGACTGGGTTTACAACAATGTCTCCCTGGGTTGGATGGACGATAATTTATGGCACGACCATAACTATACGGTGTTACGAATGGCCCCCGGCGATCCTAATCAGCTTATTGCCGGAAGTGTGCGGGTACTACGCAGCAGTGACGCCGGTCAATCCTGGCAAGCGGCTTATACGACCGCGGTGGGAACTGCCTGGCACGGTAACGGCGTGGAGCTGATGATTGCCCAGGATATGGCCTTTGACCCCACCGAGCCGAATCGGCTATTTGTAGGTTACGATGATTTCGGAATCTGGCGTAGCGCCGATGGTGGCTACAGCTTCAAACCCCTTGACCCGTACGAAGCCCCGTATGGTGAGGTTGGCTACGATGCCGGACTCTCCATCGTGGTGGATCCGGTTAACGGCGATGTGTATTTGGGACGCAACAATGGTGATACAATGGATTGGCTGGATGGATACCCCATCGGCAAAGTTTGGAAAAGTACCGATCATGGCGACACCTGGGCCGAAATTACCAGTGGATTGCCCGAAGGCCGGCCGCAACTGGTTATGGACCCCACCAGCCCTGAGAATGCTCGAGTACTGTATTGTGCCGTCTATGGTCACGGAGTCTATAAAACCCTGAATAGCGGTGCCGCCTGGTCGGCGGTTAACACCGGTTTGGGAAATGCAGCGGGGCTGGCGTTCACTCTCGTTATGGATCCGGACAACCCCCAAACCCTGTACTTGGGGCTGCGGGGCATTTGGGGCGGGACGGGCGGCATCTACAAAACGGCCAACGGTGGTGCGAGTTGGAGTAAGTTAACCAATTTTCCGGAACAGGATATTCTCTCACTGGCGGTTGATCCGAATAATACGCAAATCTTGTACGCCGGAGCCGTTGATGTCTATGATTTCTCTCAATCCGGCGGACTCTATAAATCAACTGACGGTGGTGCTACCTGGGCCAAAATCCTGGATCAGCCACGCGTTAACGTGGTCGTTCCCATTCCCGGCGAGCCCAATGTGCTGTATGCCGCCGTTGCAGTGTGGTTTCAATACTTTGAAAACCAGGCAGCCGGTTTTTACTACAGCAGTGATGGCGGCGCCAATTGGACCAATATCGGTGATGGACTGGGGCATAAAAACATAGTTACGGCGGAACTGAATCCCAATGACGCCAACGAACTTCTGGTGGGAACTCTGGGTGGTGGAATATGGAAACTGGATCGCTCCAGCGTGGCAATTGCTCCCGAGCAAGCCCGGCCGGCGAAGTTTGAATTATACCCGGCTTTCCCAAATCCGTTTAATCCTGCGACTTGGATCAAGTATGATTTGTATCGCAACGGTCATGTAAAGCTGGTCATCTATAATTTACTCGGTGAACGAGTTCAAACACTGGTGGATGCGGACCAGCAAACCGGGTACCACGAGGCGCGGTGGCAAGGGCGGATTTCAGGTGGTGTTTCAGCCCCGGCCGGAATTTACTTTCTAATATTGGAGATTAACGGCCAAAGGCAAATGGAGCCCTTGGTTTACCTTAAATAAAGATTTGCCCGGTTGCCATCCGGAATTGACCTGGTTCGATAAATCATGAGTTAAAATCCTTTCGGAATCGGTGGAGAACGACTGCTCCGGAACCTATATTTCCACGGCTTTAAAAGCGTCATTTGAAACTGCGGAATTATTGCATTTAAGCGGAGGGATTATGTCGGAATTTGAGGTACAGATTTCAGGTTATGGGTACGATCTTGTCGTTAATGGGGTTCGGATCGGGAATCTCTCTCCGGCCGGCCATGAAAAGATTGAAAAGCAG
>CAZIWX010000069.1:0-13187 GCA_964543125.1 uncultured Lentisphaeria bacterium | reverse complement strand
GGAATGAGTTCTTCCAAGTACATCGTGGCCGTCAATAAAGATCCGGAAGCACCGATTTTCAAGGTGGCGGATTACGGGATCGTGGGTGACTTGTTCGACGTGGTCCCGGAGATGGACAAAGCCGCCAGGCAACTTCTGGAAAAATAGCACGCCACACATTAAATTTAATTAAACCAAATTAAACGGGATCGGGTGACTGGTCCCGATTTTATTTTAAAAAACCACCATATTTTGTCGATATGAATACGGCCTTCAAATGTCCGTCGGCCGGTCTTCACTTCGTTTTGACTCGGCAGGCAGGGCACTTGCGGGAGCATTTCGCTTATTTATTTTGCCACTTGTGGATTTGAATTTCGGTTTAGCATGGAATTTTCGGGTAGTCGCTTACATTTGGCGGCATGAAAATCCGTGGAATACAAGAAAACCCGGGATGAAACTGACGGCGGTATTATTTGACCTGGATGGCACCCTGGTGGATTCGAGTCAGGACATTATCAATAATCTGAATCGGTCACTGAATGATCTGGGCTTCAGCGCCCTGTCAAAAGAAACGGTGTTGTTACATGTGGGTTATGGCGCCCCGTATTTGATTGAAAAGTGTCTGAGTGAATTTCTGCCGCCGGCTGAAATTTCAAAGGAGATGATCGAAACCGGATTGACCGGGTTCCGGCGGCATTATTTGGAACATCTGATTGATGATTCCAAACCCTATCCGGATGTTTTTGATTTCCTGAACCATTTGGAAACAATTCCCCTGGGCGTTATTTCCAACAAACCGGAAGTGGTGGTTCAGGGGGTTCTGAAGGCGCTTAAAATGGATCATTATTTTCAATTCATGTATGGCCGTGATTCCACCGATTGGAAAAAACCGGACCCACGGATAATTCATCAGGGATTGGCTCGCGTCGGGGTTCCGGCAAGTAAATCAGTCTGGTTTGTGGGCGATAGTTTTGTGGATGTGCAGACCGCCAAAGCCGCGGGAGTTACAGCGGTGGCCCTTGAGCAGGGTTATACCCCCCGGGAACGGCTGATGGCAGAGAAACCGGATCTGTTGGTGAAAGATTTTCCCAAATTGCTGGTTTATCTTTTACCCAATTTGGATTAATCAGGTAAATAAAAGGGCTCGGAATTCCGGGCCCTTTTTACACTATTTTAAAAAACAGGTTAACCAAGCAACCGATTTAGCGCAATCCCACGGCCAAACCGAGGGTCGCAATCTGATCGCCATCCGCGGTTTGATTATAATTAGCATTGATATTTATAAACGGAATCGGTTTGATGAAAAAGCCGGCGCCGTAACGGACACCGCCCTTGGCATCAAAGCTAAAGTTAACTGGTACCGACTGGGTTCCACCCGTCCCATCCGGAAGTATCGCGTCGTAAGACACATCAATCGATCCCTGGTCCATTCCAGCGTCAACATACGCGCCCAGACCGAAGATCAGCAGATTGATACTTTTACCAACCTGTAAACTGTAGTGAAGGTTGGTAGCGTTGAGTAAATCGCCGATTTTCATTTGTTGATAAAATGCACCGGCAGTAATATCAACCGGGAATAGCGGGATGGGGATGAACTGATCCAGATTTAAACGCAGACCACCACCGTAGAAGCTGAATTTACCATAGTCACCTAAATCCTGTTCAGGAAAGAAGCGTACGGATACTTCGGTTCCCATGGGCAAACCAACCGAAGCCTGTACAATCGGCAGCGGAGCAAGGTTAACACCAAATCCGTTGGGTAGTGCAAGCGGCTTAACAGCGTTATTAACAGAAGATCGAATTCCCGGACTCAGGCCACTCCACACAGCTTCATTCATGCCACCGGAAATCGCTTGATTGTGAATCAGAGTATCTACAACATAATCGATTGCCGGGGTTAATGTCGACCCTCCATCCTTGGCGCCGAAAACGGTTGCCGTGGCGGTATTACTCCCTCTGTACAAGTCATCAAATCCCAAGGGTAAATCTGCAATGGCACCATTGGTTGAACTTGCGAGCGGCAGTGTTATTTGGTTTTCACTCAACAGGAAATTGAATGTTTTGGCATTATCGGAAACCATGGTGGCAGCCGCTTTAACACTAACATCAAAGCCCAGAAATTTGTGAACACCCGAACGATAATACCAGCCACTGTTCATATTATATCCAAAAGCATCTACAAAGGGCTGCAAATACAGCGTGGCATTCGATGCAAGCATGGATTGGATTGATTCTGCCAGACCGCCCTGTGCTTTGGCCTGACTGAAGACCATCCCCAGAGTGAGGACGCTAATTACAAGTGATTTTCTTAAACGCATAACTTTCCTCCCAGAAGGTTATTTCCACAGTTAGGATATTAAAACAACATACATGAAATTTAATTGAGACACAATATCAAAATCGGTTCCGTGAGTAGCATCAATCAAACGCCAGATCGGTTTCCACGAGCTGGCGTTAGAAAAATCCCCGGCCGCGATCGAGATGGAAAATTGAGTTTTCCCAAAGCACTATCCGATTATACTATTCTTTTATGTATCCGATACTGCACTATAAGGACATTTGAGATGGCAAATCGATATAACCGGTTATTCAAAAAATATTTAGTAATCATGTCCTCGGTTGTGGCTGTGCAGGCCATGGGTCCCGCCAAACCGGGCGTCACGCCTTCGCCGAAAGTGATCGAATATCAGCTGCGTTTTGCCCAAACCTATCGGCAGGGCGGTCTCGCAGCAGCGGTCCAAAGAATAAAAGCAAGTAAAAGCGATGCCAGCCGCAATGTAGCTTTCGACACACTGCATGTCCAATTCCCGGTGCTCCTGGGCAATTATGCCGACGCCGGTGACCCCGCCTATCCCGCTGCTAATCTACAAACCGAATTGTTCGATGGCCCCTGGTCCACGCCCACTATGCGAGAGCATTATCTGGAAATGTCTTATGGTCAGTTCCATTTGAGTGGTCAGGTTTATGGGTGGTACCCCATGTCTCAGGGACATGCTTATTACGAGGGCAGCCAAAGCGAACCCTATGACAACGGTTTTGTCAACCCACCCGGGGGCGTTGGATCGTTTTTGCGAGAGACGCTAACCCAGGCCGATTCAACCGTTGATTTTTCCCAATACGACAATGATGGTTCGGACGGCATTCCCAATTCCGGTGACGATGACGGCTATGTGGACGCTTGCTTTTTTGTGCACTCCGGCCGCGGCGGTGAGGGCGGCGGTCCTTCCATCTGGTCCCATCGTTCCCGCTACGCCAGTTGGTGGGGAGCGTCCTTCCAGACCAACGATTCCAGTGCCAATGGGGGTTATATCCGTGTAAATGATTACATCGTGCAGCCGGCGCTATCCTCGGTAACGGCGGGGATGATTGAGATTGGCGTCTTCAGTCATGAATTTGGACATGCCATCGGTTTGCCTGATTTATACGATACGGATTATTCATCGGATGGAATTGGCAATTGGGGTTTGATGGGTGGCGGCTCCTGGAACACACCCTCGGAGCCGGCTCACATGAGCGCCTGGTGCAAAGAAGTGCTGGGTTGGATTACACCCGTTCTGGTCACCGAAAATCTTGACAGTGTTGCAATCCCGGATGTAGAAACACAGCCTTATTTGCTTAAGCTGTGGCGGAACGGTCAACCAGAAGCCTGGACCAGTTGGTTCGGAATAGGACTGGAGGTGGGGCAGGAATATTTTCTGGTGGAAAATCGGCAGCGTATTGGCACGGATGTCCATCTGGTAGGCACCGGCCTTTTGATTTGGCATATTGATAATTCCCGGAGCGGTAATTCCAACGATACCCATCGTCTGGTAGACATGAAAGCCGCCGATGGGACCTTCGGGAATGGCGCCAGCCCCGGCGACCCCTGGCCGGGAACGACCAATAATCGTAACTTTGACTTTGAGACTATTCCGCCGGCCGTTGGTTGGGATGGTACTAATACCGAGGTTGCGATTCTGAATATTTCTGATTCCGATACCACCATGCAGGCCGATTTGGAAGTTCACGAAATCACACCTCATTTGGCTTTACAGGACTACGAAATATTCGATGAAAACGGGGATGGCATTCTGGCACCCGGAGAAACCTTCGAGCTATGGATTAATTTGCGCAATACGGGTGGTCCGGCCACGGGAATTGAGGCGGAATTATCCACCACCACGGACGCTGTTATCATTACTTCCGGCCTGATAGATTTTCCCGAGCTGGATTTTATGGATTCCGGTATGGGAACGATTCCTTTTGAGCTGCTGGTTTCGGATAGCGCGCAAACTTCATTGGTCCGATTCACCATGCGTGTAACTTCCGCCTCTAATTCGGATACGATAACCACACCCATAACAATTGGAATCGGATTTCCCGCGGTGGGATTGGTGGACAATGACGGCAACACCAATAATACCAACGATGTGCGGCAGTATTTTAGTGCTGCTCTCGATAGTCTTGCCCTGGTTTACAAGGTCTGGGATGTGGCGTCAGCCGGGCAACCGGACTCAACCTGGCTGAATACTAAACCGGTGATCATTTGGTTCACGGGTAATGTCCATTCGCCCCTAACCAGCCAGACCATAAGTAATCTGGCCGATTTTCTGGATAATGGTGGCCGGCTGTTGATTTCGGGTCAACATGCCGGGGATAGTTTTGTGCAATTCCCGGATTTTTTTCGGGATTATCTCGGTTGTGAATTGACAAACTACGAGGTGCAACAGGATTATGTGTTCGGGCGTGACGGTGAAGCCGGTATGACCAGTCAGGATCGCTTCCTGATCAACGCCGCGGCCGGCGCCCATAATCAAAACGGCACGGATGCCATTGCCCCTTTTGGCTCCGGTCAATCCCTGTTTTACTACCCCTTTCTACAAGCATCCGCCGGTGTTTATCAAAATACCGCAATTTATCGCTCCATGTATTTAGGCTTTGGGTTTGAAGCGATTTCCAGCCTGTTGGGAGAAGGCCCGCAAACCCGGGAAAATCTGCTGGGTACTTTGCTGGACTGGTTGCAAATGCCCACAACCTCCATTGGTTATGAGGATGACCTCGGCCTGGCTCGGAATTTTACACTCCGATCCGTCTATCCGAATCCGTTCAACCCTTCCGTGTACCTGGCATTTTCTGTTCCCAGCCCTGCATCGAGCCGGATAAATATTTATGATATCACCGGCCGCCGGGTTGCCGATCTGGGTGTCCCCCGAAAGGCTCAGGGTTTGACCTGGACACCCAATTCAAACCTGGCCAGTGGTCTATATTTTATTCAACTTTGGCAGCCTGCTGAACCCGTGGGTAAGTTGTTTAAACTTACCTATCTTAAATAAACCGAGCTGATTGCTCATCCTGGAAAGGTTCCTTAACCTAAAATGAACGAGCACCACTTTTCCTGGAGCCGGGTGGGTCCTTTCGCCATTGTTCTGGCAGCTTTGTTATGGTCAGTGGACGCGCTTATGCGGCAGAATCTGTACAGCCTGCCCTCCATCGTGATTGTTTTCAGTGAGCATGCCTTGGGCGTGTTGATTACCCTGCCCTGGTTGATCCAAAATCGCCGCAAGATCATGTCCCTTTCCAATCGGACCTGGGTAGCCATTTTCTGGGTAGCCCTGTTCGGTGGGATTATGGGCACTTTGTTTTATACCAAGGCCTTGAGTTATATCCATTACATTAATTTTTCAGTCGTTGTTTTACTCCAGAAGTTACAGCCGATTTTCGCGATTTTTCTGGCGGGTTTCGTGCTCCGGGAAAAACTCCGGCCGCGTTTTTTAGCTTGGGCAGTGGTAGCGCTGATTGGTGGTTTCCTCGTCACCTTTCCCAGCGGCCGGCCGACTCTGATTGACGGCGGAAAAAATGTTATCGCCGGATTGTTGGCCGTCGGCGCTGCTTTTGCCTGGGGTTCGTCTACCGTCATGGGGAAATACAGTTTACGCAATCTGGATACGCGGGTCGTAACCCCCCTGCGTTTGGGACTCACGGCTGCTATCAGCGGGATATATCTTTTATTCAACCATGATTTATTAGGGGTTTTCCCCAATATTACTCGCACGCAATGGCTCTTTATCATTGCCATCGTCTTTTCGTCCGGAACTGTGGCGCTCTCCATTTACTATTTCGGCTTAAAATTTGTAGCTGCGAGCAAGTCCACTATTCTGGAGATGTTCTGGCCCCTGTCGGCGGTGACCATTGATTGGGTATTCTTCGATCATCCATTGACGGTGACCCAGATCATGGGGGCGGTTTTGCTGTTGATTGCGATTTTGCAGGTAACCAAACGGGCCGCGGCCATTGCGGATGAGAATTTGACCTGATTCAGTTGCTAAATCCACTCCGGAAGCCTGAATATTCCAGGCCATATTTCTTGGAGGTGGCCAAATTAAAACAAAGTAAAGAGTGGTTCGATGGGCAACCGGCGGCGGATTTTAGCAGCTTTTTTGATAGCTCTTGCTTTTTTGCTGCTTTTTTATCAAAAAAACCTGCTGTGAATTTCAGGTAATACCAGGAAAGTACTTTATTTTTCGTCCCTGCCTTTTCCCGGCCGGACAGGTAAAGGGATCAAAAAGGACTAATCCGTCAAGAACCGAGCCTCGGACCGAAAAGCGCGTGAAGAAATTTGCCGCGGGTCCCCGGTCCGCGGGAGAAAACAGGCTATTCGATCCAGCAATCACCTAAAGCCCGGTTAAATCTTAGGCTTAGACCGGTTTACAAAAGGTCAGCAATTTTTCCCGGCCCCGGCGGGGCTTTATGGTTTTGGGATGAATCCGGGCGGCTTCCAAAACCAGGCCGGCGCTCTCAAAAGTATTGCTGATTTCATTTTCATTCAGACCAAACGGCGGACCGCCGGCCCGGTCTTCGATGGGAAACAACAAACTGATGTATTTCCCAGCCGGTTTAAGCAGGCCAGCCATGATCTTGGCAAATTCCGCCTGGCGCTCCGGTGTGACGGCGCACAGAGTCACATATTCCACGATAGTGTCAAATACACCCATCAGTTCCCGGGGCAAATTAAAGATGTCACCGGCACGGATTTCCAGTTCCACATCGGCCGCATCCGCTAACCGGCGCTGATGTTTCACCGCGGTGGTTGCAAATTCCAGAGTAGTGACTTCGAATCCATGTTGAGCAAACAATACGGCGTCATACCCCAAACCGGCTCCGGGAATACAAATTTTCCCCGGCTGAATTTCACCGGTTTGCAGCAGATCCTTAAACACTGGCGTTGGTGTCTTCAAATCCCAGCCCGGCTCACCGGCGGCATAGATGGATTCCCAAAATTGGTGTTGAGAAACCGATGATCCGTGCGCATGTTTACTCACGGCGTCATTCCCCTATTTTGTGTGGCGGGGAACTGAAATTTTCCCGCGCCACGTTTTGCAGAAAGTGCAAAGTTAATGGCCAGTGACCGGCGCCAAACGGAAATTATTTGAATTAAGACAGGACATTGAAAATGCAGCCAGCCAGCCTCGACAAAATTCGCAACAGTATTCGTACCATTCCTGACTTTCCAATTCCCGGTATTCAGTTCCGCGATGTGACCACGCTGTTCAAGGATCCGGAAGGCTTCCAACTCACAATTGACGCTCTGTACGAAGCATCTCAGGCGTATGACTTTGATGTCATTGCCGGAATTGAGAGCCGGGGCTTTGTCCTGGCCGGCACCTTGGCCTACAAACTGAATCTAGGCTGTATCCTCATGCGAAAACCCGGTAAGCTCCCGGCCGAATCCATCTCAGAAACCTACACGCTGGAATACGGAACCAACACCCTGGAAGTCCATAAGGACGCCATTCAGCCCGGCCAGAAGGTGCTCATCATTGATGACCTGTTGGCCACCGGTGGAACAGCTAAAGCGGTGGCACAATTGGTGGAGCGCCTGGGTGGAACGGTAGCGGCCTTTGGCTTTGTGGTGGACCTGCCAAACTTGAATGGGGCGGCGGCGCTTAAAAACTATCCTGTTTTTTCGTTGGTGGCGTTTGCGGGGGAGTAGGCTTTGATTTGCCATGGGAAAATGCTGGTTAGACCAAATCATTTTAGCCATTAGTCACAGACGAACACGGACAAAATAACAAATAACCAGCAACCCGGCTCCAAGAACGAATTACAAATACAACCCAAATTTCCACTGATACCGGAGGGCCCATTGTTGTTCACCGGGCCGTGGGTTGGATTGCCAGAACGGGAAGTATAATCCCAGGAAGAAGAAGGACTGGTGTTCCAGGCCAATACCGAACGCTTTCCCCAGCGCCGCTTGGTTCAATGGTGTTTGTTCAGCACCATATAAAACCCCCGAAGCAAAAATCTTGGGTTGGAAAGTTTTGTACCAGTAGCCCAATGAAACGCGTCCGCCCACATAGGCATTCACCGGTTGGTCCCGCGTAGGCTGGCCTTGCAAACCGGGCAGACTGGCCGCAGAATGAATCCAGGTTCGCGTTTGAGAAAATTCGAAGGGATAGGGCACGGCACCCCGTTCATATCCACCAATCCCCCGAAACTCCGCCCGGAGCCATCTGAACAGAAGGCCACCCACTCCCATGGAAGCACGGTACAGGGTGAAAGGGGTTGTATGCAAGCCATTCCACCCCTGAATAATTCCCGCCTGATAATGAAGTTGATAACCGCTTTCAGTGAGCATAAACCGGGTGAGATTCAGTCGAATATACGGCACGCGCACCCGCTTATTCCAACTCGCCTGATTCCCGTAGTAGGCCCAGCCCAACACTGAAGTCAGGCGCTGGTATTGAAGTTGAAATCCCTGAAACGGATAGCGCGACTCACCGATGTACTTAACAAACCTTGCCTCATAATGCTGGTAATCATGAAAGAGTTTTAGGTCGGCATCAAAAAACAGGCGCCGCGGCCAGGAAAGCGGGTGACCATAATTGAGCCTGAGTCCCCATTTGTCCGGTTCATCGGCGTGTCCATAGGCCGAAATTTCCACCATCCACCGGTGCCGGTAATCACTGGGGTACAGCGGCATCAGATCAACGCCGATTCCGCCGCGCAACCGGAGCCCATAACGCCGGATTTCATTCCAGTCCCGCCAGGATACCGGTGAGACGATCACCTTGTAATACTCCCAACTCGGCAGGCCCCAAAAGGGTTGGATGCGCAGGAGATCCGGGAACATCGGCCAATGGTTGTTATACCGGTGGATTTCTACCAGCGCTTCATCCGGATCAACCATGATGCTCCGCACTTTGCCCGGCGTTTTGAACTGCCGGGAATTGGCGCCGGGCCAGACACCGCGCTTAATCAAGGTATCCCCCGCTGCGGTGATGAATCGCAAGGTAACCGGGAAATTCCAGGCGCCCAATTGGACCAGTCGCAGAGAAACCGACCCGGGTTTGGCCCGCACCGCCGTCAGCATCGGATCGGTGCGATCCGTGGTTTTCAAGGCCTTTAAAAATGCATTGGCCAACGGTGCGGTGGTGTGGGTCGCGATTTGGGAGATCAGGGTATCAGTGAGTGATTCTCCATTCTCCCCACTGGCATCGGTACGTTGGACGATTTCCTCGAACAGGCTGTCACCAACGGTATAGCGCAGCATTTCCAGGTGGCGCATGCCGTTGAAATAATTGACCAGTCGTTCTTCAGCGGTTTGAATTCGAAAGGGCCGCTCGGGACGAAACAGGGGCACCGTCACACCGTGGGTCAGGATCGCATCGGCTTTGCGCATCAACTGCACCATGGTGAGGTTGCGGGCATCGGACCAGATGTTGGGAATAATATTTTGAATTTCACCCAGGGGTTGATCGACTCCCAGATCGCCGGACTCCATATTGAGCAGTCCGTAGGAGCCGTAGAACCAACTCATATCCTCGCCCGCGGGCGCTTTGTGCGCGACCAGCGCTTTCCCTAATTCATCCAAATAATTCGTAAGATTCACCGCAAAAGCACGCCGTGGATCAGGGACATATTTGGGGAGCGGATAGCGTTTGTAAAGCGGTGTCACGGCGGATGAATCCTGAAAGAAAAATTGGCCGGCCCGCACCACGGACAACAGGGTGATTGTAAAGAGGATATTCCGGGAAAAATGCAGCATTGGATCCGATTGAGGGATTCCTGTTTTGGCGTGTAAGATAAGGCTTCAACCACGCCCATGAAATAAGCGGCTGGTTGGAATTAAACGAAAGGATATTCGGTTGCACTCATACATTGCGGAGCCTACATTGTTGCTCAGGCTGAAAGCTGATGCAGCGAAACAGGTGATAATTTTTGAGTCTGGAAGCAACGGTTTGATGGCTAAACGCACCACCAATTGCATAAGAAATCAAAGGTCCCGCCAACGGACCTTGTTTTGAATCAATTCGTTTTTATGCAGCTATTATTATTAGCCCGTCTGAATGCAGATGTGGTACCGGAAGGAGATTCAGGATGACCCAATGGCGGATTGCCTGGTTGCCGGGAGACGGCGTAGGCAATGAAGTAATGGAAGCGGCCCGTATTATTTTGGATAAAATCAATTTTAAGGCTGAGTATATCCGGGGTGATATCGGTTGGGAAATCTGGAAAGCCGAAGGCGATGCGTTTCCGCAACGAACAATTGATATGATGAAAACCTGTGATGCCGGTCTGTTCGGCGCCATCACCTCCAAGCCCAAGGAAGAGGCTGAAAAAGAGTTGATCCCGGACCTGCAGGGCCAGGGCTTGGTCTATTTCTCCCCCATCGTGCGCATGCGCCAGAAATTCAACCTCCACACGAACTTGCGGCCGTGCAAAGCGTATCCCGGGAATCCACTGAATTACAGAGACAATATCGACATCGCTATTTTCCGGGAAAACACCGAAGGCATGTACGGTGGTGTGGAGTTTTTCCCGCTACCGCGGGATGTTTACGACGCTCTGGACCGGAATCATCCCAAAATGAAGAAATTCAAGAATAAGGGGCTGGAAAATATCGCTATGTCCACCCGAATCATGTCCCGGCAGGGATGTGCCAGTATTATTACCCAGGGATTTGAATACGCCCGGAAGTTCGGTAAAAAAGCTGTTACCGTGGTGGACAAACCCAATGTACTGCGGGAAACCGGCGGTTTGATGATCCGCACCGCCCGGGAAATTGCCCGGAATTATCCCGGTATTGAACTATGGGAGACCAATATTGATGCCCAGTGCATGTGGCTGGTGAAAAATCCCCAGAATTACGAAATCCTCGTGGCGGAAAACATGTTCGGCGATATTCTATCCGATCTGGCGGCCCAACTCATCGGTGGACTCGGGTTCGCCTGTTCCGGCAACATCGGTGATAATTTTGCGGTTTTTGAACCGACTCATGGTTCCGCACCCAAATACTATGGTCAGTATAAGGTCAATCCCATTGCCACCATTTTGGCAGCCAAGATGATGCTGGAATGGCTGGGTGAATTGGACAAAGCAGCTCGCATTGAAACGGCGGTTGCCACCGTCATCCGGAAAGGCCGGGTCCGCACCTATGATATGGGTGGCAAGAATACCACCTTGGAGCTGGCGGAGGAAATTGCCAGGGAAATATGAAGAGGGGATAAGTAGATAGTAGTGAGCAGGACGGTTATTATCCGGCTTGCTCAAGGCAATTCACTCCGAATCTTGTAGCTGCTGACAACTGATTACTGGTTACTAACCCCTTTTCAACCCTTGGTTGCAAATTATTATTAAATAAACGACGCTGAATAACCCCGGAGCCCCCATGACTCAATCAAACGAAAAATCCCTTTCCCGTACAATTTCCGAATTTGCGGCCGGATTAAAATACTCCGATCTACCGGCAAAAGTGATAAACGAGGTAAAACGCTATCTCTACGATTCCCTGGGCTGTGCTTTCGGTGGTTATCACACCCGGGATGTTAATATCCTGCGTGAAATTTATTCTGAAATAGGCGGCCAAGACGAAGCAACCCTGATTGGATTTGGCGACAAAATGCCGGCCGTGAATGCCACGCTGGTGAATGCGCTTATGATCCGTGCCCTGGATTTCAATGACATCTACTGGAAAGAGGATCCATCCCATCCGTCAGACCTGATTCCGGCGGCGCTGGCGGTGGGTGAACGGGTGAATGCCTCCATGGAAAATGTGATCGTGGCCATTGTGTTGGCGTATGAATTCGAACAGCGATTGTGTGAGTTTGCCATACCCGGGGTGCGCGAGCGAAAATGGCATCATGCCACCCTGACTCAATTCGTTTCCCCCATCGTGGCTGGGAAACTGCTGGGCCTGACCCCAGACCAAATGGTGAATGCGATTGGGATTAATGGCAGTCATAATCATACGATTGGGTGTCCCACCGCCGGTCAGCTCACCATGCTAAAAAATACGGTGGATCCCATGGCGGTCCAGTCCGGTGTATTCGCTGCTCTGATGGCGCAAAAAGGGTATTCGGGAACGGAGGCGGTTTTTGAAGGCAAGGAGGGTTTGATGGATGTACTTGGCCCCGGTTGGGACCGGGAGAAACTGGTGGGTGGTTTGGGAGAATCCTACCGCATTCTCCAATGCAGCATGAAGGCGTTTCCCACCGAGGCGCTAACGCATACGCATATCACGGCTACGCTGAAAGCCATTATCGACAATGATATCCGGCCGAATGAAATCGAAGAGGTGGAAATCACCACTATCGCCCGGGCGGTAGATATCCTATTCGACCCCCATAAATATGAGCCCACCAGCCGTGAAACCGCCGATCACAGTCTGCCCTATTGCGTGGCGCGCGCCATCATCGACCGCAAGATCACGACCCAGACCTTTTCGGAGGGCAAGATCAATGACCCCCGGGTGAAAGCACTGATCTATAAGATCAAGGGTAAAGCGAGTCAGGAATTCGAGGAGCTGTTTCCGGCCAGACAACCTTCACGGGTTACGGTTAAAACCAAAGCCGGTGCGGAGTATTCGGTTTACCTGGAATATCCCAAAGGGGATCCCCGGGAACCCATGTCGATTGAGGATATCGAGAACAAATTTTATGGCTTGTCAGCACCGCTTCTAACCCCGGAACGCCAAGCTGAAATCAAAGCAACCATTTTTAATGCAGAGAGGTTCTCAACCCGGGAATTCATGGCTAAACTGGTAGTTTAGTGACAGTTGACACACCTTGACCCGGCAACTATATTCGCTTGCTTTTTAAAAATTTGCACCGCTAGCTTCCCGATAGCCATCGGGAGTAGAGCAGCTGACCAGGCTCGCTCCCTCAAAAAGGAAGCTCGGTTTGAAAACGCACCGCTAGCTTCCCGATAGCCATCGGGAGTAGAGCAGCTGA
>CAZIWX010000068.1:0-13396 GCA_964543125.1 uncultured Lentisphaeria bacterium | reverse complement strand
TATCCACGTGTCGGCCAATGGTGATCTTTTGGCAAACCTGAAGGATCAGTACGGCTCAAAAAATGTATGGTACACCTAACGGATGATTGCTGTTCTCCAGCGCGTCAGCTCTGGCACGGTCGTGGTTGGAAACGCCGAAATCGGCCGCATCGGAATCGGCCTGGTGGTCCTGCTGGGCGTGGCGGCGGACGATGCAGAGCGCGACGCCGGCTGGTTAGCGGCGAAAACCGCCCAATTACGCATTTTTAAAGATGCTGCCGGGAAGCTGAATCGCTCAATTAAGGAGGTCCGGGGTTCGGCGTTGGTGATCTCTCAATTCACCCTGCTGGCGGATTACAAAAAGGGACGCCGCCCCAGTTTTATTCATGCTGCCGCTCCGGAAAAAGGCGAACAATTGTATGAATGTTTTATGGCCCACCTGGTACAACAGGGCGTGCCGGTCGTGCGTGGGCAATTCGGCGCCGAAATGACCGTGGATATTTGTAACGAAGGTCCGGTGACCCTGGTTCTGGATAGCTCGGCGAGGTTTCCACGGTAGGTTTTGGGGTGTCGGCTGGCTTGATAAAGTTTTGGGTTCCAACCCTGTTACCGGCTAAGTTAACGCTTTGCCGGCAAGGCTTGGAACAGATTGATGAGATCGGGAGAATTTGTCAATGGATCGTAGAATCAGAATTATTTTGGCCAAACCGGGATTGGATGGTCACGACCGGGGAGTGAAGATCCTGGCCAGCGCCTTTCGGGACGCCGGGCTGGAGGTGATTTACCTGGGGTTGCGGCAGACACCGGAAATGATTGTAGCTGCCGCCGTTCAGGAAGATGTCGATGTGGTCGCGCTTTCCATTTTATCCGGAGCGCACATGACCATTTTCCCCCGCGTGTTGAAATTAATGCGGGCGAACGGGTTGGATAACGTGCTGCTTACGGGCGGTGGGATTATTCCCGAAAAAGACATGCAAACCCTGTCCGGACAAGGTGTTGGCCGACTTTTCGGACCAGGTACCAGTCTCGCGGAAATCGTGAATTATATTGAAACTTGGGTAAGGGAAAACCGGCCATGACTCAGGATCCCCGGGTAAAACGATTAAGGGAATTAAAAGAACAAGCTTTACTCGGTGGGGGTCAGGAGCGCATCGAGGCCCAGCATGCTAAACAAAAACTTACCGCCCGGGAACGAATTGACCTGTTGTTGGACAAAGGCTCATTCGAAGAGATGGGCATGCTGGTAACCCATCGCTCCAATAATTTTGGGCTGGAAAAACAGAAATACCCGGGGGATGGTGTCGTCACCGGTTCTGGTACGATCAACGGCCGGCTGGTCTATCTTTTTAGCCAGGATTTTACCGTTTTCGGAGGATCACTTTCCGAAGCTTATGCCGAAAAGGTTACCAAAATAATGGAGCATGCCATGCGCGTGGGAGCTCCGGTGATCGGACTTAACGACAGTGGCGGCGCCCGGATTCAGGAAGGTGTGGTGAGCCTGGCGGGTTATGCCGATATTTTTCTGCTCAATACCTTGGCGTCGGGCGTGGTTCCCCAAATTTCGGCGATTTTGGGCCCTTGTGCGGGAGGTGCGGTTTACTCTCCGGCAATCACTGATTTCGTTATTATGACCCGTGATATCAGTTACATGTTTGTCACCGGACCGGATGTTGTGAAAACCGTCACCCACGAAGATGTAACCAAAGAAGAATTAGGTGGCGCCTGGACTCACGCCAGTAAATCGGGTGTCTGCCATTTTATGGCGGACAACGAAATTCAGGCGCTGGAACAAATCAAAACGCTTCTGGGTTATCTCCCTCAAAATAATTTAGAAGACCCGCCGGTGATCGATTGTAACGATCCGGTAGACCGGGCGGATATTGAGCTGGACAACCTGATCCCGGCCAACCCCAACAAACCCTATGATATCAAAGATGTGATTCACCGGATTATTGACCACGGTGAATTTTTCGAAGTCCATGCCGAGTATGCCCAAAATCTGGTCGTGGGATTCGCCCGCCTGAACGGACATTCGGTGGGTATCATCGCTAATCAGCCGGCTTACCTGGCCGGTGTTTTAAATATTGATGCCTCCGTGAAAGGTGCTCGTTTCGTCCGGTTTTGCGATGCCTTTAATATTCCGCTTTTAGTATTTGAGGATGTACCCGGATTTTTGCCCGGGACGGATCAGGAGTGGGGTGGTATTATCCGGCACGGCGCCAAATTGTTGTTTGCTTTTGCCGAGGCAACCGTACCTAAGATTACGGTCATCACTCGCAAAGCCTATGGTGGCGCTTACGACGTCATGAATTCAAAGCATATCCGGGGTGATTTTAATTACGCCTGGCCCACCGCGGAGATCGCGGTCATGGGTTCCAAGGGCGCCACGGAAATTATTTTCCGGAAGGAGATTGCCAAAGCGGATGATCCCGAAAAGATGCTGGAGAAATTCACCGCTGAATTTACCGAGCGATTCACCAATCCCTATTCCGCTGCTGAAAGGGGCTATGTGGATGATGTGATTGAACCCCGCGAAACCCGGCCGCGGCTGATCCGCGCTTTCCAACGATTGGCCAATAAAGTGGATTTGAATCCCAAGAAAAAACATGGTAATATTCCACTTTAGGCCCGAATATGAGCTAAGCGAGCAGGAAAAATGACCAAAATCATTCAACACCAAGACACATTATTCCAGAAACAGAAGCGTTTGGAAGGCTATTTGTTGCGTCATCCCAATTCCACCTTATTTGCCTGGTACGCCAACCAGAATATGGAAATTGGCCGTTTGGACCGGGCGGAACGTATCTGCAAGCTGGGACTGACCGGCCAAGCTGATGCGGTGATGCTCCACAAGTTGCTGGGAGATATCTATCTGGCTCAGGGGCGCACGGATGAAGCCCGCCGGGAATATGCCCTGGTGCTCCAAAGTCACCGGCCTTTTCCGAGTGTTGTTCAACAATATCTAAAACAGTGGAAAGACGATCTGTCACCCCAGGAAGAAACGGCGCTGATGCGGCGGCTTGCGTTTACGACGCCGGGCAATCCCGATGTGGTGAAATTCTACAAACTCCACCGTGATAACGATCGCATCCTGACCCGGCCTGATCGTAGGGATTTCTTATCGGACAATAAACCGGTAACCAAGGGTGTTGCGGACTCCGAATCCGTTGAGCACGAGGCTCCGAATCAGCCGATCGATATACAAGTCACGCCGGAACCGGCTGATTCCAAACATCAGAAGATCACCAAATCCATGGCGACTTTTACCTTGATGCAAATTTTCAAGGATCAGGGGCTGTACTCCCACGCACTGGAAGTGCTGGAAATTTTACGGAAAAAATCACCCAATACCGAGCGGGTGGAAGCTGAAACCAAAGAGATCAAGGCTCTCATTGCCCAACAATCGGAAGGCCAACCATCCTAAGTGATTCCCAGCGGTGATCCGCCAATGCCTGTAGCCGATCCGGGGTATTCCCTTTCCGTTATCATTGTCACTTACAATTCCGCGGCGGAAATTGGTGGTTGTTTGCAAGCCCTGATCCCCCAGGTCACTTCTATAAACGGTGAGATTATTGTGGTGGATAATGCTTCCACGGATGATTCCATCGCCCGGGTTCACCACGCAGCCCGTGATTTCAAGGCTCTCACCGTCATTAAGAATAGGCGCAATACTGGATTTTCCCGAGCCAACAACCAGGGTTTGGCGGTCGCGGAGGGAGAGCATATTTTTTTGTTGAATCCCGATACCGAGGTGCAGGTTGGGGCCGTTGAAACCCTCCTTAATACCCTCACCGGGGATGATCACTGGGGTGCCGTGGCACCTCAGTTACTCTGGCCGGACGGCCGTATCCAGAAATCCTGCCGCCGATTTCCCAACCACTGGGATGTCTTCACTCATGTTTTTGCGCTCAATTCCCTCTGGCCGAAATCCCGCCTTTTTAATGGCTGGAAAATGGGTGACTTTAACCATACGTGTACCGCCGAAGTGGAGCAACCCGCTGCCGCAGCACTCCTGCTACGGGGTAGTCTTTTTCGTGAGTTAAAGGGTTTTGACGACCAGTTCCCCCTCTTCTTCAACGATGTGGATCTGTGCCGGCGCATTTGGATGGCGGGCTATAAAATTTTATTCAACCCGGCGGCCCGGGTGGTTCATTACGGAGGCGCCAGTGTTCTGAGTAACCGTATATCTACTATTGTCAGTTCACATGTGTCGTTTTTCCGCTATCTGGAAAAATATTACGACCGGCTGCATCACCAGATTTTTAACCTCTTGGCGGGATTGGTGTTGTATCTGGGAATTATTCCGCGCCTGATCTGGCACGGGTTGGGATTGGCGTTACGATTCAGACGCAAGAATACCTTATGATCCGATTCAAACTAATCCGGATGCTTATTTTGGGGCTATTCCTAAGTACTTCGCCGGTTCAGGCTCAGACTGATTCCCATACGCAATTGTTGGTGCCGGCGCATCCCGATTCAACCAGTCTCCAGATGATCGGCGTCCTGTCAGCATCCTATCTGTACCAGTCTTACCTGAACATTGGGTACCTCGCGGATTTGAACGCGGTCAAAGCCTACAAATATGAAAAACTTGACGAAAATCTACAGACGGTTATTCAGATTGTGGGTGGTGTCAGGGATCAATTGAAACTCTACAGCCTCCTGTTAACCGTGGAGGCTGACAGCCAGTACGTGAGTGCGCTGGTTCGAACAGCGGATTTGTTGCTCCAGGAGGCCTACGCCTTGCGAAAATACATGCAATCCGGAACTGATAAAGATGCGGCGATTTACCTCGGTTATAACAAGCAGGTTCGGATGATTGTGGAAAAATTACTGGGACTCCCGGAAGATTAGGGCATGCGATCACCGGCGATAAAAGGATTTATCTTTGATATTGGCGGCGTGTTGATCCGGGTGGATGCCAGCGCCAGTATCCAAAAAATCGCGAATATTCTGCATATTACACCGTTGCAGGTTCGACAAGCCATGTCACCGGAACTCTTGACCGAATATGAAACCGGGAACCTTTCAGGGAACGAATTTTATCAGAATTTATTGAAAAATTGCCAGAGCGCCCATGACATCGATTTTGACTTTTTCAAGTTTTTATGGCAAGATGTTTTGTTTCCCAAAGTAGCGGAAATTGCCTTCCTGCGGCACCTGGTAAAAGCCTTCCCGGTGTGGCTGTTATCCAATACCAATGATTTTCACTATGATTTAATGCGGCGCCGCTTTGATATACTGGAAATAGTCCGGGGGGGGACCTACAGCTTCAAGGAAGGTTTTATAAAGCCCGCACCCGAGATTTTCCAGGCCGCGCTGGCCAAAACACCCTATGCTCCGCATGAAGTCGTGTTTATCGATGATCGGCCTGCAAACGTAGCTGCGGCTCGGGATTTAGGTATTCACGCTATTCAATATTTTGACTATGACCAGATGCTGGGTGAGTTACACGATTATATTCCACGATTCATCGAAGCCTTGTGAAATCCTCCCAACGACCTGAAATCACTATAGCGCCCTTGCGCACCATTCCCCACGATGTATTTCGTGGTAACAGTCCGACACTGAAATCCCTGGAACAGCGCCAGCGGATGCCCGTGGCGGCTTTACTGGATAATATTCGCTCTATGTGGAATGTGGGTTCGATGTTTCGCTCGGCGGATGGCGCCTGGTTGGAGGAATTGGTTTTGGCCGGTTATACGGCGACACCGCCCCGCAAGGAAATCACCAAAACCGCCCTGGGATCGGAGTATTCGGTTCCCTGGCGGCATGTGACCAACCCGGTGGCTGCTCTCCGGGCCTTGCGGAAGAATGGTTACCAAGCGGTGGTTCTGGAACACACTACCCGCAGCCAATGCTATACGGATGTCCAATACGATTTTCCCTTGGTCTTCGTAGTTGGTAACGAGGGCGTTGGCGTGCGGGATGAAATAGCCGGCGTCTGTAATTTGGCAGTGGAAATTCCTCAATTTGGGATGAAATCATCTTTAAATGTGGCCGTTGCGTTTGGTATTATGGTCTATGAGATTCGCCGCCAGTGGACTTTAAAGCAACGCACCGCCGCCGGTTGATTTTATTGCCGGGCTAATTATATAAAAACCAACAATTCAAAGAATTTCAGATAGTTACACCTCCAGTTCGGATGGAAGATGCACTTGCTTAATTCATTTCGTATATTTGGAATTAGCAGAGGGAGTCCGAAATGAATCATGATCCGTTAGAAGATGAATTACAACAAATGGAGGAACCGGAGTCCCGTTTGAATGGCAAATTGAATGTTGCCATTTCTCTGGGCGACCCCATCCGATCTCTAAGATTACAACCCTCGGTAGCGGTAAAACCCGATACCACTATCGCTGAAGTTACCAAACGAATGATAGATAAGAGCGTGGGTTGTGTCCTGGTGGAAAACAGGGGTAAGCTGGCTGGTATTTTTACCGAGCGCGATATTATGCGTCGAATCCTGGGTCTCGGTCTGGACCATAAAAAGATCAAAGTTGGTGATTACATGACACCGGACCCGGAGTCGCTGCACCTCGATGACCCCATCGCCTTTGCTCTGAATCGCATGTCGGTGGGAGGCTTTCGCCATGTGGCACTGGTGGATGAAAAAAATAAACCCCTCGGATTTGTTTCCGTTCGGGACATCGTGGATTACGTCGTGGACTTTTACGATTCGACCATATTCAACCTTCCTCCGGAACCACTCCGGGATGGTTGGAAATCACCAGAGGGAGCCTGATCATTTTAAGGATTGAAGCGGGGAAACTTGCTTAAGACGGCAGCCATTGTGTTGGGCGGTGGTCAAGGTACCCGCCTATGGCCGCTAACCCGGTTTCGGGCTAAACCGGCGGTTCCCATCGGCGGTAAATACCGTTTGGTGGATATACCTTTGAGCAATTGCATCAATTCGGGCATCAAAGATATTTATGTCCTCACCCAGTTCAATTCCCTGTCCCTCCACCGGCACATTTTTCAGACTTACAATTTCGACCGTTTTTCCGGGGGTGTGGTAGAAATATTAGCGGCGCAACAGACCAACGATAACCAGTTCTGGTTTCAGGGTACCGCCGATGCCGTGCGGCAATATTTCGATCATTTCCGGGAGCTGGAGGTGGAACAATTTATCATTCTGGCTGGCGACCATTTGTATCGCATGGATTATCGCGATTTTATCAATACCCACGAGACCACCGGCGCGGATGTAACTATCAGCGCCCACCCCATTCTGGAAGAGCAAGCCTCCGGGTTTGGTATTCTTAAAGTGGATGCCAGTGATCGCATTACCCGTTTCATCGAGAAACCCCGGACTGCTGACCAGCGGGAGGATTTTCGACTGCCGGGTTCGCCGGAAAAGCCATTTCTGGCTTCCATGGGTATTTATGTGTTCAATAAAAAGGTGTTGCTAGACGTTCTTCAGACCTACAAAGAAGATGATTTCGGCCGGGACATCATTCCGGCCGTCATGAAGGATTACCGGGTTCAGTCCCATTTATTTGAAGGCTATTGGGCTGACATTGGAACGGCCCGGTCATTTTTTAACGCCAATATCAGCCTTACCAGCTCAAAACCACCGTTCACTTTTTACGACGACGAACATCCATTTTATACCCGGCCGCGTTCTCTACCCGGTTCCCGCGTAAACAACTCTGAAATCGATGAATGCCTTATCAACGAGGGCTGTTATATCAACAATGCCAAGCTGACCAACTCGGTGATCGGTATCCGCAGTGTGATTCAAAAAGGGGTTAAACTGGATCATGTGGTGGATATGGGGGCTGATTATTACACCGGGCAAAGCAACGCCGTGGTTCCGCTGGGCATCGGTGAGAACAGTCTGATCCGGAATGCCATTCTGGATAAGGACGTTCGCATCGGTAAAAACGTCCGGATCATCAATCAGGATAAACTCGAATTTTATGATGACGACCGGTATTCTATTCGCGATGGGGTAGTCATTCTGCCTAAAGGGGTATTGATCCCCGACGGAACAATTATTTAACCGGCCGGAAAGCCAACCAATGCTAATTCCATTTGAGAACCTAAAAGCGATTATCTTCGACTTCGACGGGGTCGTCGTGGATTCGGAACCCCTGTACGAAGAGGCCGAGCATGAGCTGATTGCCGAGCTGGGGCTTATCCTTCCGGCAGATTTTTTCCTGCAACAGAAGGGCATTGGCGAGGATGCTTTTTACACCTTCCTGATTCAGGATTATGGCGCTAATCAGGCGTTACCGGTGCTTCGTGCTCGCGGCCGTGAATTATTGATGGAAAAATTTCGAGACCGGCTTGATTATGTATCAGGATTTCACGATTTTTTGAGTTTCGCCGGCGGGCACTATCAAACCGCGGTAGTGACTTCCACGCGACGGGAATTGATGGACTGGATTTTTGAAAATACACGGGTGGAAAATGGATTCGCGGCTATAGGGACCATCGATGATGTTTCCCAAGGCAAACCTGAACCGGAGCCTTATCTGAATATGTGTGACCGGTTGGAAATCGCACCGGCCGAAGCGTTGGTTATTGAAGACTCACTTCTCGGGTTACGATCTGCCCGGCGCGCCGGCTGTTACACGGTGGGACTTACCACGAGTTACCCGGCTGTCCGCTTGCGGGAAATCGCCCACTGGGTGATCAATCAATTTGCCGAATTACAAGATTCCTTGGAACAGAAGGAGTGTAACCATGAAATGGTACAAACAGTTTGACTGTAGTTGGCTGCCCGTCAGTGATTTCGAGCAGGCGGTTGCGTTTTATGAAAAAGATTTGGAATTGAAGCCATTGGATATCAACTGGGAGCAGAGCTGGGCTGAATTTTATTTGAGCCCGGGAGCCAAAGTGGCCATCCATGGTTTGAAAGCCACCAATGCAAACCCGTTAGGAGCGCTGGTTCTGGAAGTTGAGAATTTGGAGCAAAGCGAGTTGTGGCTTCGTGGCAAGGGCATCAAGCTCTACGATAAACAGGATCTCGGCGGCGGTACCCGGATGGCATCCCTCAACGATCCTGACGGGAATGTTATTCAACTCGTCCAACCAACTTCCAAGGTGAACCCAAACGCCAGATCCTGAGATCTGTCAAAGATTATTAATCAATAGAATGGACAATATTACGAAACAAACAAATGATGACATTTACGATCATATACTTGCTCCAAAGCTGGAAAGAGTGTGGTGATGAGTATTATTAAACTTGATTCCGCCATGGGAACCCGTCTGATCGAAAAGGGCCATAAACTGGAAGTGCCAACCTGGTCGGCCATGGCATTGGAAGATGATATCGATGCCGTGGAGCAGATTCACGCCGAGAATATTGCGGCCGGCGCCGATGTCATTACAACCAACACTTTTCGAACGACGCCCTACGCGTTTCATCAACTCATGAGCGGTGTGGAAGCCCACACCCGGGCCCGGCAATTTACGCTCCTGGCGATCCGGGTTGCTCAAAAGGCGGTTAAGGAATCGGGACGCGATGTGAAAATCGCCGCATCGATCACCACCCTGGGCGATTGCTACAATCCGGATGAATTTCCCGGAATTATCGCTGGCCGGCCCTGGCACGATGCTCAGCTTGACAATCTGGCTCACAAGGTGGTGGACATTATCCTGGCTGAAACCATTAACTCCAGCCGGGAAGCACGTCTCATCGCCGACCTGGCACTGATGCGTGAAAAACCGGTGTGGATGAGTTTAGTCCTGAATGAAGACGGCCAACTCCTCAGTGGCGATAATTTGACCGACCTGGCCAAACGCCTGGAACACATGGGCATTGATGCTATCGGTGTGAATTGCTCCAGCCCGGCGATCGTACTGGAAGCCGTCAAGCGCCTGCGAGATGCCGTTAAACTACCCTTGATCGCCTACCCCAACCTGGGTCAGTCCCACCACCATGATGACAAAATCGGCAAGATCATATCCCCGTCTGTTTTTGCGGATTGGGCGGGTGAGGTGATTGAAGCCGGCGCCGAAATTGTGGGTGGCTGTTGCGGCTCCAATTACAAACACATTGCCGCGCTTTCGGGACTGCTGGAAGAGCAAGCAGTGGCTAAATAAATAGCCGCCCCGGCAGCAAGCTATTTGAGTCCCAAGGAACAGCCTCTTCAACCTAATTTAAAACCTCTCGCGGATCGCCTGCTGGTTTGGTATGGCCGGTCAACCACGGCTCATGCCAAGCTACCTTGGCGGGGTGCACTCGATCCGTATCCGATTTGGATTTCCGAAGTGATGCTCCAGCAAACTCAAGTCGCTACGGTAGTGGATTATTACCACCGCTGGTTGCAGCAATTTCCGGATATCCAAACGCTGGCCGAGGCAAATTTGGATCGGGTCTTAAAAGTTTGGGAAGGGTTAGGCTATTATTCTCGCGGACGCAATCTCCAACGAGCGGCGCGAGTCATTGTCTCGGATTACAGCGGCGTTTTCCCCATAACTTTTGAGGACCTGAAAAAACTTCCCGGTGTGGGCGATTACACGGCCGCGGCCATTGCCAGTATCGCGTTTAATGAAGTCGTTCCGTCGGTGGATGGGAATGTGTTACGGGTTTACAGCCGGTTGGTGGGTCTGGCCGATGACATCCGTTCCGCCAAAACCAAATTAAAAGTCCGGGTGGCGTTGCAGGATATCATCTCACCCCATCGCCCCGGCGACTTTAATCAAGCGCTCATGGATTTGGGCCGAGAGGTGTGCCGATCGCGCCAGCCGCATTGTGACGATTGTCCGGTTTCGGAAATTTGTACTGCCTGCTTAACCAACCGCCAGTCCGAATTTCCAGTGAAAAAGGCCGCCCGGCCCACGCCAACCTATCCCCTTGTTGCAGGTGTGATTTATAAGGCTGGGAAAATTCTGATCCGGCGGCGTCCGCCCCAAGGACTGTTAGGTGGATTGTGGGAATTTCCCGGCGGTAAGATCAAGGACGGGGAATCCCCGGAAGCGGCTCTGATCCGTGAAATTCGTGAGGAGGTCGGTATCGAAGTTTCCATTGAAACCGAACTGACCCGGCTGAAACATGCCTATACTCATTTCAAAATCAATCTCACCTGTTTTATTTGTCACTACCAATCGGGCACACCTGAACCAAAAACGGCAACGGCTCAGCGGTGGGTCAAACCGGATGAACTCACTCAATACGCTTTTCCCAAAGCGAATCAGAAGATTTTGCCGCTTTTGATAACCGGAGTGATTAAGGCATGAAGACAGAACCCTTCATCCGCAAGCCTTCGACGAAAAGGTTCCATATCCCGATAAAGCCATGCAATATATCCTGAATCGAACGGATACTAGAGAGAGACAAATTCCAGGTGAGAAATCACTCGATATTTGTTCAGGCCAAGTGAAGCCCGCCCTATTCTGCCTGAAACCTGCAATTATTCATTGCAACCATCGCCATAATCGGCAACTTTTCCGGGTATAACCCTCCGGCTGGTATTTCGGATCAACCGCTGGTCTGTCCCACCGCCCCGGAGGCTTGAAAGGAGTTATAAATGCGAACCGCTATTGAACCAATCCAGCTCAAACAAATCTACGACGACGTCTCCGGGCATTACGATTTTCAGCACGGATTACTCACGTTCCACTCCGATCAGCATGGTCGTAAGCTGGTGGTCCAGCATGCCGTGAAGCCCGGCGACAAAGTTCTGGATTGCGGCGCGGGGACCGGATCCACGAGTTTACTTGCTGCCCGGGCGGCGGGTTCTGAAGGACGGGTGACCTTGTTCGATCTGAGTGAAGGAATGCTGGCGGTTGCCCGGGAGCGATTTGCCGCCGCCGGCTTAGCGGATCAGGCTGAATTTCAGGCCGGCGATTTGCTGCACCTGCCGTTTCCGGACCGGAGCTTTGACGTGGTTTTGTCCACCTATAGTCTGTGTCCCGTATACGACCCGGCGGAAGGGGCGCTGGAAATGTTCCGGGTCCTCAAACCCGGCGGCCGGATCGGTGTGGCCCACTCTTTCGAACCCACCCGCCCCATTCTAAAATGGTTGGCGGATCGGGTGGAAAACTGGATTTGGCATTTTCCGTCGATTTCTCTCGGTTGCCGCAGTGTAACGGTTTTACCGGCCTTGCAGGCTGCCGGCACCCGCATCAGTTTTCAAGAACATATCGGTGTCCCGCTCTGGCCTTTTGAGGTGTTTGTGGTGGAAAAACCATTTACGGCGGGTGCATGACGGCGGGAGCCACGAATCGGAGCACCCGGATGTTTAGAAAACACTTGCTGGGGTTGATGCTGTTGGGCGCCGGGTCTCTCGCAGCCCAGGATTGGTTCACGGCTGATAAAGCCCTCACGCTACAATTTAACCAGATGACATCCCTGAATCGTTCCATAGCACAAAATTATAAGCTTAAACCCCTACTTTCCCTGGCCGGCCTACCCCTCACGCTGGGTGCCGCGATTACCAAATTTCCAGCGGAAGATCAGATTTCAGAGGTGCAGTACACCTACAGTTCCTGGGCCATGAAACTGGATCAACCGGTGAGCTTTGTAGAGAATGCCGTGTTTCTGCGCCTGAAGCGAGCTTACCCCTTGGAGCGTTTCCGGTTACTACCCTATGTGGGGATCGGCCTGGGGCTGAATCTGGTGAATTTCCAATACACCTTTGCCGCTCAAGTAGATACAGCCCTGGCTCCCGTGGATTACAGGTCTACCAGTTCCTATCTGGCTATTGGCGGTCAAACCATGACTGGCCTGATCTGGCTTCCCACGGATCACTGGGGCCTGACGCTGGAAGTCTGCTATCAACTGGATTATTTCGATAATAAGAATAACGGCAACCTGGGCTTCCAGGGATGGTTTCAGGTGGTGCCGGCGCTCGTCATGACCTTTTAAATCAAACTACGGATGTACTTGAAAAGACAATTCACATATTATTTGCTACCCATCGCAGTTCTGGTGCTCCTCATCGCCTGTACCGGATCGGATAATCCGGTTGGGAATTCTGAAATTCCCCAACCACAGGAATTCTACATTATTTCCATTTTTCCCAATCCTACTGACACCCTGACCACCTTGAAGGTTGGTCTGGCTGATAGTGCCTTTGTCCGTTTATATGTTCAAAATCCGGTGGGGAAAAAATTATACACCGTAATCGAAGACACGCTGGCGGCTGGAATGTATACCCGAGAATGGGACCTTTCCAGCGATGCCGGTAAGAAGCTGCGCAACGGGCTCTATTTTTTGACGCTGGAAATCCCCGCTAAAAATTTCCGCCAGTCCAAAATTATTGAATGCCGGTAATTCCCGGGTGATTCGAAGCCTGTAAATTTTCAGAAAGGATCGGGGAAATTGCGCCAAACTCTCTCCCTGGCCTAGTCCGGATAGTGACATATAATATTACCGGGTCTCGAACTGGACAAGGGAGTGGATTCATTGCACCCCTAAAAATAATCATCACCAATGCCCATGTTGTTAGCGGAGCATATT
>CAZIWX010000067.1:0-13471 GCA_964543125.1 uncultured Lentisphaeria bacterium | reverse complement strand
GTATTGACCATGCGGAAATACCATGCCAGGCAGGGCAACTATAAGACCAAAGTTTTGATTCCGGATGCTGCTCACGGAACCAATGCCGCATCAGTTGCCATGGCCGGCTACAAAGTGGTTGAAATTAGCAGTAATGCACGAGGCCTGGTAAACATTGCTGATTTAAAGCACAAAGTGGACGATGAAGTTGCCGGTTTTATGCTGACTAATCCTAATACACTGGGCCTGTTCGAAGAGAATATTGGTCAAATCGTGGATTTGATTCACGCTGTCGACGGAATCATGTATATGGATGGGGCCAATATGAATGCGCTCATGGGAATTGTGCGGCCGGCGGACATGGGATTTGACATCACTCATATCAACTTGCACAAAACATTCTCTACACCGCATGGCGGTGGAGGACCGGGTTCCGGTCCGATTGGTGTTGTGGAACGTCTGGTGCCTTTTCTCCCGGTACCCACGGTTGACCAGGCCGGCGATGAATACATTTTGAATTACGATCATCCGGATAGTATCGGCCGCCTCCACGGATATTTCGGGAATTATGGTGTGTTGGTGCGGGCCTGGACTTACATCCGTATGCTGGGTAAGGATAATTTACCGGAAATCACCCGCACTGCCGTTATTAATGCCAACTATTTGATGCATCGCTTAAAAAACTATTATCATTTACCCTACGACCTGCCGTGTATGCATGAATTTGTTTTGTCGGCAGTGAATCAGAAAGCTGCCGGTGTAAAGGCTTTGGATATTGCTAAGCGGTTATTGGATTACGGATTTCATGCACCCACCATGTATTTTCCCTTGATTGTAAAAGAGGCCCTCATGATCGAACCTACCGAAAGTGAGACCCGGGCCACCTTGGATAGATTCGTTGACGCTTTGAAGGCGATCGATGAGGAAATCAGGGAAAATCCCGAGCTTGTGCACACTGCGCCTCACACAACTCCGGTCAGCCGGGTGGATGAAACGCTGGCGAATCGCCGGTTGACGGTTCACTGGTAAACAGACAATTCGTTCATGGCTTTTCAATACACGGATGGAACGCTTACTTGTGAAGGTCGTTCGCTGGCCGATTTGGGGCAGCAGTTTGGAACGCCGGCTTTTATCTATTCCGAAAGTGTTATCAAACGCAATCTAGAGGTTCTCCAAGCTGAATTCGGCGCCCGTGATTTTTTCATATCCTATGCCTTGAAAGCCAATGCTAATCCCTATCTGCTACGCATGCTGCGTAAAGCCGGTTTGGGCGTGGATATCGTATCAGGCGGCGAACTATTTTTAGCTCGGAATGCGGGTTTTGAGGGGAAAGATATTTCATTTGCCGGCGTTGGGAAAACCACGCCGGAGATGGAAAAAGCGCTGGCTGCCAATGTGTCCCAATTCAATGTGGAAAGCGCCTTTGAGCTGGAACAATTGAACATCCTAGCCGGAAAACAAAAGAAATCCCCTGAGGTTCTATTGCGGCTGAACCCGGATATTGATGCACAAACCCACCCGAAAATAACCACCGGGTTGCGTGAGAATAAATTTGGGATGCCGGCTAAAGAGGTCTTTAACCATTTCCAAAATCAGGCCCGGTACGAAAATTTGATCTTCTCCGGAATTCATTGTCACATTGGATCTCAAATCCAGAAATCAGACCCATATACTGATCTGGTTGATTATCTCCTTACCTTCATTGCACTTTTGAACGACAATGGCATTCAGATAAAGAAGATTGATTTGGGTGGTGGGTTTGGCGTCGATTATGAACATCCGTTTCAGGATATTTTGAAAACCTCACCTTACCTCGGCCGGATTGCGAAATATGCCCGGCGGAAACTAGGTGATTATAAACTTTTTATTCAGCCCGGACGCATACTGGTGGCAAATACAGGAATTCTCTTGACTCGCGTCCTGGGTTTGAAGACCAACAATCTGAAGACTTTTGTCGTCGTTGATGGCGCCATGAATGAAATGTTGCGCCCCAGCCTTTACAACGCCTATCATGCGGTGGAGGCGGTGACGCCGGTAGCTGATAAAATACAGGTTGATATCGTGGGGCCGGTCTGTGAAACGGGTGACTATTTTGCCCGGGATCGGTGGATCTCAAAAATTAAATCAGGGGAATACCTCGCCCTGGGGTCGGCCGGAGCGTATGGTTATGTCATGGCCTCCACCTATAATGCGCGACCGTTTCCACCTGAAATTCTGGTGCGGCGGTCCGGTGAAGCGATCGTCATGCGCAGACGCCAGACTTATACGGATTTAATTCGTTTCGATTCCTAGTTACCTCTGGCGCCGAGTTGAAAGATTTGACTGCTGATATTTTTAATCAGGTCAATTTGAGTTTGAGAATATTATGTGAGGTATTAGACTATCAAGCCGGATTTGGGCAATCAAATCCATACTTTTAACCCTACCAGGTTGGAGCCGTACATATGAAAACGATCATTAATACTCCCAAGGCACCCGCGGCCATCGGACCCTATAGTCAGGCGGTGGAATTTGGTGACTTTATCTTCACTTCCGGTCAGATCGCCCTTGATCCGGCTACCGGAAAACTAATCGAGGGATCATTTGAAAACCGGGTTCGGCAGGTAATGAAAAATCTGGTAGCCGTACTGGCCGCTGGAGATTGTGATTTTTCAAACGTGTTGAAAACCACTATATATGTTACCGATTTAGCGAATTTTTCGGTACTGAATCAGATTTATGGTGAATACCTTGGAGCTGCTGAACCGGCTCGGGCAACCATCCAGGTTGCCGCACTACCATTGGGCACGGACATAGAAATTGACATGATTGCTCACCGGTAGCATGCGTTATCATATTTATTACAATCCAACTGCCGGCCGGGGTAAAACTCGAAATGCCCTGCCCCTGGTCGAGTATCAACTCAAACGAAAAAATGTGGATTATCAAATAAATGAGGGCGGAGCCGTTTGCCCTAACGAGACGCTGCTCAGGGCGTTGGAACCCGAGGATGTATTAGTGGCCTTTGGTGGGGATGGAACCGTTAATCGGCTGATCCCACTGCTCATTAAAAAAGAATTTCCGTTGGGAATTATTCCGGCTGGCATGATCAATAATGTTGCCCGGGCGGCAGGAATTTCCCGGCGCATTCCGGAAGCGGTCCAAACCTTGTTAAATGCTTGTAGCAAAACCATCGATGTAGGACGACTGAACGGGGAAAATTATTTCATTAATGGTGTCGGTGTAGGTTTCGATGGCCAGGTAATCCTGGAGGGCCAGGAAATTCAGAGCATCACCGGACAAAAAGTTCACATTGTGGCGGTTGCTAAAGCTTTGAAGAACTATTCATCAGTGAAAGTTCAGGTCGAGCTGAATAACCGGCTGGTGGACACGGAGGTCTTCCAGATCGCCATCGGGAATTCCCCGCTTATGGGTGGCGGATTCCGGTTAACACCGGAGGCTTTGATGGATGATGGTGCTTTGGATATTGCACTGGTGGCGCCACTGAAAAAGGGACGAATTGCCCGGAATTTGAGGAAATTACGCAAAGGTGAATTGAATGATTTCAGCGAAATCCACCTTGATCGAACCGAGCACATCACGGTGCGTAGCGATCAACCTTTGCCAGTACAATATGATGGTGAAGTTTATCTCTCGGGTGGTCAACAAATCGAAGTGGACGTGATACCGGCTGCGCTCAAGCTCATAGGAGATTGGTGATATTCATCGGCTTTGGCAGGGAGTGATCCTGAGTTTACTGTTGATTTCAGGCTTGTACGCCCAGGAACAAGCGGCGCCGGACACCATCCCGCGTAAAAACGATAAAATTGCCCTCTACTTATCGATTATTCCCGGTGGAGGTCAAATTTATAACCATAAATTTTTTAAAGCGCTTATTTTTGCGGGAGCATTCACCTATTATTCTCTGCGCTATCAGAATAAAGCGCGGCGGTTTGATCAAACGGGTCTGGACGCAGACCATCGCGCCAGGAATGATCAGGTCTGGATGCTGGGTTTAACCTGGACCTTAGGCTTGATCGATGCTTATGTCGATGCGCAACTGTACAATTTTGATCGCTATACGATCGAGGGCGCCGCCAAATTGGATTCAATCTCAGCGGGAAAGGGCAAGCAGAGTGGCCGATAAACAAGCACGCGAACAATGGGGGTCGAAACTTGGATTTATTATGGCTGCTACCGGATCAGCCGTGGGATTGGGAAATATTTGGAAATTCCCTTACATCACGGGTGAAAATGGCGGTGGTGTCTTTGTTCTGATCTACCTCGTCTGTATTGCTCTCGTTGGGATTCCGGTGTTTATTGCCGAGATTGTTATCGGCCGGTCAACCCAGGGTAGTCCGGTTGTAGCATTCGGTAAGTTGAGTAATAATTCAACGAACTGGAAATTCGTGGGTTGGTTGGGTGTATTTTCGGGGTTTATTATTCTTTCCTATTATAGCGTCGTCGCCGGATGGGCTTTGAATTATACACTCATGTCCATCAGCCATTTTCTCCAATTCCGAACACCGGATGAAATCAGCGAGACCTTCAATGTTCTCTACCGATCCGCCGACATCAATATCTTCTGGCACGCCGTTTTTATGGCTCTGACTATTGGAGTTGTTTATGGTGGTGTAAAGGGAGGTATTGAGCGTTGGAGCAGAATTCTAATGCCTTTGCTAATGGCCATTTTACTCGTTTTACTTATTTATGCCACAACCCTGTCCGGCTTTGGCCGGGGACTGAAATTCTTATTCTACCCGGATATTTCAAAATTGCGGCCTTCGGGTGTTTTGGAAGCCCTGGGACATGCCTTTTTTACGCTGAGTTTGGGGATGGGCGCCATTATTACGTATGGTTCTTACCTCAGCAAAAAAGAGGATGTGGTCAAGACCTCTATTATTATCGCCGCTTTGGATACAATTGTGGCGATTGTGGCCACTTTAGTACTATTTCCCATCATTTTCACTTTTGGATACGAACCGCAAGCGGGCCCCGGGTTATTGTTCAAAACATTACCCATCATTTTTTCAAAAGTCCCGGGCGGGATGATCCTTTCCATCATTTTTTTCCTTTTGGTCGTATTTGCAGCCCTCACTTCAGCAATTTCTCTGCTGGAGGTCGTGGCTGCCAATTTTATTGACCTCCTGGGTTGGAAACGGAGAAAAGCCGTCATCATAATGGGTTTGATAATTTTCTTTATTGGTATTCCCAGCGCCGTGTCCGGATCGGGCGCCCTGTTTAAGAATTGGGAAGTCATGTACGGCAAGAATTTCTTCGATACGGTGGACTATCTGGCATCTAACTGGCTTTTGCCGCTGGGGGGGCTATTCATTGCCATATTTACGGGTTGGTTTATGGATAAACAGGTGCGGAAAAATGAGTACATGAGTGGTACTTCCATGGGCAAGGGTTATCAATATTGGCTATTCCTGATTCGCTGGATTGCACCTATCGCCGTTTTTATCATCATCCTGCAGCGAGTAGGGTTGATCAATATCGATACGCTTTTTAACTGGTAGCGATTCGCCCGCTATCACTTAAAGTGATATTTAATATTTGAAGCGGCTTGTTTCAGTCGTATAAGGTTATTAGTCGTGCGAATTTTAGATTTCATTTTTGTCTTACGTCCCACGCTGTTTTTCCCGGCTTGGACATTTGCATTGGCCGGATATTATGCCGCCAGCCGTTTTGCCGCAACAACTGGCAATTCCTATACTCCGGCTGCATTGACACTTATTTCGATTCTGTATACCTTGTTAGTCAGCGCGGTATTTTTAGCGAATAATTTGGCTGATGTGAAAAATGATGCTGCTAATAAGAAAGTTTTTCTTATCCATGAGCAATTCATAAAACCATCCGTTGCTAGAATATATCTTATCCTGCTCTTGGTAGTCAGCCTGAGTTTAGCCTTCGCAATGAATAGGGAAATATTCATCTGGTTCCTGCTCATATTTTTCGTTTGGGGCTGGGCTTACAGCCTGCCACCGTTTGCCATGAAAGACAAACCCCTTGGCGGCATTATTACCAATTCCTTGGCCGGGCTTTTGCTGTTTCTGTTTGGTTGGTGGGTGCAGGCGGGCAATGATATTTTGCAGGCGCTCCAAATCTCGATCCCCTATATCCTCGGTTGGACCGGAATTTCACTACTAACCACCATTCCCGATGAAGCCGGTGATAAAGCCGATAATAAAGTTACCATTGCCGTGGTGCACGGTATTGAGCGAACCCAGGACTGGGCGTATTTGTTTGTAATTCTGTCGCTGTTTGCAGCGGTGATGACCCGGGACTGGTTAATCGGTGTTTCCGGTCTGATCAGCCTGCCGCTACATTATCGAATGATCCGTTCGCGAACACCTGAATCCACTTTGGTGACGATTCGTTTAGGGGTTTCGTTTTTGTCCTTTGCGCTATTTGTGGTCTATCCGATTTATTTCGGATTGTGTTTTCTGACATTTTTTGGTGCAAAATGGTACTATCTTAAGCGGTTCAATCTGAACTATCCGACCTGGAAGGTGAACGGACATGATCCACATACAGGAGAATAAATGTGATTTCTGCGGGACTTGTGTTGCCGTTTGTCCGGTAGATGCCATTGAAATGGCGGAAGCCAGCCTGAAGATTATCCACGCTACCTGTATTGATTGCGATATTTGTGTCTGGGTGTGTCCCATTTCTGTCCTGGAGAATCGCCCCGGCGCGGAGTCACCTGTGGTAACCCATGACTGACTTCGATGTTATTGTCGTCGGGGGCGGGCCGGCGGGTTCCATGGCAGCGAAGTTTGCGGCTCAGGGGGGCGCCAAGACTATCATTCTCGAGAAAGATCGCGATATCGGCTACCCGGTTCGTTGCGGAGAGGCCGTGAGTGACGAAGGTTTACGCCAATTCTTAGAACCCCAACAGCAGTGGGTCGCGGCTACCATTTCAAAAATCAGAATGATCTCACCTAATGGAACCGTGATTGATGGTGCGGGGCATGCCTTGGGTTATGTACTGCATCGGCGTCTGTTCGATTACGAATTAGCCAATCTGGCAACCAAGGCTGGCGCTAAAATTCTTACAAAAGCGTATGTCACCGGATTGAAATTCGATAACGGCCGGGTAGCGGGAGTTGAGTTTGAATATTTGGGTGAGAAGAAGGCATATACTGCAAAAATTGTTATCGGCGCCGATGGGGTCGAATCCCGGCTGGGGCGCTGGGCTGGTCTACGCACTGTTTTGAGATTGCGGGATGTTGAATCGTGCGTACAATACTCAGTGGCCAACATCGAAATCGATGAAGAACGTATCGATTTCTATGTAGGTCACAAGTATGCTCCGGGCGGCTACCTCTGGGTGTTTCCCAAAGGTGATGGGAAAGCCAATATTGGTTTGGGTGTTACCGGGACCGAAGCCAAGAATTACAAAGCCATCGATTTGTTGAATAAATTCATGGCGGATCATTATCCACAGGCCAGCACGCTCACCATGATCTGTGGCGGCGTACCCGTAGCGAAAACCCTGAAACATTATATCAAGAACGGCCTCATGCTCACCGGTGATGCCGCCCGAATGGTAAATCCGGTGACAGGTGGCGGAATTGTCACTGGCATGCATGGTGGCAAATTAGCCGGAATGACGGCCGCTGAAGCGGTGGAAGCCGGAGATTATTCTGTGAAATTCCTGGACCGCTATGTGAAACGATGGGAAAAAGCCGGCGGGGAATCGCATGCCCGTCTGTACCGGATTGCTAATGCCCTGGATTCATTTTCCGATGACGATTTGGATGATATTGCCGCTAAATTGGAAAAAGTGTCCCCGGCCAAGCGCACACTTTTGAAAATATTCAGCACGGCCGCCATGAAGCGCCCCGGCATCCTTTTGGATGTGGCCAAAGCCTTTGCAGGCTTTTGATGAGTCATTACGGCAATTTTGAACCTGCTTAACCGAAAGTACTATTTTGTCATTTCCGGAATACCTGGCCAGTATCGGCTTAAAAACCTTTGTAGCATTTGATTTGGAAACTACCGGACTCGACCCGGTAAACGATTATATCATTGAATTTGGTGCGATAAAAGTTATTGACGGCAAGCTCAGCGAGCGTCTTCAACAATTCATCAAACCACCCATTAAAATTCCTCCCTTCATCACCAAAATCACTACTATTACCGACGAGATGGTCAAGGATGCCCCACCGTTAGAGGCAGTATTTGAAAAGTTGTACGATTTCCTGGGGACTTTCCCGCTGGTGGGTCACAATGTAAGATTCGATTATGGCTTTTTGCAGCAAAAACGGGGCGAATATGATGGCTATGAAATGAAGAATGAGCTGCTGGACACCCTCTACCTCGCGCGCACATTTCGGTACGACATGGTTAATCATCGTTTAGGTAATATCGCTGAAACTTATGGTCTGAGCTCAGAGGGCGCTCACCGGGCTGATTATGATGCGGAACTGACTGCCATAATCTTGTTAAAACTCATCAGCGAAATGCCCCGGGCGGATGAGGAGGTGTTTAAAAATTTGGTGGAAATACACCGAACGGTGGAACTACCGAATAAACAATTATTTATTCATATCATCAACCACTTGCGGCGGGGTAAAAAACTGATTTCAGAAGCCGGTTTTCAATCCGACCGGGTGCCGTTAAAACCCAATGTTCGGGAAACCCCAAGCCAACTTGAACCTCCTGAACTGGAAGATGTTTTCCGGCCGGATGGCAAATTGACCCAGGTGCTGGATGGGTATGAATCGCGCCCTGCCCAGTATGAAATGGCGGCAGATATTGAACACATTATGCAAGCCGATGAATTTCTCGTGGCGGAAGCCGGAACCGGCGTCGGGAAAAGTCTGGCCTATACCATTCCCAGTATTTTAACGCGGCGGAAACTGGCCGAGCCGGAACCTCTGGTGATCAGTTGCAATACCAAGAATTTGCAGGATCAGCTTTTTCATAAAGAAATACCCTTTATTCAGGAAGAATTGGGGATTGGATTAAAGTCCGTTCTTTTGAAAGGGCGTAATAATTACGTCTGTAAAAATAAGTGGACGCGAGCTTTGCGGGATCTCGATTGGTTTTTAACCGATTGGGAGAAAGAGGAACTCCAAACATTGGTATTGTGGATCAGGGAAACCCCAACCGGTGATATTGACGAACACAATGGATTCAGCACCAGACGCGCCAGTTACTTGTGGAGTAAATTGTGCAGCGAGCCGGGTTTCTGCACCTCCACTATCTGCCAACCGTTTGATTACTGCTTTTTGGGTAAAATCCGCCGCGAAGTTTTCGGAGCGGATGTGGTGGTGATTAATCATTCACTATTACTATCGGATGTGGTGGCGGGACACGCCATTTTACCTCATTACGATCGGCTGGTTGTGGATGAAGCCCATCTGCTTGAAAAGAATGCCTACCAATTTTTTGCCTCCGAGTTTTCCTATTACAGCCTCAAGAAATTGATTGATCGAATCTATTACATTAAAAATCACCGCTCTTCCGGATTATCCGTTGATCTGCTCCATTACCTTGTTCCCATCAAACCGGAAGAAAAAAAGGATATCCTGAAACAGGTAGAAGATATTCAGAATGGGGCAACGGAAGCCTCCTTTGCCAATGATGAGTTTTTCAAAGATTTTAGAGCCAAGTACGCCTACCAGGTCCAGCACACTAAATTTATCTACAAAGAATTGTATTCCGCCAAAACTCAGCTTTTTGAATCGGTACGGGGAAGCTGGTTTGGTTTAACCTCCGCTTTGGGTAATCTCGTTAAACTCTTGGCTCAGCTACGCAAGGTTTTAGATGAAGTCAATACTCAGGGGGTGGTCGATCTGGAAGCATTCATCCTGCGTCTGGAAAGTTATCAGGAAGAACTAACCGGTACCCTCGATTTAATGCAGCAACAAGCTGAAGCTGGCAAATCCGAGATTATCTATTGGTTTGAACTGAAACCCAAAAAAGATGACCTCCAAATTCGTTTCGTTCAGGTCCCGTTGCGGGTCGGTGAAATTTTAAAAAAGTCCCTTTATACTGGCTTGAAATCGGCTGTCTTTACTTCCGCCACGCTCTCAGTGAATGAGAGCTTTGAATATTATCTCAACCGAACCGGTTTGATTGATAACGAGCGGCTGCATGTCAAGACCTACCCATCACCGTTCTCCTATTCCGATCAAGCCCGCGCTTTTGTGCCCTTGTTTTTAGGTCATTCAAACGAGTCAACCTACACTTTGCGTGTCATAGAGGTTCTGGAAGACATTTGGCGCAGTCATCCGGTAGGGACTATGATTCTGTTCACCTCCTACAGTCAGCTCATGTCGTGGGAGTCTGAACTGGCGCCGATTTTCAAACGTTCCGGGCGGAAATTATTTGTCCAGAATAACCAGGTCTCACGCGTGAGTCTGATTCAGAGTTTTAAAAGCGAACCGGGCAGCGTTTTGCTGGCCACCGACAGTTTTTGGCAGGGGATTGATATTCCCGGTGAGGCCTTGCAGCTATTGGTTGTGGCTAAATTGCCTTTTCAGGTTCCCTCTGAACCAATTGTAAAGGCCAATCAGGAGGCGATTCGCGCCAATTCCGGTAACGATTTTATGGAATATGCGGTGCCTGAGGCGGCGATAAAGTATAAACAGGGGTTGGGGCGCTTGATCCGTACCATGTCCGATTTCGGCGCCATCATTTCACTGGATGAACGGCTCTTTACCAAACGCTATGGCAGCTATTTCATTAATTCCACGCCGATTCTCCATGTTTCAGTTCGCACAAAAAGTGAATTGGTAGAAAATGTTGCCAGGTGGTTAGCAAGTCATCAGACATTAAATTCCAAGTCAAAAGGAAATCCAGGAAATGGCTAAGGTGCTTAGGTTAGATGGCCAGACCGTAAAATTGAATGAATTAATATCCGCTGTGCGAGAGCACCTCAATGTAAAATTATCTGTGTCTGCCGTCACTGCTATTCGTAAATCGCGCCAGGTGGTGGAAAAGGTACTCAGTACAAATCAAGTTATTTACGGGCTCAACACTGGTTTTGGGAAACTTGCCAATCAGCGCATCTCCTCGGCCGATCTTTCACAGCTCCAGAAAAATCTTATCCGCAGCCATGCCGCCGGTGTGGGCGATTATCTTTCACGGGATATTACGCGCCTGATCATGCTACTGAAAATCAATAGTTTAGCCCGCGGTTATTCCGGCATTCGGCTCGAAGTGGTTGAACGGCTAAGGGAATTTTATAACAAGGGCTTGTATCCAGCCATACACAGCCAGGGCAGCGTTGGCGCCAGCGGAGATCTGGCGCCTCTCGCCGATCTGGCTCTCACTCTCACGGGCGAGGGGTGCTTCATTAAATCGGATGGGGAGACCGAGGCTGCCGCCGAGACGTTACAGCGTGAAAAATTAAGGCCGGTGGTTCTGCATGCAAAGGAAGGTTTATCACTCATAAACGGAACTCAGGTATCCACCGCTTTAGCTATTCAGGCATTTACAAAAGCAACTAATTTACTGGACACTTTAACAATTTTGGGTGCTTTCTCCACCGAAGTCATGCTGGGGACCGATACGGCGTTCAGAGCTGAAATCCAGATAGCCCGCAATCAAAAAGGGCAGAAAAAAGCCGCGGAAATTCTCTACCGTACCCTGCAGCATTCCGGATTCCGTGAATCTCATGTTGAATGCGATCGGGTCCAGGACTTTTATAGTTTGCGGTGTATCCCGCAAGTGCACGGTTCGGCCTATGACGCACTTGACTATGGCGCCCGGATTCTGGAACGCGAAATCAACAGTGCTACCGATAATCCGCTGACCTTGACTGAAACCGGTGAAATGGTTTCAGGTGGAAATTTCCATGCGGCCCCGATTGCGCACCTCTTGGATTTTTTAGCGATTGTGATCACGGATGTGGGGAGTATGAGTGAACGGCGCATTGCGGCCTTTCAGGATACTTCCCAAAGTCAGTTGCCCATGTTTTTAGCCAAACAACCCGGATTGAACTCGGGATTTATGTTGACGCAGGTAACAGCGGCGGCTTTGGTGAATGAAAATAAAATTTTAGCTCATCCTGCTTCGGTGGATTCCATCCCCACTAGCGCAAATCAGGAAGATCATGTGAGTATGGCCCCCACCGCTGGGCGGAAATTGCTGACTATTATCGAAAATTGTGAAAATATTGCCGCCATCGAGTATTTGTGTTGCGGAGAAGCAGCCGATTTTCGGCCGGAACTGTCGCTGGCGCCCGTAACCGCAAAACTTCATCAAATCTTGCGTTCAAGGGTTCCTTTTATACAGGAAGACCGGATTATGTCCCCGCTTATTAAACTTGCGGTAACCCTGATACGACGTGAGGAAGTGGTAGCAGCTTATCGGTCATTTTCGCAGAACGGCGTAGCAAAAAGGCACTGAATTAGTATTTTTAATCACAGGTCAATAACTGTATTCTTAGGACAATGAAAATGAGCCAGCGGGCATCACGGGTGGTAACGGAATCGATGATCCGCCAGCTTGCGCGAAAAAAATCTCCCTTGATCCTAAAAGAAGATGCGATTCTAACGCCGGCGGCTTTAGACCTTATTAGAGAGTTAAAGCTGCCCGTCATTAAAGAAACCCACACTCCCGGCGGAGTGGAAGTTGTTCAAATAGATCAACATCCGGATAAACTGCGTAGCTTGAAGATCGTTGCCATTGGGGCTGATCATGGCGGTTTCCAACTCAAGGAACATCTGAAAAAGGTGATTCGAGACCAAGGTTTTGAAGTGGAAGATTACGGGACACATAATGAAGAGGCGGTGGATTACCCGGATATCGCCGAAAAAGTAGCCCGGTCGGTTGTACGTGGAAATTCCTGGCGCGGGATCGTGATCGACGGCGCGGGGATTGGCAGTGCGATTGCCGCAAATAAAATAGATGGTATCCGGGCAGCGGTCTGTACGGATGTAACAATGGCTAAAAATGCCAGGGAACATAACGATACCAATATTTTAGCGCTGGGATCCGGGATTGTGGGTAATCAGGTAGCCCGGGAAATTGCGGCTGTCTGGCTGAGAACACCCTTCGCCGGCGGACGACATCAACGCCGAGTGGATAAAATAATCGCATTGGACAAGAAACGATCCAAACCGGCATGAACACCTATGGAAAAATTGCGGTCGTCCTTGGGCGGCTTTTTTGTACCCTTCACAGTATCAATTCTAACCTAGCGAGAGAAAAATGGCTCGAATAATTTCCCTGCAAGGATTGACTTTCGATGATGTTTTACTGGTTCCGGCTTACTCGGAGATATTGCCGCGGGAAGTGAATGTCCATTCTCGATTTACCCGGGGAATCGAATTGGCGATACCCCTGGTGTCCGCCGCGATGGATACGGTCACTGAATATCGAATGGCGGCTAACATTGCGTCTCTCGGCGGCATCGGCGTGATTCATAAAAACATGTCAATTGCTGATCAAACCCTGCAGGTCCAACGCGTCAAGGAATCCGGTTTGCCAACGATTGCTCCCGTTATTCACGCTTCCGGTGATTCCGAATTAGGTCAGCTAATGCAGATCA
>CAZIWX010000066.1:0-13721 GCA_964543125.1 uncultured Lentisphaeria bacterium | reverse complement strand
CACCGTACGTCCAGCCTTCCGGTGAGTTTGAATTCCCGGCCGAATCCTTATCATTCAGATAGTATTTATGGCCTGCACGCAGGAAAAAGCGCTCCCTGATGGCGTATTCTCCTCCGAGCTGAATACTCTCGTTGTAATTATTCGGATGATTGGCATCAAGCGCCAGGGTAAGGCGCTGGTGTTTTCGCTGGAATACTTCACCCGCGACACCCACCCGGAAGATTAGCGGTAATGACCAGGAATCGGTATCGAGGTGTCCGCTGATTTTCGAGTTATTCCCAGCTTTAACCGGATCAATGTCGTGTTGAATTTGAGTATCGCGCCCAAGTAGTTGCATGTTGGTACCAAAATTGGAAACGCTCATGCCGATGCGCATACCATTGAATTGGGTCCGGAAAAGCGTGCCAATATCCACCGCGAGGGCGGACGCATTCATGTGCCAGATTTGCTCCCGGATATATTTTCCTACTGCTCCAAAACTGAAGCGGTCCGTGAATTTCCGGGACCAGCCTAACCCCATGGAAAAGCTGGAGGCGGTAAACATCTCACCGGTGCCTTCGGGGTAGAACACCGTACGCACTTTGTCATCGGTAATATTCACACTTGTAACCGAAGCCGCCAGGGTTCCCCTGGCACCCATTGAGAACGAACCAGCAACGAAATTGAGATTTGTTCCGGCCAACCAGGGTGTATGAATAAAGGTTACCTGGTTCCCGGGAATCAGCGCCAGTCCACCCGGATTCCAATAGATCGCGGTGACATCGTTGGCGATTCCCACAAAAGCTTCACCCATGCCCATAGCGCGGGACCCGATGCCGATTTCTAAAAAGGGGGCTGCCGTGGTGCCTACTTTGGAAACACCACTAACCGATTGGGCTGACAGACTGACGGTAAAAACGGCGCTAAATAAGCTGATAATATGTAGTATTTTCATCGGCGCTCCTATTTGATTACCGCGAATTTGCCGACTTTTGAACCAATGCCCGGCGCCTCGATATGGTAGATGTAAATACCATAAGCAATCTCCAGGCCGTCCCGGGACAACAAATCCCAACTTTGAGATCCGTTTTCACCCGGTGCAGCGTGTTCAATAGTGCGAACCAATTTCCCGCTCAGGGTAAAGATTTTAATCGTACACACACTGGGCAGGTGAATGAAATCGAGCTTGCGGATGCCGCGGCCGGAGGCATACAGATTCTGCGGTTCCCAACTGGCGGTGACCACATAAGGATTTGGAACAACAGCGACATCGGCCAATACACTCTCGGTCAGACCCGTTTCCAACTGCGATCCGTAAGCGGTAAACCGCAGGGTATCCAACGCTGAATACGGTTTGGTTGTTCTTAATATATATTCACTGCCGGCTTTAGGATTAAAGTTGTCCCAATGTGAACCGTCGTAACGGGCAACATTGTATTTGGTCCCCAGCCACAATTCATCTGATCCGACTTCAAGCGCCTGAACAACATTACTGAGAATATCCGGAGCAGTAGCCCGGGTAATGGTCGAATCAAAGGACACCTGAGCCGGGTCGGTATAATCCAGGATATTGACGCCTTTTTTTGTTGCCACATAGACGGAATTACCGGGGCCGAATTCAAGATCATTCACTGCCCGGTTCAGCAGACTATCCTTATTGCTATATTCAATAAACCCGGAAGCGAGATTGTAAACCGCAAAACCTTTCGTTTTAGTTCCTATAAAGACCAAATCTCCTCGCCGGCGAATGACGGTGATATTGTTATCCGGCAAATCCGAGTTATTACGATCAAGCACGGTAAAAGAATCCGCCGCGGGATGGTAAAAACTCAAGCCGCGGCCTTTACTCGCGACCAGTACCGCGCCACTATCCAGCGCTAAAACGCCGACATTACTTAGCTGAGCTAGTCCGTCATTGGTATCATTGTAAATTCTCCAACTAACGGGCGTGCTCCCGCCGTTGAAACTACTGATGGGTGCTTTATAAACACCATTGGGTGTGGAAGCCCAGAAATATCCCCGCGTATCCAGAGTGATTCCGGTGAATTCCACCTGAGTCCCTTTATTGCCGATGGGAATCGAATAGGTTTGCCACCCGTAAGCCGTCTGGATGTTTAAACCACCCGTAGAGGCCACCCACAGACGATTGGAAGGATCGATCATGAGATCATTGATTGCATTGGCAGCCAAACCGTCGGACTGATTAGTCAGCTGGAAATGTTCACCGTCAAACATGACCAACCCCCGATCGGCGGTTGCCATAACGATGGCTCCATCCCACTCAATAATCCGCGAAATATTCGCCGCTTTGGCGACAAACTCCATCTGATATCCCACTTTCTTTTCCCCGGCAACATCTATAAACGGATAAATCCGGGCGCCGTCTTTAAGAATAGAGTCGTTTTCAGAAGGCAGGTAAATAAAATCCGCCCTTTGGGAATTGGTTTGATCATATAAAGTAAAGGCCGCCAGTTTAAAGTTTTTAGAGGTGTCGGCAATAGCATCCGTAATAGTGACGACATAATCAAAGGGCACCGACAGCACTTTAAAATTGCCATAATTGATGAGGCCGATCCGCGTGTCCAGATTTATACCGGTGGTCGTCCAACCACTCCCAGCGGCATCCAACCCGGTAACATCGTTGGTGATATTGACCTGGAACCCCTCAGCGACGCTGGTTTTAGCGTCCCCCGCCAAATCGGTCTGATTCGTTAAAAGCAATGTATTGCTGGAAACATTTTTAACATCGTACCATGAAGTTTTGCGAACAATTTCATCGATATCCCGGGCGTCGAGGTGCAGTTCACCGGACTCCGGTTTTCCATTTGCCTGCGTTCCAAACCGGTTGGTAACCGGATTCCAATTGTCACCATTGGGGTCCGTACCGGCAACATACGCCGGATTGGGCGCCTCGAGGCAGCCGCCACTCCCGTCTTCATATTCATCATTACAACCATCGGCGCCCAAATCGTCATGGAGTTTTTCCGTACCGTTCCAGATTCCCAAGGTGGGCAATTGAACAAAATCGGTATCGGGAATCGAGACATAATAACGGATTTGCCCATTGGATGAATCCTGCTCAACAACCGTGGTTTCAAAGACATAATTAAGATAGTTAAAGCGGTGTATATTGGGACCACTCACGGTGGCCGAGGCGCTCTGGAAGTGAACATGCAGGGTATCGGAATTCGGCGGAATTATCAGGATTAACGTTGCGCTCATGGTAATAAAGGTGGAATCATCGCTGAAGGTCCGCCAATCACCATCATTGTCAATCCCGTCATTGGACCAGTCTTTGAAGGTCACCGTATATTGATCCCCATTTTGGATCGCACGGGGATCAACGGGTACGATTTCATACGAACCGGTCGCCAGGGTCCGGGTAGTATCCGCCACGATTTCCGGAGCCACATAATCCACGGCCGGTGCATTAGGCATAACGCCCACGGTATTGGAATCATAACCAAGCACCCGCCCGGCAGGGTCCACTTCAATACGCTTGTTGGTCTCAGAAGGCGAGATCGCCTGAAGATTAGGCTTTTCAGCCAAACCGCGTTCATAAAAATCAAGATCGTAACCGCGATCGTAAGCAACCACGGCGTAGTAATACTGTTGACCATTTTCTACATTGGTGTCTACCCAGAAATTGCTGATCCCGGTATCGGTACCCATGTCCATCTGCAAACCATTGAGACCAATGGGATGGGGACCCGTGAGACCATCGGCCAGATCAAATTGAGCTACCGGTTTGTTAAAGGTCCGGTTGCCGTAGGCATCGGTGATAACCCAGCTTTCGGTAAAATTGGGATCTGTCGCACGATAGATTCGATAGCCTTCGAAGTCGTGACCATAAATCGGGTCAAGACTGAATTGGGCTTTGTCATCCCAGTATAATGTCACCCGCTGATCTCCCGGAACGGCCGTTACCGTGGGTTTGATAGGTGGTTTGGCAAAATTGTAATCGCTGTTATAGATCTGTTGCATTGTCTGGCTGTTTCGCAGGATATCGGGATAATCTTCGCCAAAAACCATGGCCACGGCGAACTTCCGGCTTTCACCAATCGGCAACTTGAAATAGGCCGATCCATACATAAATGTGATGTCAACCGTTTGAACGATGTCCGTGAATGAACCGGGGATAAGCTGGTTGTAAGTCAAAGCATCGTTAGATGGATTGATGGTGGGCCAGGCGGCCGCCGTAAAGCTGGTTAGGCCTAATTGATCCGATTCATCATTATCGGTGTACTCAAAGTTCGGTTCACCCAAATCGGGCACGCCGTTCCCTTCGGTTCCATCGGCATCCGGACCGGTGTATTCCTGATGCTGGGGTCCCAACCCATCCGATCCCACATCATCCACCCGCGGATCCCAATCGCCATCATTATCAATGCCGTCATACTGACTTTCGTCAATCATGCCATCTTCGTCATTGTCGACGCCATCGAGGGGGTCTCCCGGGGACTCCAGGTACTTCCAGCCGAAGTAAGCCGGTACAAAACCACCTTTGGCCGTCGACCACATATCGTGATCCCATTGATAGACGATATCGTTATACGTATCAAAAAATGAATCATCATCGCCCTGATCACCGTCATCGCCCACATCCGCGTCACCATACATACCAAAAACAAATTTGGAAAAGTCCCAATCACTTTGATTCTTAATCCAATAGGTCCAGATCAGAATATCTTCAGCAGCGGGGTGGGCCCACTGGTAACCACGCACGCTGATCTCCATCCCCAGCCCGCGTTTGATCCCGTTGAAGATCGTATAGGAAGCACCTGTAACGGTTTCGGCGGCGGTGGTGCGCACCGAGAACAACCGTATTTTATGCGGGCCCAGGATTTTATTAACTTCGTAAAACCGGTTACCATTGATTTGGACCACATCAGGCCGTTCACCGGCCCGTGTGTCGATTGTTTTGGCAATCAGGCTGTCAACAACGCCGGTAGTGAAATCCACATCAGTATCGACGAGATAGGCATATTTATTACTATCAGTGGAGGTGAAGGCGGTAATGTCACCCGTCAAATCCACGAATCCTGCCCGTTTAAACGGATAAAATTTGAACTCGTCATTATTGTAGTCGTCGATGTGAAAATAGGATTCCTGGTCAGCCCGGGCATATTGTCCATACTGACCATCCCATTTGTTATCCCACTGCTGGGAACGATCCGCCCAGGTATCCGGCCAGGAGATCGAATCATCACTCATGGCCACCAAAGAGTCGTTCGGATTGGCATAGCCCAGAACCGGCTCGAATTGATACAAATAATTAGGCGCGGCATCTTTAGTGGAAGCAACAATACCGTCGCTGATAATGCTGGTATTCAGTCCACGGGTATCCTGTACACTACTGGCTACGAGTGGTGTAAACTCCGCCAGATAGGAGTGACCTGATCCAATAGGATAAATACCGCAATCGTACCGGCCGGGTACCCGCCAATTGGCAATAGCGCCGTAATTGTAAAACCGGGTCAGTATTTTATTGCCATTATGCCGGGCAATCTTGCGTAGATCGTGATTATTGGCATCCACACCCAATCCAGAGACCGATTTTTGTAACGCCCGGGGTTGCAGGTTAGTATGAATCGGTTGCGGACCACCCGCCCAGATAACTACCGGTAAGAGGATTAACCCGGTCAGTGGCTTCAATTTATTAAAATTCATAATCAACCTCTTTAAAATGATGCTGACAGACCGATTCGAACCTGGCGCGGTGCGGAATAATAGTCCGGGCGGTAAAGATATTCGGATAGTGCATTATACGTCTGGTTTTCCTGCGTATAGGTGGGGATCAGAGAATATTCCGAACGGCCGGTGTCGGTGTAGACCACTACTTCATTTCGCCGGTCAAAAAGATTATAGATATTCATATTCAGGGTCCAGCGGGTTGCGAAAAACATGAATGATTTACTCATACGCAGATCCATATTCATTTGTGCCGGTTTCCGTTCGCTATTTTCGAAGGAAGTCCGCGTACCGGAAAAGCTGGGTGTGTAGGGCAAACCCGAACCGTAAGAACCGATGAAGCTTGCAGTGATATCAAAAGGTAATTTTATAGTCAGCGTGCCATTAAGGGTATGGCGTTGGTCCCAATTCAAATACACCAACTGTTTTTCAGGTTCTATACCGGCGCTGGCGTCGAAATAGGCCGAAGCCGGATCGGAAGCATTACCTTCCGCGATACTGAAAGTATAGTCAAGGGTTGCGGCAAATCCCTGACTCATGCGCTTTTGGAATGACAGCGTAATTCCACGGACATTTCCGTAATCCCGGTTGATATACAGCGCATAGCTGTCGCCGGCATTGAAAGTATCAATAATTTTTGAACCCAGAAGATTCCGAATATCCTTATAAAACCCGGTAATATCGATGCCCACATTTTCGGTGAGTTGTTGCTGTAACCCAACTTCGTACTGGACCGTGCGCTGAGGTTCCAAATTGGCGTTACCCATGGTGGTACCAAGTCCTGAACCCCGCCCCACTTCAAAATCAGGATTGGTGTACAGATAGGCGTAGGGTGGAAGCTGGGAAAAATGACCATAGCTGAAATGCAGAGCGCCTTGATCCGTTATAGGATACGCCACCGCGACGCGCGGGCTGATCTGAACTTTTTTACCGGCCGGTTTGAACCAATAATCCAAGCGGTCCTGCAAACTCTGGACATTATTGTCCACGGCTTCATCAGCGGTGATGGTCCCGGAATGATCCAAATCTTTATATTTATGGATCAACTTCAGGGGATCGTAAGGATTTGGGTCGGAGGGGTCCGCTAAAGTTGCCCCATCCGGTTCAAAAACTTCGAAACGCAAACCGGCATTGACGATCAGGTCCTTCAATTCAATTTTGTCCTGGAAGTAACCTGATGCTTCCCAGGGGAATTTAGCTAATTCATCAAAACTGGTGCTGGTGGGCTCCTCAGACGGCCAAAATATTTTCGGAACCGGATATTTATTGTCTTTAGGATCATACAAAATTGAAAACCCGCGGGATAGAATCGCATTGCCGCGATATTCCCCACCCAATTGCACCTGATGCGTTTCATTGATCTGGCTGGTGAGATCGAACTTATACACAATGGTATGGGTCAGACGCATGGATTGTCCGGTTGTGATACCACTTATATAGTAATTGTAACCGGTGGAAACTGACCGGATGTTATTATCGACGGCATAATTTGCCAGATTTGCGGCAACGACCTCACCCTCTTCCGGAAATCCGAAATCTCCCAGCCTGGTACTTTTTTTAATGACCGGATTTAGAGCATTATTGAATAAAACATGGTTCCAGTTTACATCGAAAATATCGTAGAGATAACCCCGGGTAAGATTAGCAACCGAGGACATTTTAAGGGTATAGAAGGTCCGGGAACTCAGGTTATGCTGAAGTGTCAGTCCCAGATTGAAGTTATCCCGATAAGCATTGCTGCGGCCGTCCGGATTAAACTTCCACTTTTGCGAAAAGCCGCGGCTCGTGGTGGTGCTATAAATTGCATTGATCGATAATTTCAGGTTATGCGTAAGTTTAAAAGCCAATTTGCTCTGGAGTGAAAGCTGCTTGGTGGGGCTCATGGCAACCACCTGGTTATCGCCGTAATGATTGTTCCATTTACCGTCGCCATTGGCATCGTAGAATATTTCGCCATCGATTTTTCCATCAGCGTTGCCGTCTACATAGGTCAAACTATCATCAACGATCCAGTCTTCTCCGGCGGTATAGATATGGTCATTCTTCACATCCCGGTACCAAATATCCAGGGCCGGATCAAAATGGATATTCGGCCCCATAAAAGCGATATAATCACCACCATCCCATTGACCGTTGGAAGGTTCTCCGATGTCGAACTTCCCGTTCTGTTCGGTCCCTCCGGGATTGTAGACCGGGTCCCAGTTGTCGCCATTGGGATCAGTGCCCCCGTTGGTTCCCGGGTCACCGCAGCCGCCCTGCCCGTCTTCCAATTGATCACCGCAGCCATCCACCCCAACATCGATGAAATCAACAAACGGCTCCGTGTTGGGAAGCGCCTCGGAATTACCCCAGATATAGCTATCGGGATTATATTTGCGGATACCGTACAGATACCCGTCACCCTGGTAATACCGGCCCGAAAGGTAAAATGAAGCCCTGGCATTGAATCCGGGAATAGGACCGTTCAAACTGCCTTGAACATCCTTAAGCAGATTAGGAGTAAATCCGTTTCCAAAGCCCATGAGATCCACCGATTGGGTATTTGTGGCTTCCTGCAGATTCTGAGGCAATAAACCGAAATAAATGGAATTATCGGTAGAAGCATAACGGCCCACCCGAACGTCAAGATTACCGCCATACTTTTTCATATCACCTTCTTTGGTGATAATGTTGATGATACCGGACATGGCTTGCCCGTATTCAGCGTTAAAGGTACCCGAAATAAGTTGTAATTCCTGAATAGCATTGTTTTCCACTTCCACCGCCATGGAAGCGTTATAGGGGTCGGTAACCGATATGCCATCAACCATGTAACCAACTTCGGAAGAACGTCCGCCACGGATGTGAATTTCACCACCGGTTCCCTGTACAACTCCGGCCTGGAGTGCAATCACTTCCTCAAACTCTTCCACCGGCATGGAGCTGAGTTCAGCCGAGCTGATATTGGCTTGCGAGTAGGTAATGTCAGGTTGCACCAGGGAACGATCAGCGGTTACCGTAATTAATTGGCCTTCAATGACATTAGTGGATAAATCGGCATTCAGAGTGGTGGTTAGATCCACCATTATCCGCACATTCTCAACCTTTTTGGGAGAATAGCCGATCATGGAAAAAACGACGTCATAGGTTCCCGGAGGAATATTTAAAATGATGTAGCGGCCGTCAGCTCCGGTTGCGGCGCCTACGTCGGCAGCGGCCACGACAACATTCACACCGATCAATGGTTTACCTGTCTCGGTATTTTTCACCAAACCGGTTATTTTCCCGGTTGTTCCGCCAGAGGCTATCCAGGGCAAACACCATATAAAGAGCGCTGCCAATTTCCATTTCTTCCGCATATACTCCTCACTCCACCCCTAAATATTCCGACTATTATTGTTTGGTCTGAGTGTTAGCAAACCAATTACGGATACCTTACTTCATTGCGGATAAACCATGTATCCAGTATGAAATCCACCATGTATTCTTGTAACCCCCGCATTATGGTCATCCGCCTAAAGCGGAATCACTTAGAAATAGAAATTCAGCGTAAAGCGCTGGGCATTCTTCAAGCGTCCGAAATCGGAGAAGGAATAATCCAATTTCAGTCCGGTGCCCGCCATGAGGGGAATATCCACACCGGCGCCGGCGGTAAAACTTTCTTCCCGCCGCTCCCAATTATTCGTATTGGTGGCACTATTGGTCTCCACAAAGGGCGATTTCCAACCACCGCGTATGAACACAATATTGGCGATATTAAGCTCGGTCCCCAGATTGAGACTTTCAAAATTGTCATTGGGATGCAGCGCGTCCACCGCCACGGTTAATTTTGATGATCCCTGCCGCCAGATCTCCAGGGCAATGCCTACGCGGAAAATGAGTGGCAACGCCCAGTCGTCCATGGCCAGGTAGGCCGGAATTTGATCATTATTACCGTTAATATTTGGATCCGCATCGTACCGGATCAGGGCATCCCGGCCGGACATCGTCATGGATGTACCGAAATTGGAAATACTCATCCCGAGACGCATATCATGGAATTGCGTGCGAAAGAGTGTTCCCACATCCACCGCCATTCCCGTGGCCGACATGTGCCAAATCCTTTCCTGAATGAACTTGCCGTTAAAGCCAATGGAGAACCGATCCGTCAGACTCTTTGCAAATGAGACCTGGATCGCCAAATCACCGGCGGAAAAATATTCACCCGTACCAGTTTGTTGATATTCCGTCGTTACAGGCATATCGGGCATACTCACACTGGTAACGCTGGCGCCAAAGGTGCCCACACCGGACAGAGGAGCAATAACTCCCACGAAGTCGTAGGAGATATCCGCCAACCAGGGTGTGTGTACGAACATGAATTCCCCGTGGGGCGCTACGGCAATGCCAGCTGGATTCCAGTAGAGGCCCGAAGCGTCAGCACTCATAGCCACATAAGCTTCACCCATACCGGAAGCACGACTGCCCACGCCAATTTTCAGAAATTGGGCAACCGTGGTGCCAACCTTATTTTGCCCGTATGACACGCCGATCAAAACGGTAAGCAAAACGAATACGAATTTCTTCAACATCATTGCCTCCTTATTTGATCAACGCCAGTTTGCCGATGGTCTCGGCGTTATCAGCCTGGATGTGGTAGATATAAATCCCGTAAGCCACCTCCAATTTATCATTATTCAACAGATCCCAAGGTTCACTACCGTTGAAAGCTGTACTGTTATGCTCAATCTTGCGGACCTGCTCGCCACTCAGCGTATAAATCCGAATCGTACATTTTTCCGGTAGATTGATAAAATAGATTTTACGTTCCCCACGCCCGGATTGCAAATAGGGCTTTCGTTCCCAAACCGCCGTAGCCACATAGGGATTGGGAACAACCGAAACTTGGCTCAGGTTCTGTTTTACCAGGGTCTGATCTTCACGTCCCTCGGTTGTATTGAACCGGTAGTGATCCAGTGAGCTGAAGGGCATGCGGGTTTTGAATTGAAAAACATCGCCCGGCTCAGGCCCGAACGAGTTCCAATGGATATCACTGATGCGTTCTTCTAAACCGGATTTGGTCCCAAACCAACCCACGCCATTATTAAAAACAATCGCTTTGATTTCGCTATCCTGGGAAATCGTTGAATCCCCGGATTCCGCCAGATAGCGGGTCGTTGTCAAGCCGGTGTAGGTAGAATCGACGCCGGTCAAATCGATCGTGGCATAGCCCTTCTTGGTGCCGACCCACAAGGTGTTTCCGGTAGAGGCTTGATCATAGAAGAAGCTGTAAACCGTCTTGTTAGGCAGGTCGTTAACTACTTCAAAATGATCTCCCACCTTAAAAGCTACACCCTGAGAAGTTCCAAATACCAGCGTTCCGCCGGGTAATTGATAGATTTTGTAAATGTTTTTACTGGGAAGACCGTTTTCAGCGGTTTTGGGGATGGCATCCCACACTCCGTTATCAATATCGTAGGATATGATTCCTGCTTCGGTAGCGATCCAAAGGACGTTGTCCGCATCGATATACAAGTCCCGGATTGCTTTTGCCGTCACATCAATTGGCAAGGAATCAGGTGGGAAAATCCGGGTGATATCGTCATCCAGACTGGTTTCAAGCGTACCCTTGGTATTCACCTTGACCAAACCCTTTTTCGCGGTTGCGAACCAGATCAGGCCTTGCTGATCATATTCAATAGCCACACAAGCTTCAAAACGGGCACTGGCTTCCGGGTCGGATAAATCTTCGATACCACCATTCATGATGTCGAATAAGGTCTCAAGCCGATAATTGCGGTACCAGTGAATCCCATCAAAGGCCACCGGTCCGTAACCGGTCGCGATCCACCACACCGGGCCAATTGGCTTGATGTCATAAATCGTATTGTCGATGAGATTACCACCGGTGGATTGAACCGACCAATCCTTCCAGCCCTTGGTTTCGGCATTGTAATAATGCAGTCCATTGGCTCCGGCGCCGCTGGCATTGGAAGTCCCGATCATGATGCCATTTGCATCCGGCACCATGGTGGTGATACCCGGTGTACCGGGTTTGAAGGTGTATAGCCAGGTGCGGTGCCAGGAATTAGGATCATTGAGATCTTCAAAGGCCAACGGATAGATTTTTGTATCCAAATCAATGTTGGCGCCATTCAATCCCAACGCAACCAGTCCCAAGGTATCCTGAGATAATGCATCATAAATGAAGAAATCTAATGGGTTATGGCCGCCTATTGCCATGTGGTCCACGGTTGTGTCGGCAATATGCAATTGGAAAACGCCCGGGAATGGAATCCCGGACTGGTTATTCACATTGGCCAGCGAAATGTCAACCCGCCAATTGCAATCACCAGTGATCCAACCGGTATGATTAGTATCGATGCCAACGGAATCATTGTTTACAAAAACCTGCATCCCGTTCAGGATGAGGTTATTATCTTCTCCGTGTAAGGCATTCTGTAAATCCAAAACCTTAAATTCATTATCGGGATCTGTTTCGTCCCAAAGCTGGAAATACTGCGTGTTACGAACTTTTTCCTGAATATCGTTCTCATCCACATTGGGCTCGCCCGCGTCCGGGCGCCCATTGGCTTCGGTCCCGTCCGGATTGCTTACCGGGCTCCAGTTGTCGCCATTGGGGTCATCACCCGGAACCACCCCGGCAAGAGGTAAATCTGAACATGTCCCATCCCCATTTTCATACACATCGGAACACCCATCGGAGCCGACATCCTGATTGACCGAGCCATCGGTTAGCGGATCCCAAATATCCAAGGTGGGCAACACCGTGAGACTCGTATCCGGAATCAGCACCGAATCTTTGATTCCGCTGATGAGCTGATCAATTTTCCATAGAAGTCCGCTGTAAAGGAAACGATCTCCCACACCGCCATTCACGGCAAATGTGGTATCAGTGGATTGGGTGAAGTGGATAGTGTCCGCGGTAGGCGGAATCATGAGCGTGGCATAAGCACCGATTTGCAAGTATAACGTATCATCGGTGAAGGAATGCCAGTCGCCATCATTATCGACCAAATCCATGCGGGAATCAATAAACCGAATATCGTAATCGCGATTGTTGGGAATTCGGGCCGGGTCAATCACCTGAACATCAATGGAACCGGTTCCCGGTCCGGCATGGGAATCTTCGGTGAGATTAACATCCGGTGGAACAAAACCAATGGAGGGCGCGGCCGGGGTCACGACGACCGTGTTGATATCCAGAGTTGTTTCACCGGTAAAATTTTCCTGAATATTCTTGGAAGTCTCGGTGGGTGGAATCGTATCATTCACCGTACCCGTATCATAGGCACATACGGCATAGTAATATTTTTGACCATTAATCACATCCTTATCCACAAAACTGTGCTTCAGCCCGGAATTAGTGCCCATGTCATAATGGAGTCCGGATCCGACAACTTGTTCTATGGGATGGGGACCAGACCAACGGTCTTTCTTATCAAATTTTGCAATGGGCTTCCAGAGATACGGACTGCCATAAGCATCCGTGATGGATTTTACATCCTGAAATCCAAAATCAGTCGCGCGATAAATGGCGTAGCCTTCAAAATCATGACCATAGATCGGGTCTTTGGAACGCTCGGAAGTCTGATCCCAATACAATGTTACCTGACCATCACCGGCAACGGCGGTCACGTGTGGCTTTAGCGGTGGCCGGGTGAACCGGTACCCGGCATTGTAAATATCCTGGACTACATTGGCCGTGGCATACAAATCGCGCGTATTATGTGGATTAAGGTGTAAGTCCACCCCGCCGGCGCCGGTAATGTTATAGCCAAATAGCATGGTAATGGAAAAACGGCGGCGATCCCCCGGCGCCATTTTCAACGGGCCGGAACTATAAATAAAGATATTATCCGATCTTTGTTCAAAGGTCGAATCGATAATGGGGGCGGCCAAACGGTTGTAAAATGTATTGTCATCTACTCCACTTTGAGTGTAGGTCTCTACTATAAATCCTGTTAATCCAATCTGATCGGCTTCATCCAGGTCGGTTCCATCAAAATTGGGTTCGCCCTCATCCGGACGACCGTTTACTTCAGAGCGGTCCACATCGGGACCGGGATAAC
>CAZIWX010000065.1:0-13818 GCA_964543125.1 uncultured Lentisphaeria bacterium | reverse complement strand
TCGGCGAAGCCGTGGACCTCACCGTCATCAATACCTGCACCGTCACCAACAACGCTGACTCTAAAAGCCGGGCCGCCATCCGGCGGGTCAGGATTTGAGAACCCTGAACCTTTTTTACATAAAAGAACTTACACTGCCATAACGGGTAGTGTAACTTTGTTTCTGTAAAAACGAAGAAGGCGGCTGCGCCGGGAGGGTTTAGCCACGGAGCGTGCGGCTGAAGTGGATCAGAGTGTGTGATTATTTTTAACCGAATTAGCCATTCCCCCTTTTATTTAATTCGTGTGAATTTGTGAAATTCGTGGTTTCTCTATATCTGTGCCCTCTGTGTAATCGGTGGTTTGATCTTTTTATCAGCGGATCCGGTGGCTGGCGGATCAGTTATACCCCTGTCAAGATGTTGCCGGGGGCAGCCCGGACTAAAATGGCCAAAACAGAGGAATCAGCACCGAGCCCAGGATCCAGAACAGAATATTCAGTGGCAGGCCCGCCTTCATGAAATCTCCCACACGGTAATTGCCCGGGCCATATACCATCAGGTTGGTATGATAACCCATGGGTGTAAAAAAGCTGGCCGAAGCGGCATAGGCCACCGCAAATATGAAGGGCCGGGGACTGAACCCCATACTGAGGGCAATAGCGATGGCAATGGGGGTGAGAATAATTGCGACCGAAGTATTCGATAAATATCCGGTGATAAAGGTGGTTACAAATAGTAACGTGCTCAAGGCAACGTAGGGCGCCCATTGCGGTGATACGGCATTACCAATGTGCCGGAATAAACCGGCGATCAAGTTGGCAGCCTCAGTATTTTCCATCCCCAGACCCACGGAAATAAAAGCGGCGATGAGGAAAATCACGCTCCAGTTGATGCTTTGATACATCTCCTGGGGGGTTAATACCCGGAATAAAAGCAACAGACTTACACCCACCAAACTGGCGGTCATGATGTCAAGGACATCCAAAGCTGCCAGGATCATGATTGCCGGGATTATTATTACCGGTAACCACCAGAATTTGGTTTTGTGCAGCTGGATGGGAATCGCTTCCAACAGAAACAAATCCGGTGATAACCGGAGCTGATCAAACTTCGAACGGTGACCGAATACCAGCAGGGTATCGCCTTCCTTGAGACGAATATGGGATACTTTTTCCCGCAGGGTCGTTCCGGCCCGTTGAATAGCGAGTACAAACAATCCGTAGCGAGCGCGGAAGTTGATGCTTTTCAGACTGCTGTCAATAAAATGAGAACCGGGACTTAACACGGCTTCCTGGACCGCGTTTTCAGCATCATTCAGATCTTCGTCATTTAGCTTGACATCAGTGAGTAACCGGACCTTAAGCTCGGTCTTCATTCGCATTATATCGTCCAGTTTACCTTGAAGGATCAGGATGTCGCCGGGTTGTAGAATTCGATTTCGCAGATCGGTACTCATTTTTTGCCCGGCGCGCAGAATTTCCAAAATAATGATGTTAAACCGGCTACTCACCGCTTGCTTTAGGCAGGTGGAACCTACCAATGGAGAATTTGAAGCTATCTTTACTTCCGTAAAATACGAGATCATGCGATATTTCCGGGTCAGCTTGGAAATGATGGCTCGACTGGGCATTCCACGTTTAGCGAGATAGAACACATAGAACAAACCGACAATAGTGAAGATCAAGCCCAAACGGGTAAACTCGAACATTCCCAGGGGCGGATACCCGGCTTCCGTTACCAGTTCGTTCACCAACAGATTGGTCGAAGTTCCGATCAAAGTCATGGTCCCGCCGAAAATACTGGCGTAGGAGAGGGGCAACAGCACGCGGGATGGTGAAAGTTTGAAACGCCGAGCCAGTTCCATTGCCAACGGCATAGTGATGGCTACCGCTGCGACATTATTGATAAATGACGATACGAAAGCTACCGATATAAGCAAAATTGCAATGACCGTCCATTGCCGTGTTCCACCGATGTTCTCCAATTTTGTGACTATGAAATTGAGAAAATTGGTTTTAACCAGGGCATGGCTCAAAACAAACAGCGCCCCGATGGTGATCACCGCTGAGTTACTGAATCCAGAGACCGCTTCTTGGGGGCTCACGATCCCGAAGAGTACCAGGATGACCATGGTAGAGAAAGCCGTTACTTCCAGGGGGAAGATTTCCCGAACGAAAGCAATAATGGCTAATCCCAGGACGATGAAGAGTATTACAGTTTGAAAATCCATAGATATTTAATCTCATTCAGAAATCCATTTGAAACAATGAGAACTTCAGCTTAAATATTTTTCCCGGAAAGGAAGCTTTCATTGACTGCCCGGGCCTGTTTCGGTATTATAGGACAAAATGGCAGAGTTTAAATTACATACTCAATATCAGCCGCAGGGGGATCAACCGGAAGCCATAAAACAATTGACTGCCGGGGTGAAATCCGGGATACCCTTTCAGACTCTTTTAGGTGTCACGGGTAGTGGTAAAACCTATACCATGGCCAACGTCATCCGCAATATTGGCCGGCCTACTTTGATTATTTCTCATAATAAGACGCTGGCGGCTCAGCTCTATGGCGAGTTCAAATCATTCTTCCCCGAGAATGCGGTGGAGTATTTCATCAGTTACTACGATTACTACCAGCCGGAGGCCTATCTGCCTGTGACGGACACCTTTATCGAAAAAGACATGTCCATGAATGAAGAGATCGATAAGCTCCGGTTAAAGACCACCAGCGCCCTGCTCTCCCGGCGCGATGTGATCGTAGTAGCTTCCGTATCGTGTATTTTCGGCCTGGGCTCTCCGGAAGATTACGCCAAAAGCATTGTGATCATTAAAAAAGGGGATCGGATCAAACCCCGTGATTTATACCGAAAGCTGGTTAACATTTTTTATGAGCGTAATGATCTGAATTTCGAACGCGGAAAATTCCGGGCCCGGGGCGATGTGGTTGAGATCTACCCCGCGTATGATGATTCTGCCGTACGGATCGAATTTTGGGGAAATGAGATTACGGGAATTTCACTGATCGATCCGCTAACCGGTGAAATCACCGCCACCAAACCGGTATTTGTGCTTTACCCGGCACGCCATTTTGTCACGGATGAAACCAAGTTAAAGCGCGCACTTGTGTCTATCGCGGAAGAACTTGGGGAGCGCTTGCGGGAACTTCGCGAAAATGGTAATCTGTTGGAAGCACAACGGCTGGAACAGCGTACCCGCTTTGATCTGGAAATGATTCGTGAAATGGGATATTGCAGTGGTATCGAAAATTATTCACGCCATCTGACCGGACGTAAACCGGGAGAACGGCCCTATACGCTGTTGGATTTTTTCCCGGATGATTTTCTCATGTTCATTGATGAATCCCACGCCACTATTCCACAATTCCGAGCCATGTACCGGGGTGATCTTGCCCGTAAGCAAAACCTGGTGGAATATGGTTTTCGCCTACCCAGTGCCCGAGATAACCGGCCCATGAAATTTGAAGAATTTGAAGCCGCTCTGAAGCAAGTGGTTTTTGTATCAGCTACCCCGGCTGATTATGAATTGGAACAATCCAGGGGTGTGGTGGTGGAGCAGGTCATTCGCCCCACCGGTCTTATGGACCCTGAAATTGAGGTGCGGCCTACCGTAAATCAGATTGACGACCTGATTGAGGAGATCCAAAAGCGCGTGGCGCGGAAGCAACGGGTTTTGGTAACCACTCTGACTAAACGTATGTCGGAGGACCTGACTGATTACCTGGTCAATCTGAATCTCCGGGTTCGCTATCTCCATTCGGAGATCGATTCGCTGGAGCGGGTAGGAATTTTACGGGACCTACGTTTGGGGGAATTTGATGTGCTGGTGGGGATTAACCTCCTGCGTGAGGGGCTTGATTTGCCGGAAGTCAGCCTGGTGACCATTCTGGACGCGGATAAAGAAGGATTCTTACGCAGCGAAACCTCTTTGTTGCAGATCGCGGGCCGCGCCGCACGCCATGTGGAAGGGCGGGTGATATTTTATGCGGATAGAATCACTGCCAGCATGCGGAAGGTTATCGATATCACTACTCAGCGGCGGGAGAAACAATTACGCTACAACCGCAAACATGGGATTACCCCGGAAACGATTTACAAATCCGCCGCGGAGATCATGGGTACCACAATGGTAGCCGATACTCTGATTAAAAAAGCTGAACGGGTTAACGAAACCATTCGCCGGTATAGTAAAACTTATGAGAAAAATGAGTTACTGGAGTTGATGCGCAAAGATATGCTGACTGCCGCGGAAAACCTGGACTTTGAGCGGGCTGTACTCTTACGGGATGAAATTAAGAAGCTGGAAAAAGAGATGAAAAAGGTGGGCGCTAAATGATTTGTGCTACTACCATAAAAAAGCTGATTGTCTCCCCAGGCTCGCTGCGGAGCAATCGGCTTATAGCAGCCAGAAGCATCTGATCTTCAATGGAATTGGGATAATAAATTGATGAATTCCCTTGCGTTCTTCAACAAGCTCGGGCAGACGCAAAGGGCAGATTGGTAAGACTAAAATTTTGAAATTGGAGTAAAAATAGTGAAAATCCTTGTTACCGGCGGCGCCGGATTCATTGCTTCCCACGTCGCCGATGCGTTCATTGCCGAAGGACACGCTGTAGTTGTGTTGGATAGCCTCATTACCGGACGCCCGGAATTGGTAAATCCCAAAGCGAAATTTGTACAGTTGGACATCCGTGATAAAGCAGTAGCTGACCTCTTTGCTAATGAGAAGTTCGATGTGGTGAATCATCATGCGGCTCAAATGGATGTACGCAAGTCGGTAGCCGATCCTCGTTATGATGCCGATGTTAATGTCCTGGGGACCCTTAATTTGCTTGAAAATTGTGTAAAATACGGGGTTGGGAAATTCATGTTTGCTTCGACCGGGGGCGCGATCTATGGTGAGCAGGATTATTTTCCGGCGGATGAAGATCACCCGCAGCGTCCGTTATCACCCTATGGTATTACGAAATTAACTACTGAAAAATACTTGCATTTTTACAAGCAAGTCTATGGTTTGAATTATTTTGTCACCCGCTACGCCAATGTTTATGGACCGCGGCAGAATCCGCATGGGGAAGCCGGCGTGGTAGCCATATTCTGCTTTAAAATGCTGGCTGGTGAACAACCGGTGATCAACGGGGATGGGAAGCAGACCCGTGATTATGTTTTTGTAGAAGATGTCGTGCGCGCCAACCTCGCAGGTCTGACTTATCCGGAGAGTGAAATTGTGAACGTGGGAACCGGAATTGAGACCGATGTGAATCAACTTTTTCGAGCCCTGCGGGATGAAATAGCTCCGGGAGTGGCGGAAAAACACGGACCGGCCATGGCCGGCGAGCAAATGCGCAGCGTCATCGACCATACCAAAGCTATGAAATTGCTGGGCTGGCAACCCACCCTGGAGGTGGTTGCCGGATTAAAGCGGACCGCCCGGTGGTTCAGAGATACCGGCGGCGCCGGCCGTTAGCAATCGGGAGAGAACATGAGTGAAGTAAGCGATCACATCCGAAACTTACAGCGCAAATTTGGTATTTTGGGAAATTCTTCCGCGGTAGAAGATATGTTGGAAACTATTGACCAGGTTGCGCCTACGGATATTTCCGTTTTGATCGCCGGGGAAAGTGGTTCCGGCAAGGAATTGGTTGCATCAGCTATTCACAATCACTCCCGTAGAGCCCACAAACCGCTGGTCATCGTGAATTGTGGCGCCATACCTGCCGGAATTATTGAGAGTGAGCTTTTTGGCCATAAAAAAGGCGCTTTCACCGGCGCCAGTGAAGACCGCAAAGGCTATTTTCAGACTGCCAATGGCGGGACAATTTTTCTTGATGAGATTGGTGAAACACCCCTGGAAACACAGGTGAAGCTGTTGCGCGTCCTGGAACAGGGTGAATTCCTGCCAGTAGGCGCTTCCAAACCGGTCCGGGTGGATGTGCGAATCATTGCCGCGTCAAACCGCAATCTGGCGGAGGATGTGGAAGCGGGACATTTTCGTAAAGATCTGTTTTACCGGCTTAAAGCCGTGACGATCTTCGTTCCGCCACTACGTAATCGGCGTCGGGATATTGACCTTTTGGCAAATAAATTTGCCCGGGAGTGCGCTATCCGGAATCAAATCGTATTCAAAGGATTTTCTGAAGGCGCACTGAAAGTGATGCAGGATTACGACTGGCCGGGAAATATCCGTGAATTGAAAAATTTTGTGGAAAGCACGGTGGTTTTGGAAAAAGGCGGCGTCCTGAAAACCGATACTATTAGGCGTTATTTACAGGCCGAAAAGCATCCGGGAAAATCGGGAAATCCGTTTTTGCCCGTTCCCATGAATCGGTCAGTGGATCAAGCCGAACGAGAATTGATTTTGCAGCAACTTTTCATGCTCCGGCAGGATGTGCAAGAGTTGAAGGAGGCTATGCAGCAGGGCGGCTGGACGCAGTCTTTCGGCGAAAAGGCAGGTAAACCGTTCCCATCATCCATGGAAATTGTCCAGCACCCCCCGGCAACTGAAATGAGCGATACCACGGAAGATGTGGCTATTTATAATCCGGGGACGATTGGGAATGTCACCTCAGCCGAAGCCGAAAGAGAACTCATCTCACGCACGCTGGAGAATTTCAACTTTAATAAACGGAAAACGGCTGCGGCACTTGATATGGCTGAGCGAACCCTCTATCGAAAGATCAATGAATATGCGATACCCAGTAAAAAACGGCGTTCTTAAATCCTTACGGCGGCTGAGCGTCCTAGGGGTGCTTCTGATCACGAGTTGCGCCTTCTATTCCTTCAAGGGAACTATTCCTAGTCATTTGAAAAATTTAAAAATTGATCTGTTTGATAATCGTACGGCTGAGTTCAATATTGATCAGGATCTGGATCAGGCCATAACCAACCGGCTGCTAGAGAATCGGCTGCTGGCTCTCAGCTCGGCGCCGGATGCGGATTCCCACATTGAAGGTGTGATCAAGGCCGTGCGGGATGACCCCTCCACCTACGACAAAGCAGAAAATGTATTGGAATATCGTCTGGTACTCACCGGAGAGGTCAAATGGGTGGATGACACGCTGAACAAACCCATTTATCAGAAGGATTTTAATGAGTACGGAACTTATAATAGCGAAGTTGAAAATGCGAAACTAACCACCGCCGAGCAACGGAGCCGCGACGATGCAAAAACGGAAGCAATCGGTAAAGTGGTGGACCTGATTGTTGAATCCATGACTGAAGGATGGTAAACAACCATGCACGAATATTTCATTCAGAACATCCGATTTCACACAGGCGAAGTGGTAACCTTGAAAGGGTGGGTCTACAATCTGCGGAAAAGCGGAAAGATCTGGTTTCTATTACTCCGGGATGGCACCGGTATTATTCAATGTGTTGTATCCAAGAATGATTGTGATGACGCTAGTTTTGATCTGAAGAATATCCTGACGCAGGAATCTTCGGTGATTGTGACCGGTTTGGTGCGGCCTGATCAACGGGCCGAAGGGGGATATGAACTGATTACCCAAAAAATTAAACTGGTGAACGTGGCTCAGGAATACCCCATCGCCAAAAAAGAGCATGGGATTGAATTCCTCATGGATCATCGCCACCTGTGGTTACGCTCCCGGCGGCAACACGCAATCATGCGGATTCGGCATACCGTAATCAAAAGTATTCGAACTTTCTTCGATCAACGGGATTTCACACTCATTGACACACCCATTTTTCAGAAGATGGCTACCGAGGGCACGGCCACCCTTTTTGAAACCGGATACTTTGATGATAAAGCCTATCTGACCCAGAGTGGGCAATTATATGCTGAAGCCGCGGCCCTGGCGTTGGGAAAAGTCTACTGCTTTGGACCTACTTTTCGGGCTGAGAAGTCCAAGACGCGCCGTCATCTCACCGAATTCTGGATGGTGGAACCGGAAATGGCCTATTACGATCTGGAAATGGACATGCAGCTGGCGGAAGAGATGATCATGTTCGTCGTAGCCGAAGTACTCCTTGATCGTCGTCCGGAATTGGAAACGCTGGAGCGTGATATTTCCAAACTGGAAGCGATAGCAACACCGTTTCCTCGCATGCATTATGATGCTGCCATCAAATTACTACAGGAAAAGGGCGAGGCTGTCCGGTGGGGCGACGATTTTGGTGCGCCGCATGAGACGATTATCGGTGAAGCCTATTCAAATCCGGTTATGGTGCATCATTATCCGGCGGCTATCAAAGCTTTTTATATGAAACGCGATCCTGAAAATGCCAAATATACGCTGGCGGTTGACATGCTGGCTCCGGAAGGCTATGGCGAAATCATTGGTGGCTCACAGCGTGAAGATGACCTGAACTTACTTATTCAGCGTATGCAAACCGAGGGAATGGACCCTGAAAATTATAGCTGGTATCTTGATTTACGCCGGTACGGGTCGGTGCCGCATGCCGGATTTGGCCTCGGTGTTGAACGCACTGTCGCCTGGTTGTGTGGATTGAAACATATTCGCGAAGCAATTCCGTTTCCGCGGACCATGACACGATTGACACCTTAATGGCGCTAAATCGGTTACGTATTGGCGTTATTGGTGCTCGGGAAATCTCACCGGACGTCTATGCAAAGGCCCTTGAAGTAGGGCGTCTGGTGGCTGAGTGTGGAGCTATTTTGTACACCGGCGGCCGGGGCGGGGTAATGGAAGCGGCCAGTCAGGGTGCTCATTCCGCGGGTGGATTGGTGGTTGGTATTCTCATGACCACCGATCCCGCGGAAGCCAATCCGTACGTGGATGTTCCCATATTTACCGGTATGGGTGATCTGCGAAACGGTATTCTGGTTCGGTCCGTTGATGGTCTCATTGCGGTAGATGGCGCTTACGGAACCTTGTCGGAAATTGCTTTTACTCTGAATGCCGGAAAACCACTGGTGGGTTTGGGGTCCTGGAAAATCCGGGGAATGAATATTTCTGATACGCCACAAGCCGCTGTTGATCAATTACTTACACTGTTAAGCAAAAGTAAATCGGAGTGATATGAAGGGCATGCTCAAGACGGTAATCGCACAACTGAATCCAACCGTTGGTGATTTTAAAGAGAATGCGGAATTAGCCCGGCAAACAATACTACAGGCCGAGCAAGATCAAGCTGACCTTTTAATTTTCCCGGAACTCTTCATCACGGGTTATCCTCCCGAAGATTTGATTTTTGAGGTTAACTTCGTTCCCCATAACATGCGTGTCGTCGAAAGCCTGGCGAGATCAACCGGCGAGACGGTGGTTATTATAGGCGCGATTCACCATGACGGAGAAGATACCTATAACGCCGCGGCAATTTTACAACAGGGCCGGATTAAAAATTGGGCCCATAAATCTCTTTTGCCTACCTATGATGTTTTTGATGAATGGCGCTACTTCAAACCCGGACGAGACAACTTACCCATTTCCGTCAAAACGCGGTCCCAAGGTGAGATCAAATTGGGTGTTCATATTTGTGAAGACCTATGGGACGGTAAAATCGATTATAAAATCATTGATCGTCTCGCTGAAGCAGGTGCTGACCTCCTGATCAATATTTCCGCCTCACCGTTCCATGCCTGGAAAGATGAAGAGCGGCTAAGCCTCATTCAGAAAAAAGTTCGAAAGTTCCACCTGCCTTATATTTATGTGAATCTCGTGGGCGGGCAGGACGAGCTGGTTTTTGATGGCGCCTCACTGGTGGTAGACAGCCAGGCCAATTTGCTGCATATCAGTCCCAAATTCGGTAGTGTGGTGGAAACGGTGAATATCCCCCTGTCAGGCGCCGGAGAGCATCCTATAACGCTGCCCATCCGCGAGAAAGCAGCGGAAGTTTTCGATGGTCTGGTATTCGGACTGAAAGAATATTTTCGAAAAACGGGTCATCGAGATGCAGTGCTGGGTTTATCGGGTGGCATTGACTCAGCTTTGACCGCCGTGATCGCCAAAGAAGCGTTAGGCGCCAGGCATGTGCTAGGCGTCTCCATGCCCTCCAAATATTCTACCCGGCACAGCCGGGATGATGCTCGCCAATTGGCTGAAAATCTGGGTATTCGGTATGTGCAATTACCTATTGGCGCACCATTTAACGCATTTTCTAAAATCATTGATAATAAATTTGATCAACCATTACAGGGAGTAGCAGAAGAAAATCTGCAAGCCCGAATTCGGGGCAACATCCTCATGGCCCTCTCCAACCGGGACGGCAGTTTGCTAATCACCACAGGCAATAAAACGGAAGTTGCTCTGGGGTATTGTACCCTGTATGGTGATACCAGTGGGGGAATCGCCGTGATCAGCGATTTAGGTAAAACCATGGTGTACACGGTTGCCCGGTATTACAATAAACGGGTTGGTACTGCGGTTATTCCGGAAAACTGTATCACAAAACCACCTTCAGCGGAGCTTAGACCGAATCAGGTTGATCCATTCGATTATGAAAAGGTGAGTCCTTTGGTTGATCTGATTATCGAAGAACAAGCCAGTTATGGTCAATTGGTGGAGCTGGGATATCCCCGGGCGTTGGTTAAAGAAATTATGAGCCTGATCTGCCATAGTGAGTACAAGCGTCGCCAATTGCCGCCCGGGATTCGCGTTACCCGGCGTGCGTTCGGGATCGGCCGGCGGATGCCCATTGTGAACAAATATTGTCCTTACGATGGGGAACCGGAATCGTAAACGGATTGACACACAATTTTTTCTAGCCTGATCTTCATGCCATGCGAACCATGACCTGTTTTATCGCCACCAGTCTGGACGGCTATATTGCCGGCGCCAACGATGATATAAGCTGGCTGTTCAGTGATGAAGACTATGGTTTTCAGAAGTTCTTTAAGAGCTGCGATACGGTGCTTGTAGGCCGGCGAACGTATGAAATCAGTCTGGGATGCGATCCCAATCCTTTTCCTGAAAAAGATGTCATGATCGTGTCCCGTTCTCAGGTTGCCGTGGCCAAAGGACGAATAATTTACGGGGGAGAGAACTGGTGGGAGCAGATTCAAACCCAAAAGGCCGGCTCTGGCGCCGGAATCTGGTTGGTGGGCGGTGCGGAACTGCTTAGAGATTCCCTGAATCACCATCTTTTGGATGAATTGATCATCTCGATTCACCCTATCCTCTTGGGTACGGGGAAATCTTTGGTGGAAGGTGATTTGAATGGGTGTAAACTGGAATTGGTCAACACAACCTGGTTTAAAAATGATCTGCTCCAATTGCACTATAAAATCACTTATGATTGAACCTTAATAAACTTTATTATAACGCTATAAGTGACTGATACACAACAATATAAAGTAATTCTTGTGATTCCGGTACATAATGATCGACCACGGATTAGGGCTTTGATCCGGCAGGTGGTTGATCTGCAATTATCCCTGCTGGTAATTGACGATGGGAGTGAAGACGGCCTATGCGCCGAGGATGTGGCGCCAGCCCGGTTTGTCAGCTATCAACCGAATGGCGGTAAAGGGATGGCACTGAAAACAGGCTTGTCATTAGCCCGGGAGTTGGGATTCGATTATGCGGTGACCCTGGACTGCGATGGCCAGCACCCCGTTGGTTGTATCCCCGATTTCCTGGCAAAGATCGAGTCACCGATTGATTTTGTAGTGGGGCGCCGTCATTGGAATCCGAGAAACATGCCCTGGCCGAGACTCTTTTCAAATACCGTTACCAGTTGGTTAATGTCGCTGCGCACGGGTGAAAAAATTTACGACAGTCAGAATGGTTTTCGCTGTTATCCTTTGGGTGCTTCTGATCTGTGGGCATCCGGTGAAAATGGATTCCAATTTGAGTCAGCGGTTTTTATTCAAGCCCATACTTTGGGGCTGAAATTGAAGTGGGTAGAGGTGCCGGTGGTGTATGCTGATTCACCGAGTCAAATCCGGCATGTGGTTGATACACTGAAGTTTATCCGATTTTATTACAGGAGTATTTGGCGTGAGTGAAACGGTAATTGCAGCACGAACCGCCTGGGTCCGGCGCACCTATGATTGGTTATTGCATTGGGCCAACACACCTTACGGATTACTGGTTTTATTCGTCTGGGCGTTTACGGAATCCTCTTTTTTCCCCATCCCGCCGGATGCCTTTCTGATTGCCATGGTTCTGGGCGCCCGGCGACGTGCTTTTGCTTTTGCACTCGCCGCTTCCAGCGCTTCATTTTTAGGGGGTATGTTTGGCTATAGCATCGGTCATTTTCTCTGGTGGAACGGCCCCGGCGCCTATTCCAGTCTGGCCCATTTCTTTTTCACGGGGATACCCGGATTTTCAGAATCCGTATTTCTGAATGTGCAGCGGCTTTACGAAACCTGGGGCTTTTGGGTGGTTTTCACGGCCGGCTTCACACCGATTCCCTATAAGGTCATTACCATTTCAGCCGGCGCCTTTAACATCAACTTCGCCGTGTTTATGTTCGCTTCCGCCCTGAGCCGATCAGCCCGGTTCGCTCTGGTGAGCTGGTTGTTGTGGAAGTATGGCAAACCCATTCAGGCCTTTATCGAGAAATATTTTAACCTGCTTTCTATTGTTTTCATGGTATTACTGGCGGGTGGATTCATTTTGATTAAATATTTGTTGTAATACCAACATATCTATAATAAAATCAACATGATCAATCAAGCTAACTGAGGAGCAATGCGCCCGCCCAGCCCCATATCGTCGAATGGTCCGAAATTCCGGTCCCGGACTTTGACCGGGCTCAGAAATTCGAGGCCGCAGTCTTTGGTTAAGCCGGTCGAACCTATCGGTGACAAAGTGTTAGGAGATAAAGCCCGGGGTGGGGTTTTATCCTATATTATTTACAGATACAGAAGGTGATCGGGTGGCATTGCATTTCGGGCAACCGGTAAAAGAAGAAAAGGGAAAACCAGCATGGGAGTGATTAAAGTCGGCTGTTCCGGCTATTCCTACGATGATTGGCGCGGAGTATTCTACCCCCGCAATCTGCGTCAAAATCAGATGCTGGATTACTATGCCGGGTATTTTGATTTCAGTGAACTTAATTTTACCTATTACCGGATGCCGGGACCACGGCAGATTGCCCGATTCGCTCAAGCCGGTCTTGACATTATTGTTAAAGCTCACCAATCCCTGACCCACCAATACAGTAACAACGAATTCGATTTTAAGGCTTTCAAGGCTGCCCTGCTGCCATTGCGGGAGGTGAAACGGCTCAGTGGTGTCCTGGCTCAGTTTCCATTCTCTTTTCATACTACCAGAAAAAACCTGGATTACCTGCAAATGATGTTGGATTGGGGCGCTGAATTACCTCTAATAGTGGAATTTCGCAATCCCGGTTGGATAAAACCCGAAATTCTGACAATACTTCGTGAAGCCGGGGCAACTCTGGTTGTTACAGATGCACCTCAAGTAGAAGGCGGCATGCCCAAACAGATTGCAGTGACGGCTGACATGGGATATATCCGGTTCCATGGCCGGAATAAGCAGAACTGGTGGACCGGAGATAATATTTCCCGGTATCAATACAACTACTCCGATGAGGAAATTAAATCCTGGTTACCGGATATTGAAGATATGTCGCAACAGACCAGTACGTTGTATATTGCGTTTAATAATCATGCCAAAGGCTATGCAGTGATGAATGCCATGCGCCTGCGTGGTCTGTTGCACCTGGATCCGGTGCCACCTCCACCGGGTGAATCAGCGTCGTTGTTTTAATTCGGTCTTGTTTGGGAATCCGTAGTTCCGAGCGGAAGCTTGTGGATGTATGCTTAAAATTAAGATAATTGTTGTGAACCCCCGGGGTGACAGATTCCTAACCCCGGGTTTCAACCCCGAGGGCACTGTCGGGATAGACACAAGACTTTTCTACTAAGAAT